>JALUXT010000075.1 GCA_027013245.1 Campylobacteraceae bacterium
TCTCATAAAGAGCGGTGAAAAAATCTTGAGCGGATATATTTGTTTAGATACTGTCATAAGATATAGAGCATTAAATGATGTAAACTCTTCGGTTTTAAGTAAAATTACCTCTTTGCTTGAAGACTCTATGAATAAAAAACCAAAGATAGAGAAAATCGCAAATATAATATCTGGATATTTTTCAACTGCTATTTTAGCACTTAGTTTTGGAACTGGAATTTTTTGGTACATTGGCGGAAATTCATTTGAGCACTCGTTGATAGTGGCAATTTCTGTTATAGTCATCGCTTGTCCTTGTGCACTTGGTCTTGCAACTCCTGTTTCTACACTCGTAGGGCTTGGCCTTGGTGCAAAAGAGGGGATACTCTTTAAGGAATCTTCATTTTTAGAATCTATGGCAAAATGTGATGTATTGATGCTAGATAAAACTGGAACTATAACCACGGGTCAGCCAAAAATGGTGCAAAATTTATATCTAAAAGAGTTTGACAAATCACTGCTCTTTTCTTTGGTTCAAAGTTCAACTCACCCTATAAGCAAAGCAATAGCCTTATACTTTGATGATGAGAAACAAAATAAAAAAGAATTAACGGACATCAAAACCATCGAAGCAAAGGGGATGAAAGCCAGATATGGTGAACATACTTTGATAGGTGGAAATCTAAATTTATTAAGAGAAAATGGGCTTACATGTAAAGAGTATTTTGCAGATTTTAGTTCATTTTATTTTGCTATTGATGGGGAACTTGTAGCGGTTTTTGCCTTGGAAGATAGGGCTAGAAGTGACGCCAAAAATGCTATAAAAGCGATAAAAAAATTAGGCATAGAAGTAGTGATGCTAAGTGGCGATAATGAAAAAGTAGCAAAAAAGATATCTGATGAAGTGGGAATAGATAAATTTTACGCCTCTTTGCTTCCACAAGATAAAGCAAATATGGTAGAACTTGAGAGAGAAAAAGGTAAAAAAGTAGTGATGGTAGGTGATGGAATCAATGATGCTTTGGCTCTTAGTAAAAGTGAAATCGCTATAACTTTGGGAAGTGGAGCCGATATAGCACTAAATGTGAGTGATGTTGTTTTGATGAATAATACTTTTGATTCGCTTTACTTAGCATTTTTGATTTCCAAAAGAACATATCGAATCATAAAAGAAAATTTAATATTATCTTTTGTATATAATCTCATAACCATACCATTAGCGATGGCAGGTTTTGTTATACCACTTTTTGCAGCACTTTCTATGTCGCTTAGTTCATTGCTAGTAATAGGAAATTCGATGCGAATAAATTTTATCAAAAGGAGAGTGTAGTATGAGCACTTGGATTGTGGCTATGATGCTTGGAGCCTCTTTATTGCTAGGTGGATTTGGTCTTTGGGCACTTTTATGGGGAATTAGAACAGGACAATTTGATGATAAAAATAAATTTTTAGATGGTGCATTGCTTGATAGTGATGAAGCTTTGCAGGATGCTATTATGATGGAAGAGAAAAAGAAAGAGATAATACAAAAAAGAAAAGTTAAAGAGAAGGGGTATCGCCCACCTGAGTAAAAGCAAGCGATAATGTTAATTATTTACCTATAGTTTGAGCAAATGCTTCTAATTCAGCGTCAGAATAATTAGCTACCTGGCCTTTCATGACACCTTTCATAGGGCCACCTTTGCCAACTTTATAACCTTTGAGAGCTGATGCAATCTCAGCATGCGTCATGTCTTTTACGATTGCAGATCTTCCTAGCGCGTGTCTCTCAAAACTAGCACCATGGCATCCTGCACATGCAGCTGGGTTTACAGCAGCAGCCATCAAAGCTGAACCAGTAGCTAATGTTGCTATAGAAGCTAAAACAATTTTTTTCATATGTTATCCTTTGTTAAAATTTGGTTTACATTTTATCATAATTTATTTTAAAAAATAATTATAATTTGCTTTTTAATGTTTGTTATTTACCGATAGTCTGTGCAAATGCCTTTAGAGCATCATTAGAATATCTAGCAACTTGTGTTTTCATGACCATTTCGTCTGTTTCTTTTGTTGTTTTATAAGCGATAAGCACCCTTGCTATCTCTTTGTGAGTCATGTTTGCAACAATAGCAGATCTTCCAAGTGCCTTTTTTTCCCAAGCATGACCATGACAGCCTTTACAAGCACCTGGGTTTACACCAGCCATCAAAGCTGTACTAGTGGCTAAGACAACAATTGAGGTTAAAACAATTTTTTTCATTTTTTCTCCTTTTTTGAATATTTAAAAATATTTTATCATAAACTACTTTAATATTTCTTATAAATTTGCTATCATACCACAAGGAGAAAGTAAAATGTATAAGGCAGTTTTTTTAGATAGAGATGGAATTATAAACATAGATAAAACATATTTATATAAAATTAAGGATTTTGAGTTTTGTGATGGAGTTTTTGAAACTTTGCGACATTTTC
>JALUXT010000076.1 GCA_027013245.1 Campylobacteraceae bacterium
TGCCACTGAATATAAACTCTCTTCAAAAAGCATCATATATACCACTACACTTAGCGTTAAGACTGCTAGGAAAATGTCATATAGTGGAATAATGTCTTTGGACGAATGTTTAGATGCTCTATATGTTAAAAAGCCAAGGGATGCTAAAAGTGAGAAATGTGCAACATTAAACCATAGGTTGCTTATCCCTCCCCAAATATTTATATAAAAGTGAAAAAGCGATATAAAAATCGCATAAATAAATATAAAATTTTTTAACTTGCTTGCTTGCATTTGTAAGTCCTTGATGAAAGAGTGGTGTGGCGAAAAACTTCGCCACACTTTAAGAGACCACTACACAGTAATAAACCCCAATCTACAGTACTATAAGATATCATAAATTAAAAATTTTACTCTCAACTTAGCTTTGGCTATGTTTTCAAGTAAATTTTTCAATTTCTAATACCTTCTTTTACCATATCTTAGGACTTACTACTATGCAGTGGTCTCTTTAAATTATTTTGCTATTAAACTATCTGGTATCTTGATGCCTTGCTCTCTATAGTACTTTGCAGCACCAGGATGTAATGGCATAGGAAGACCAACTATCGCTTTTTGCAAACTCATAGCAAGAGTAGCTTTGTGAACTGAATGCAAGAAGGCTAGGTTTTCATAGATTGTTTTTGTAAGAAGATATACAGTTTCTTCTGGAGTATCTTTTGTTACAACCAATAGATTAGGTTGAGCGATTGTATGAATATCTGCTTTTTGACCAGGATAAGTTCCTGCTTTTATAACAAAAGGTGTCCATACAGGATAGCCACTATCTATCTTTTTAAGATTATCACTATTAAATTCCAAAACTTTTATCTTATCGGCTCCAATTGTTGCAAATGCATTTGTAACTGCACTTGTTGGAGGGCCTGAGGGTGTATTCATACCAACGATTTTCCCATCTTGAAGAGCAGTTGAGCTTGGGCTGTAACCTAAGTATTGGATGTTCATTTTATTATAATCAATACCAAGAGCACTCAATATAGTTTCAGCAGAAACTCTACTACCTGAATTTCTTCCACCAATTGAAAATCTCTCTCCATATAAGTTTTTTAAATCCATGATATTTCCAGTTTTTGCATACTTTTTATATACTGTAAATTGCTCAACATTTTGCCATAGCATAGAAACTGACCTTAGGTTTGTCTTAGGCTTTCCTTCATACTTTCCTTTACCTTGCCAAGCCATAGAACCAAAGAGTCCTTGGATGATAGCAAAGTTAACTTCGCCTTTATCAATCATATTGATATTTTCACTACTTCCTGCACTTGTCATCGCAGAAAAAGTCATTTTATGCTTTTTTGCAAGCTTTAAGCTAGCAATTGTAGCGATACCAACACCAACAGGGTAGTAAGTTCCACCTGTACTAGCAGTTGCTATGATGTATTTTTTCTCTTTTGGAGCAGCATTTAGCGTACCAACCAAAGAAACAACAACCGCAGTTGAAACTAAAACTTTTGTGAGTAATTTACTCTTTAACATATAATCTCCTTGTGTGAATTTATAAAGATTATAGCATATAAAGTTTCAAAATTGTTGTATTTTAGTTTTTTAAATGATATTTTTTGTAATTTGTTACAAATTTACACCATTTTTTCTATTATATACCCTTGCCCTTTTAAAGACAAAACAAAATCACTTAGCGCAATCTTATCTTTGAGTCTTTTCATAACAGTTCTAAAAGTAGTATCTGATTTATTTGCATCCTCCCAAAGTGCAAGCTTGCACTCTTTTATAGTGACAATTGTCCCGATATTTTGCATCAATATATCTAAAAGCTGAACCTCTTTTTTTGAAAGCTTAACCAGTGAAGAATCACAGTACAATAGCTTTTCTTTGATTGAGTATTCATAATGATTATTGATTTTGACAAGCCTCTTCTTTCTGTTTTGTTCTTTTTCTTTTAGAACCTCAACTTTTGCTTTTTTTAATATTTCCATCATATTATCTACATTAATAGGCTTTAAAAAATACCCCAGCACTCTAAAATTTATAGATTTGAGCAATTTCTCTTCATCTTTATATGCAGAGACTATTATAAATTTTTGATTATCCACCAAGCTTAACATCTTTTCAATCATATCCATGCCATCAAGTCTTGGCATCTTTATATCAGTTAGTACTAGGTCAAACTTTTTATCCTCGGATAAATCATCTTGATATACCTCCAAGGCTTCTTGTCCATCAATCGCCACTACAACATCTTCAAAAATAGTATTTAGATAAAAACTTAAAATTTCTCTAGCATCAGCCTCATCTTCTACAAGCAAAACTCTTGTTATATCCATGTTCTATCCTTTTGTTGGTAAAATAATTTTGAATTCAACGCCATCTTCTATATTTCTTGCTTCTATGTGTCCAAGCATACTAGTTTCGATGATTGTTTTGGTCATATATA
>JALUXT010000077.1 GCA_027013245.1 Campylobacteraceae bacterium
TATACCTCTTTTGGTAACAAAGTTAAAGATACCACCTTTGCCATTTTCATCGCCAGGATACCAGTTTTGAATAGTTGAGTATTTTATCTGGGCATCTTCCAAGGCGATAAGCTCTACGACAGCTGCATGAAGTTGGGTCTTGTCCCTAGTGGGAGCTGAGCAGCCTTCGTTATAAGAGACATAGCTGCCTTCATCTGCTATGATTATAGTTCGTTCAAATTGACCAGTATTTAAGGCATTTATTCTAAAATAGGTAGATAATTCCATCGGGCATCTTGTGTTTTTTGGTATATACACAAACGAACCGTCCGTAAATACTGCACAATTTAAAGTTGCAAAAAAATTATCGTTATATGGAACAACTGATGCCAAATATTTTTTTAAAAGTTCAGGATGGTTTTGTGCTGCCTCACTAATCGAGCAAAATATGATACCTTTTTCTAACAATTCATCTTGAAATGTGGTTTTAACAGATACCGAATCAAATACAGCATCAACTGCAATTCCAGATAATTTTTTTTGCTCCTCTAAGGGGATTCCTAACTTTTCATAAGTTTCAAGAATTTTAGGATCAATCTCATCAAGTGAATCTGGTGCTTTTCTTGGTGCTGAAAAATAGCTGATATCTTGGTAATCAATCTTGTCATATTTCAAACCAGCCCAATCTGGCTCTTCCATATTAAGCCATTTAGCATATGCTTTAAGCCTAAAATCAAGTAGCCACTTAGGTTCATTCTTTTTTTTAGAGATTGCCTTTATGACATTTTCATTTAAGCCTTTAGGGAATGTATCGGATTTTACCATCGTCTCAAAACCTAAAGCGTAGTCAGCCAAAATAACTTCTTTTACGAGTTTATTCTCCATATTTATTTCTCCTATTATAATAAGACAGTTTATATCCTATTTAAGATGAAAGTATAGCACAATATAATAAAAAAATTCTTTTTTTTATATTTTAAGATATTTTTGTATCTTTTTCCCAAAGGATATAGGCTCGACTGCCATTTGACTTTGTTAGTCCTCCAACCGTTTTTCCTTTTTTAGTTAAATTAAAATTTTTACCTTTTTTCTCCAAATATCCCATTTCGACAAATTTTTTGTTTAATTCATTGGTTTTCATCTCAAGCTTAAGAGCTAGTTTTGAAGTAGTTAATTTTGTAGATTCTTTTAACTTTTTAAAACTCTTTTTATTCTCATCTGCAACTTGCATGTTGGCTTTTTTATCTTGTTTTTCTATATCTTTTTTCATGTATTGCCTTTTTATCTACGGGGATAAATCTCTTGCGAAATTATTATCTATATTATACTTCTTCTTCGATATTAAAAAGCTTTTTTTAAAAATTCAGCTTTCAGGTATATCTTCGTGCCATTTACTCTACCCTCAATATGACCTTCAACATCACTCGGAATTGATATATTTTTAACGCTAGTTCCTCTTTTTGCGGTAAATCCCGCGCCTTTTACTTCTAAATCTTTCATTATCACAACGCTATCACCAGCTTTTAGTGTTATTCCATTTGCATCTTTAACTATCACTTCATCACTACTTGACATACCAGATTCTGCCCATCTTTTTTCATCATCTTCAAGATACATAATATCAAGTAAATCTTGACGACCAAGCTTGTTTAATAATCTAAAAGCCATCACTTTAACAGCTGAAGTTTCGCTCCACATGCTATCATTTAAACAATTCCAATGTGCTTCATCCATGCTATCCGGATTTTCTATCTGCTGCTTACATGTAGAGCATATTAGAATTGATTTCTCCACACTTCCATCTGATGGAGTCACTTCTAAAACACTTAGCCCATTATCGCTTCCACACAATTCGCAAACACCACCACTTCTTTTTTCTAATTCTTTTTGAATACTCATTAATTTTATCCTCAAATATTTTATGAAGTTCTATTTTAGCAAAAAATAGCAAAAAATTTGATAAGAAGATGATAAAGTGTAATTTTTAGGCATAAAAAAAGCGTCCGAGGTGGGTATCTCGGACGCTGATTTTAAAAATATATTCGTTTTCTAAAAAGGAGGGTTGCGTCTTGGTAATGAAAGTATAGGATTAAAGCCTAAACAAATAGTAACCTACCATAAACACAAAGTAAATAAAACCATTAAGATTGAAATTTGCCCAGTTCACTACCTGAATTCAAACAATTAGTGCAACAAATCTAAAAATAGGTATAGAGGTTAATTGTAGGTCAAAAACTAAAAGAACGCTGGTCACCATAGCAGATAAGTGGGCACCTACATGTAGATAAAAAATTATCAATTTCACACGAGGCTATATACTAATTTATGGAAATTTCACAAACATTCTTCCACCTCTTTCACTTTTAGCCTTCCACTGATTTCACAAACTGCCTTCCACCCTTTTCACTTTTTGCCTTCCACTTTTTGAGTG
>JALUXT010000078.1 GCA_027013245.1 Campylobacteraceae bacterium
CGAAAAAATACATCAAGATATAAAGGATTTTGTTTATGATTCAGTCGCTTAGAGGTATGAAAGATTTACTTGCAGATGAGAGTGAAAGATATATATATTTTGTTGAAAATTGTAGTAAGATTGCAAAAAATTATGGTTTTTCTTATGTGGAAACTCCTATATTGGAAGAGACTGCACTTTTTAAACGAAGTGTTGGCGAGAGTAGTGATATCGTTGGAAAAGAGATGTATCAGTTTACTGATAAAGGCGAAAATGATGTTTGCATGAGACCAGAAGGAACTGCTGGAGTTGTGCGAGCTTTTATACAAAAAAAATACGACAAAGCAAAAGTGCAAAAAAAATTCTTTTACTATGGTCCTATGTTTAGATATGAAAGGCCTCAAAAAGGAAGACTTAGAGAGTTTCACCAATTTGGAGTGGAGAGTTTTAATCAGCCAAATATAAAAGAAGATGCAGCTATAATTTTGATGTTAAAAGAGATATTGGAGTTTTTTGGTATAGGATACAAACTTGAGCTTAACTCTTTAGGCTGTACTGCTTGTATGCCTCCTTATAAAGAGAATTTGGTAAATTTTTTGAAAAACGAAGATGAGATATGCGATGATTGCAAAAGAAGACGAGATACAAATCCTATAAGAGTGCTTGATTGCAAAAATCAAAATTGCCAAGATATATATGCAAAAGCCCCTCTTCTTTTGGATAATTTATGCCCTACATGTAAAGGTGAATTTGAACAGTTGAAAAACATATTGGATGACTTTGATGTAAATTATACCATCAATCCAAAACTTGTTCGTGGACTTGATTATTACAATAAAACAGCATTTGAATTTGTAAGCGACGATATTGGTGCACAAAGTGCGATAGCCGGTGGTGGAAGATATGATAAGCTAGTCGAGTATTTGGATGGAAAACCAACAACTGGCATAGGTTTTGCTATGGGCATTGAGAGACTGATGGAATTAATCGTTATGCCCAAATCTAAAAGAGAAGGATACTATGTTGGTGCACTTTGTGATGAGGCACTAGATATCAGCTTTAAGCTCGCTACTAAGATGAGAAAAAACAAGATAACAACTCTAAATTATGATAAAAAATCCTTGAAGGCACACCTTAAAAATGCTGACAAACAAAACGCTAAATATTGTGTATGTATCGGCGAAGATGAACTCAAAAAAGATGTATTATGGATAAAAGACTTAGAAACAAAAGAAGAAAAGAGTATAACACAAGAAGAATTGCTAGGAAGATAAGTTGGACTACGGTATTAATATTTGGGCAAATAACAACTTTTTCATAGACAATAAAAAAGTAAAGCTTAATTATAAGAGCAAACCTTCGCTTGTAAAAATTGTAAAAGAGATAAGAAAAGGCGGCATAAGAGGTCCAATTTTATTAAGATTTCCTCATCTTATAGAAAAACAGATAAGCTTGATTTATGAAAATTTTAAAAGTGCCAAAGATGAGTTTGACTATAAAGGCTCATTTAATGCCGTCTATCCACTAAAAGTAAATCAATATCCAAATTTTGTCAAAAATATCGTACGCATTGGTGAAAAATACAACTATGGACTAGAGGCCGGGAGTAAAGCAGAGTTGCTTTTAGCAATGGTTTACAACAGTAAAAATTCACCAATAACAGTAAATGGATTTAAAGATGAAGAGATGATATCTCTTGGCTTCATAGCAAAAGAGATGGGACACAATATCACTCTAACGATAGAGGGCTTGAGTGAGCTAACAAATATAATCAAGATAAATAAAAAAAGATACGGGCAAATTCCAAACATCGGTCTTCGCATAAGACTTCATAGTTCAGGCATTGGAATATGGGCGAAAAGTGGTGGTATAAACTCCAAATTTGGCTTAACTTCAACAGAACTAATTGAAGCAATAGAGATGCTTAAAAAAGAAAATTTGATGGGTGCTTTTACTATGATACACTTTCATATAGGCTCCCAGATTTCGGAGATTGGGCCTTTAAAAAAAGCTCTTAGAGAAGCTGGAAATATATACGCACAACTTAAAAAACTAGGTGCCTCGTCTTTAAATTCTATAAATCTTGGTGGGGGATTAGCTATAGAGTATTCACAGCATAAAGATGAAATCAAGAGAAATTATACACTAAGAGAGTACGCAAATGATGTTACTTACTTACTTAAAGACATATCTACTACAAAAAATGTAAAAGAGCCTGATATTTATATAGAATCAGGTAGATACATAGCAGCTTCACATGCTGTTTTGGTAGCCCCCGTGCTGGAACTTTTTTCTCAAGAATATACACAAGCAAAGCTAAAACTAAAAGATATAAATCCTCCATTAGTGCAAGAATTATATGAACTTTACAACACGATAAATAGTACTTATGCACAAGAGTATCTACATGAC
>JALUXT010000079.1 GCA_027013245.1 Campylobacteraceae bacterium
TCCTTGAGCTATAGTGTTGTTGATTTTATGAGCACCAGTATGGTTTAAATCTTCTCTTTTAAGATAAATTTTTGCTCCAAGTTCATCAGATATATTTTTAGCATAATACAAGGGAGAAGGGCGACCTACATACTCATTAAAATAATAATTTACCTCTGCCCAAAAGTCTTTGTCAAATCTTACTTTTTCATACTCTTTATTTAACTCAATTAGAGTTGGCATCAAGGTTTCAGGAACATACCTGCCACCATAGCTAAAACCATCTTTTTCAAACTCTCCAAAATGTCCATTTGAATTTGGATCAAATTTAGATTTTTTAGGTATATACATCAATCTATCTCTAAAACAGAGTAAACAGGAGTGATTTTTTTAATACCTTCATCCCCATTTAAAAATTTTAAATTTACCACAAAACAAGCTTCTTTGCAATTTGCACCAGCTTTGTTTATAAGTGTAACTGCAGCTTTTGCAGTTCCTCCTGTTGCTATTAAGTCATCTATCAAAAGAACGCTTGGATTTTCTTTTTCGCATTTGAAAGCATCTATATGAATTTCAATTTCATCAACACCATATTCTAAAGAATACTTTTCGCTAATAGTTGTGTATGGTAGTTTCCCTGGTTTTCTAATCGGTACAAATTTTACACCAAGCATAGTAGCAAGCGATGCTCCAAATATAAATCCTCTGCTTTCAATGCCAGCTATATAGTCGATGTCTTGATTTTCATATCTTGCTTTTAAGTGATTCATCAAAAAAGTATAAGCTTTTTCATCTCCTAAAAGAGTAGTTATATCTTTAAAACTGATTCCTGGTTTTGGGAAATCTTCTACTGTTCTTATAGATTTTAATAAAAAATCCTTGTCACTTTTATTTAATATTTTCATGTCTATTCCTGATTTATTTAAAGAGTTTCACTTTTGCATATAAAACTACAGCTGTTATGGTGATAACTAGTGAGTAGGCTATTATGCTTGAGCCCATTATAAAAGTGCCTCGATTTTACCTTTAAGTTCTTTTATTGTTTGTCGCAATTTCTCGCTCTCCATTCTGTATTGTGAATTTCTGGTTCTTAGGGATTTTAAATCGTTTTTTATCTTTCCTAGTTCATCACTTAAAATATCTATATTGCCCAAAGACCTTTGAAGTTGAACTTGATATTTTCTTATAACTACTTCAGCATCGCCTAGAGTTTCTTTGACGATTATATTACCTTTTTTCTCTTTTTTCAAAAGAGTTCTGTAGTAAAAAACCATAACCAAAAGATAAATACTGATAGACAATAATACAGTAGTTAAAAGCCAAGTTGTCATTTAAATCTCTATCTTCTCAACTCTTTGTGCATGTCTGCCGCCCTCAAAGTTAGTTTTGCACCATCCCTCTAGTATAGACTCGGCAACACCAAGTCCAACAACTCTCTCGCCAAAACAAAGTACATTTGCATCATTGTGAGCTCTTGCCATTATGGCTGTATAGGCATCATGGCAAAGTGCCGCCCTTATGCCTTTGTGCTTATTTGCAGCAAGGCTCATGCCTATTCCAGTACCGCAAATCAAGACTCCTTGGCTTCCTTCATTTGCTAAAACTTCATAACAAAGTTTATGTGCAAAATCAGGATAGTCAACTCTGTTGGCGTCTTTTGGGCCTAAATCTGTCACTTCATGCCCCATTTTTATAAGCATCTCTATGATATTAGGCTTGATTGCCACGCCAGCGTGGTCAGTTGCAATAAAAAATCTCAATTATTTTCTCCATTTATAAAGTAGTATGATTATATCATAATGAAGTTTAGAAAAGCTGTAATTAAAATAAATTACTATATCATTATGAAAATTTTACAAGGAATTTATATGAATTTGATGGTATTTGGCGCTCCTGGGGCTGGAAAAGGAACACAGGCAAAATTTTTAGTGGAAAAGTACAATATCCCACAAATTTCAACGGGAGATATGCTTAGAGCTGCGATAGTTGATAAAACTACGATGGGCATGGAAGCTAAAAAGTTTATGGACGCTGGTGAATTGGTGCCAGATTCTACGATTATAGGAATCATAAAAGACAGATTAGACAAAGATGATTGTCAAAATGGCTTTATATTAGACGGTTTTCCAAGAACGCTTGCTCAAGCAGAGGCGTTAGATGATTTGATGAGCAAGAGTGGCAAAAAATTAGATAAAGTTTTATCTTTTGATGTGCCAGATGAATTGATAATCCAAAGAATTGCAGGAAGAAGAGTGTGTCCAAAATGTGGAGCATCTTATCATACGAAATTTAATTGCCCAAGTACACAAGGAGTTTGTGATTGCTGTAATGATGCACTTATAGTTCGAAAAGATGACAATGCAGATACAGTCAAAAACAGACTACAAAATTATCACAATCAAACAGCACCTCTTATAGATTTTTATAAAAATATGGATGTCTTTGCCCAGATTGATGGCTCGCAAGAGTTGAGTAAAGTAACAAAAGATATGTTTGCAGTGCTAGGGTAAGTTACCCTAGCAAATAATTTACTATATACCCAATTGGGGCAAAAAAGTAATTTGACAGTGGGGTTGCAATAAACACCAATAATATAATCATTCCATACTTTTGAATAGAATCAAAAAAGTTCATAATTCCATACCAACCATTTGATGCTGCTAGATAGGCTAGTGCATGTGAGCCATCGAGTGGTGGGATTGGGTATAGATTAAAAATTCCTAAAACGACATTGTATATAAGTGATTGTACGACAAGATATAAAAAGAATAAGCCCACATATGTTGTAGGTTCATTTAAAGATTTGAAAATCATAGTGAAAACTATAGCCAAAGTGAAATTATATGCAATACCTGCCAATGAAACAAAAATAGCAGCTTTATATCCACCATTTCTCATGACCTCTCTCATATTTATAGGAACTGGTTTTGCCCAACCAAATAAAAATGGTGCATGAGAGAAAAACAAAAGAGCTGGTAGTATAATAGTTCCGACCAAATCCACATGTTTTATAGGATTTATGCTCAATCTTCCTGCATTTTTAGCCGTATTGTCACCATATTTATATGCTACGAAGCCATGCATTATCTCATGACCTATTATGGCTATCATTAAGGCTAAAATTTCTGCTACTATTTTTATGATTTTTTCATTTTCCATCTAGATAACTCTTGTCTTTTTGTAAGTCATCTATGAATCTGCCGATTCGATTCCATCTTATATTATAATTTTTATCCCATGAGAAGTATATGAACCATGGTTTTCCAACTATAAGAGAGTAGGGTACACTTCCCCAAAATCTACTGTCATTTGAGTGGTCTCGGTTATCCCCCATCATAAAATATTCGTCTTTTGGTACTTTTTTGTAAAATGCATTAAATATCAAGCCTTGTTTTTTTGGAAATTCTTTTACGACAACAGGCTGCATAGCTAGCTGATTTGCTTGCATGTAAAGATTCATCTGTTCAAAGATATCAACATTTTTGTCATAATGAATTCCTGGAAATTTATAAAGAAAAGGATTTTTTACCCACAATCTATCAGCTATCACGGTTAGCTGTCCTGGTTGAAAGTTTTTCTTCATATATTTATCACCTTCGCGAAATCTGATATATAAAGTTTCATTTGAATAAAGAATTTCATCTCCTCCAAGAGCAACACATCTTTTAACATAATGAACTTTGACATTTCCAGGATATCTAAAGACCACTATATCTCCTCTTTGTGGACCTTGTGCATCTATAAGATGACCATTTCCTCTAAAATCAGGTAAAATAGGAACTTCTATCCAAGGGATATGCGGGACGGGAATACCATAAGAGAACTTTTTTACAAAGAGATGGTCGCCGATAAGAAGAGTTTTTTTCATACTGCCACTTGGAATCACAAAGGCTTGCGCTACAAAAAATATAACAAGCAAAACTATGACAACGGTGCCAGTCCAACTGTTTGAGAATTTATATAATTTATTTAATCTATTTTTCATCTCTTCCCTTTGCTGCTTTTAGAGTATTTGATAAAAGCATGGCGATTGTCATAGGACCAACGCCTCCTGGAACTGGGGTTATGTGTGAACATTTAGGAGCTACATTTTCAAAATCAACATCGCCTACGAGCTTGCCATTGTCTAGCCTATTTGTGCCAATATCGATGATTTTTGCCCCATCTTTTACCATGTCCTTTGTTATAAGTGCAGGTTTGCCAACACCCACAACAATCAAGTCAGCCTTCAAAGTATGTGCTTTTAAATCTTTTGTAAAAATATGACAGATATCCACGGTAGCACCAGCATTTAAAAGTAAATTTAACATAGGTTTTCCAACTATATTGCTAGCCCCAACTATACAAACATCAAGTCCTTTGGGGTCTATCTTGTACTCTTTCAGAATTTCCATTACCCCAAGAGGCGTGCAAGAAGCAAAACAATCTAATCCAGAAACTAATCTACCAACATTGAAAGGATGAAAACCATCTACATCTTTTTTAGGATCAATCGCTTCTATGATTTTTGTTGTATTTATTTGAGCCGGAAGTGGAAGTTGAACTAAAACGCCATCTATGTAGTCGTTATGGTTAATCATGTCTATTATCTCAAGTATCTTTTTTTCAGATATGGAAGAGGGCATCTTGTGAACTATTGAGTACATTCCTGCCTCTCCACAAGCTTTTTCTTTCATACCGACATATGTTTTACTAGCAGGGTCATCTCCTACAAGTATAACTGCAAGTGCAGGTGTGATACCATTTTCTTCTAATTTCTCTATCTCTAATTTTACATTGTTTCTGATTTTTTGTGCTAATACTTTTCCATCTAATATGTTCATTTTTACTCTACCTTTATTGTTTATACGATATTATAACAAATAAGTATTTAAAGTGAGTTTTATGAAAGTATTTTTTATCGTTTTATTGTTCTTGTCTTCCATTTTTGCTGAGGATTTTATAACCAAGATGGAGTATGCAAAGATGCTCTATGCAAACCCAAGAGGAATAGGGTGCAATAAATGCCACGGAGATACAGGTAAAGGTTCATTGATAGCCCGTTATAAAGTTAAAGGTAAAAAGATAGATCTAAGAGCACCCGCTATAAACGATATGAAAAAAGAAGACTTTTTTAATGCTTTAAGCAAAACACATAAGGTGATGCCAACTTACTTTTTGACAGGCAGAGAGATAGATATATTGTATTTCTTTGTTACGAGTGAAGTTGGCAAGAAGTAAGCTGCTCCCTTGAAATTATAAACTAATCTATAAACTATCTATAGCTTTTTGCATTCTTTTTAAAATCTCTTTTAGATTTTTTTTGGTTGTGGCAAAATTTAATCTTGTGAAATCATTGTCTCCAAATCTTCCACCTTCGCTTAAACCTATGCCATATTTCAGAAAAAACTCATATGGGTCTTGCACTTTTAGATTGCTACAATCTATCCAAGCTAGGTAAGTTGCATCACATGTGAGCATTTTTAGCTTTTTATTTTTTTTGACGAAATCTTCTACGAGTCTTAGGTTTTGGGCAAGATATAGCTTTAACTCTTTTAGCCAAGTATCGCTATCTTTGTATGCGGCTTTTGTAGCTGTGATTGCCAAAAGATTTATATCATCACCCATGCCTCTTAATTTTTTTCTAAAATCTGTTCTTAGTCTTCTATTTGGAATGATGGCAAATGAGCTTTGTAAACCTGCTATGTTAAATGTTTTGCTCGGTGCCATCAAGGTAAAAGTTCTGTTTTTCAAATCATCATTTAGTGAGGCTATTGGAATATGTTTTGCATTTGGATTGATTACCAAGTCAGCATGGATTTCGTCTGAACATATCAATACATCGTGTTTTTTGCAGATTTTACCTATTTTTAATAACTCCTCTTTTGTGAAAACAGTTCCGCCAGGATTGTATGGGTTACATAGTAAAAATAGCTTACATGTAGGAGTGATTTTGTTTTCAAATTCATCAAAATCTATACTCCATCTGCCATTAATCTCTCGCATGGGAACTTGGGTTAAGTTTTTATTTGTGTTCTTCGTAGCCCTTACAAAATTAGGGTAAATAGGAGTATTTGTGATAACTTCTTCGTTGTCTTTTAGGGTTTTACAGGCTAGATTTATTCCTGGAATAACGCCATTCATCCAAACAATCCACTCTTTTTGGATTTCCCAATTGTGATGCCTTTTTATGAAATTAATCACAGCTTCATAGGTTTCATCATCCATAGCAGTATATCCAAAAATCCCGTGTTCTACTCTCTTGCCCAGTGCCTCGATAACTGGCAAAGGAGCTTTAAAATCCATATCCGCTACCCATGCCGGTATAACATCTTCACCTTTGTATTTATCCCATTTTTCACAGTGTGTATCTCGTCTATCTATCTCTTCATTAAAAAAACTCATAATTTTATCCTTATTGAAACTGCAATATTATATAATAATTTTTTAAATAGTTTGGTAAAAAATGTAAATTTCTCTCGCCAAAGGCGTAGCTTTAGTCGAGAGGAATTTTTATTAGGCTTTGCCTAAAAAAAAGGACATAAGATGAGAGCATTGATAAGTGTTAGTGACAAGACAGGTGTAGTTGAGTTTGCTCGTGATTTAGAAGAGCTTGGATATGAGATAATCTCAACTGGTGGAACATATAAACTTCTAAGCGATAAAGGCATAAAAGCTATTGAGATAAGCGAAGTTACAAAATTTCCAGAGATGTTTGATGGAAGAGTCAAGACTCTAAATCCTCTTATCCACGGAGGAATTTTACATAGAAGAGATTTACCTCTACATGTAGAGACAGCAAAAGAACATGATATAGTCGGAATTGACTTAGTTTGTGTAAATCTATATCCATTTAAAGAAACTATTGCTAGGACTGATGATTTTGATGAGATTATAGAAAATATCGATATTGGTGGACCCGCTATGGTTAGAAGTGCTGCTAAAAATTTCAATGATGTTTTAATAGTAACTGATGTGAACGATTTCGACGGAGTTATAGATGCTTTGAAAAGTGATAAAAATACGCTTGAATTTAGAAGAGATTTGATGATAAAAGCATTTGAGCATACTGCTAGCTATGATAGTATGATTGCTAATTACATGAATAAAAGATTTAATGATGGCTTTGGTGCTATGCAGTTTATCACAGGAACAAAAGCATTTGACACAAGATATGGTGAAAATCCTCATCAAAAAGGTGCCCTTTATGAGTTTGATTACTTCTTTTCAAATAACTTCAAAACTCTAAAAGGAGAAGCGAGCTTTAACAATATGACAGATATAAATGGAGCTTTAAAGATAGCAGCTTCTTTTGGGGATGAGCCAGCAGTTTCTATCATAAAACATGCCAATCCTTGCGGTTTTGCCATAGGAGAAAACTTACTAGATGCTTATGAAAAAGCACTTAAATGTGACCCTATCTCTGCTTATGGTGGAGTGGTCGCGATAAATGGAACACTTGACTTTGCTTTGGCAACTAAGATAAATGAAATATTTGTTGAAGTTATAATCGCTGCAAATGTTGATGATGATGCCTTGAGCGTTTTTGAAAAGAAAAAAAGAATTAAAATTTTTACTCAGGAGAGCAAATTTTTAGTTTTGAGCAATGATGAGTATGACTTTAAACATGTGGATGGTGGATTTGTATATCAAAACAGCGATAAAGTGGGTGCTGATGAGGTTAAAAATGCAAAATGTGTTAGCAAAAGAGAAGCTATAAGGATTAGGGAAAAAGATTTGGATATCGCATATAAGATAGCAAGTTTAACTAAGTCAAATTGTGTAGTTTATGTAAAAGATGAAGCTATGGTAGCTATAGGCATGGGAATGACAAGCCGAGTCGATGCTGGAAAATGTGCACTTGCTAAAGCAAAAGAGATGGGACTTGATGTTTATGGCTGTGCTATGGCAAGTGAAGCATTTTTCCCTTTTAGAGATTCGATAGATGCAGCAGCCCATGCAGGTGTTAGGTGTATTATAGAGCCAGGCGGTAGCATAAGAGATGATGAAGTCATAAAAGCTGCAAACGAACACGATATAGCACTATATTTTAGTGGAGTGAGACACTTTTTACATTAGCATTGTTTGATTTGGGTTTAATTTTACTAATTTAACCCTCTTTATTTTTGATATCTTCAGCTTTTTCTTCAAGCTGAAGATATCTCTCTATCAAAGGCTCTAGCATACTTTCTTTTTCTTCTAATGATTTACTTAATTTTGTCAAACCGATCTCTTGATAGCATTTTGGATTTTGTAGGCATAAATTTATCTCACTTATTTCGTCTTCAAGTTTTTCTATTTCTTCTGGCAGAGATTTGTAATCCATCTCTTCTTTGTAGCTAAATTTTTGAATCTTTGAGTCTTTTGATTTAGCTTTTTTATTAGTATCTTTTTTCTCTACAGTGCTAAAGTTTTCTATGGACTTTATCTCTTTTTCTATCTCTAGATATTGTGTATAATCTTGCCAGCTTTCTTCAACTTTTCCTTCCCCTTTAAAGATAAAAAGCTTTTTTGCAATCTTATCTACAAAATACCTATCATGACTGACAAATATAACAGCCCCTTGAAAACTTTGTATGTACTCTTCAAGTATATTTATAGTGGGAATATCTAAGTCATTTGTTGGCTCATCAAGTATAAGGCAATCTACATCTTTGGTAAACAAAAGTGCGAGGGCAACTCTATTTTTTTCGCCACCACTTAAAATCCCAATTTTTTTATTTATATCTTCTTTTGGAAATAAGAAATTTTTCATATACCCATAGACATGCATATTTCTACCACGCACATCAACCCTATCGCCGCCATTTGGACAAAAAGTTTCTATGATGGTTTTATTTTCGTCTATTATCTCTCTTTGTTGGTCAAAATATCCTATCTTGAAGTCACCCTTTTTAAAAATCCCACTATCTACTTTCAAAATTCCTTGTAAAATCTTTAGAAATGTAGATTTGCCAGACCCATTTTTACCTACTATCGCGATTCTGTCTTTTTGCAAGATCCTCATAGAAAAATTTTCTATAAGATTTTTGTTGCCTAAAGATTTGCATATGTCATACATTTCAAAGAGCATTTTTTGTCTGTTTGTAGATTTTTCTTGATTGAAATTTTTTTGCTCTCTTTGCAGTTCTAGTTTCATCTTTGCTATCAATGCAGGGTTTGTCTTAGCTTTATCTTTTAACTCAAATACTCTTTGCTTTCGCCCTTCATTTCTTTTAAGCCTAGCCTTTACACCTCTGTTTAACCATGCTTCTTCTCTTTTTAAAAGTCTTAGTAAGTTATGGTGTTCTTGAGCCATGGATTGCAACAACATCTCTTTTGCATTGAGATAATCTTGATATCCCCCATTGAAATTTCTTATCTTGCAATTATCTATCTCGATAGTCTTAGTCGCAAGCCTATCGATAAAATACCTATCATGTGATATAAAAACCAAAGTAAACTGTTCTTTTAAAAGCATATCTTCTAAAAACTCAACCATATATACATCGAGATGATTTGTAGGCTCATCTAGTAGGAGGATATCTGGTTTTTTAAGAATAAGTCCAGCTAAAGTAACACGCCTTTGTTCACCACCGCTAAGCATATTGATAGGCTTGTTTTCATACTCTTTTAAATCAAATTTTTGCAAAACTCTTTGTACTTTATCATCTAGATTCCAAGCATCATGCGTATCTAAAAAATTTATTAATCTTTCTTGTTTTTTCAATAGGCTTTGATTTTCAAAATCTTCTGCTAGTTGCTTTGAGATTTGTTCATATTCTGTTTTGGCATCTTTTAACTCTTTTAGTTCATTTTCAATTGCATCTTTTACGCTAAAATCTTCTGTAAAAGTTGGAGTTTGGTCAAGCATATTTACTTTAGTAAATTTTTGTATAACCCTTCTTCCATCATCACATTTTAGTGAGCCATTTATGATTTTCATAAGAGTAGATTTACCACCACCGTTTTTACCGATGATACAGATTCGTTCACCCCTATGTACTGAAAAATCAATATGATTGAGAATATGTTGTGATTCGTAAGCTTTGCTGATATCTAGTAAGTCTAATAATGCCAAGTATATCCTTGTGATGTATTAATGTTTTATTTTAGCATAAAATCTCTTTTTAAAACATTTTAGGTACAATTGCATAAAAAAATAAGGATTTATATGTTGACTATTAGTGTTGTATATACGCTTTATGTATTAGTAAAATTTTATGCTACTATTATGGAGATTGGTTTTGTTGTAAAAGCTAAAAAAACGAAACCGATTATTTTAACCCCTGCAAATTTTTTAAAAGCGGCGAATTATAAAATCGATACTTCAAAGATGGAATTAGTTACTATATTATATGATTTGCTACTATTCTTTTGGTGGATTGGTTATGGTTTAAATATGCTAGATGCTAGTATTTCTACGCAAAATGAAATCATCAGATCTGTGATTTTTGTAGATTTATTTATCGTTATAAACTACTTTTTTTCTCTTCCTTTTGATTTGTATAAAACTTTTTCGCTAGATAAACAATATGGTTTTTCAAAGATAGATATGAAAACATATCTTATCGACACTATAAAATCAGGCTTATTATTTATGATTTTTGGCTCAGCTATTATTACTTTGATTTCTTGGATTATGCTTTCATTTTCATCTTGGTGGATATGGGGATTTGGTGCAGTTTTTATCATAATTTTATTTGTAAATATGATTTATCCTACGCTAATAGCTCCTATATTTAACAAATTTACACCTTTAGATAATGATGATTTAAGAAATTCTATAGAAGATTTACTTCAAAAAGCAGGTTTAAAAAGTAGTGGTGTATTTAGTTTGGATGCCAGCAAAAGAGACAGCAGATTAAATGCCTATTTTGGAGGACTTGGAAAATCTAAAAGAGTTGTTTTGTTTGATACTTTGATAGAAAAATTAGACAAGCATGAGCTTTTGGCAGTCTTAGGACATGAACTTGGACACTTTAAGCATAAAGATATCATCAAAAACATCTTTTCAAGTGGCTTGATGCTCTTTATCATGTTTGCAATATTTGGAAATCTTCCCAAAGATATATTTTTACAACTTGGCATTAGTGATGGAATTTATATGAATATTATACTCTTTTTGATGCTCTCACCTGTTCTTTCGTTTTTGTTTATGCCAATCTTTGGAATGATAAGCAGAAAAAATGAATATGCAGCTGATGAATATGGAAGTGAATGTGAAAGCAAAGAAGCTTTAAGTTCCGCTTTGATGAAGTTAGCTGACGAAAATAAAAGCTTCCCTCTATCTCACCCTTTGAGCATATTTCTGTATTTCACACATCCACCTTTGGTACAAAGATTGCAAAAATTGGGAGTTGATATAGAAGCAAGTAGTGAGTGCATGGAAGAGTCTTGCCCAGCATAAAAGAGATACTTAGCAAGAGTGCAAATCGTTTAAGAAAAGTGGTTAGAAGCCCCATAAAAGAGGTTTCAACTTTGCTTGCTCACTCTTTACAAGTGAGCGATATTTGGCTTATAAGTCACGATGATGAGATTATAGAGATTCCAAAAGATTTTGAAAAATTTATAAAAAAAAGAGAAGCATCATATCCGTTAGAATACATACTAAAACAAACATCATTTTATGGTAAAGAATTTTACACAGATGATAGGGTTCTGATTCCAAGACCTGAAACCGAGATACTTGTTGAAAAAGTGGTTTCCATTTGTAAAAATATGCAAAATATAACAATAGTCGAAATAGGGACAGGAAGTGGGGTTATCTCTGTTATGCTGGCTATTTTATTGCCAAGTGCTCAAATAATAGCCACAGACATAAGCGAAGATGCACTAAAAGTTGCTATAATAAACGCAAAAAGATACAATGTTCAAGACAAAATAGAGTTTGTAAGATGCAATTTGCTAGATGATGTTAGCGAAAAGATAGATGTTTTGGTCTCAAATCCACCATACATCAAAAAAGATGAAAAATTAGATAAAAATCTCTCATATGAGCCAAGATGTGCACTCTTTGGCGGTGAAAAGGGAGACGAGATTTTAAAACAAATCATAGATGAAGTAGTACAAAGAGATATAAAGATTTTAGCATGCGAGATGGGATACGACCAAAAAGAGAAGATAGAAAATTATCTTGTAAACTACAATTTAAATGCTGAGTTTTATAAGGATTTAGCAGGCATAGATAGAGGTTTTGTTATAAAAAATAGGAATAAAAATGCAACTATACAACCACCGATTTAAATCAAGAGAAGATTTAGAGCAGTTCATAGATAAGTATATTTATCAAGCCAAGTCTGTTTTAATTCAACTGTTTTGTGGTGATTTAAATACCCAAAATGTCCAACATGTCTTAGGTATTTTAAAAGAAAAGCTACCAAATGCCAAAGTTATAGGCTCTTCAACGACTGGTGAAATCATCGAGGGACATATATATGAAGATACTATTTCCCTATCTTTTTCTATTTTTAAAAAAACAGATATCCGCATAGCTTACTATCCTAGGGCAGATTATGAAACGGGAAAAAATATAGCAAATAATTTTCTAGTCTCAAATACAAAGGCGATCATAGCTTTTAGTGAAACTCTCAAACAAGATTCGGAGCTTTTTTTAGAAGGTTTTTGCTCAATTAACAATATCATACCGATAGCAGGTGGAAATGCTGGCGATAACTATAGGTTTAAAGAGACATTTGTCATCTTTGAAGATAAGATTAGCTTTGAAGGTTTGGTAGTTTGTGCATTAGATAGCGATGTATTAAATGTTCATACAAACTATTCGCTAGAGTGGAATACTATCGGCAGTGACATGACAATCACAAAGGCAGATGCAAATACAATTTATGAGATAGACTATATGCCAGTAGAAGAGGTGTATAGATACTATTTAGGTGATGAAATCACAGATAACTTTCCATCAAGCGTGATAGAGTTTCCTTTGGTTAAAGTTGAAGATGGTGTACAAGTAGCTAGATCAGTTGTAACTAAAAATGAAAAAGGTGGATATATCTATGCAGGGCATTTCAAAAATGGCGATAAGGTAAAGTTTGCCATAGGCAATATAGAGAGTATCCTCTCCAAATCAAACAATTTACAAAACAATATAGCAAAAAATCCCACAGAAGCTACTTTCATATACTCTTGTTCTGTTAGAAAGATGTTTATAGGAGAGCAGTTGAATTATGAGTTTGGATTGATAGAACAGATGGCGCCAACAGCAGGATTTTTTACATATGGTGAATTTTACCATGGTAAGACAAAAAATCAACTCTTAAATATAACTACTACAACTTTGAGCCTGTCTGAGTCAAATAAAGTTAAATTAAAAAAGATGCTACCTCCTAAAAAGTACAATCGTACTATGTTAACTGTTTTTTTTGATAAAAATTGACCCACTTTTTTGAAAACTTTTGACCCACCCAAAGTAGAGTAAAATTATAACATAGATTTATCTAAAATCTATTCTTCTTGTAGTTT
>JALUXT010000080.1 GCA_027013245.1 Campylobacteraceae bacterium
GTTCTGGGTTGTGTGGAGTCTATATTTATGAAATCGCTGAAACTAAGATAGCACAAGTGCATACTCTTGCAAAAGAGCATCAATTTCCACTTCGTGCTACTATGGAGGAGGAGTGATGGTAAGCCAAGAATTAAATATTTTATTTAGTGATGCTATAAGTTTTGTAAAAGAGCATAAGTACGAGTATATCACGATTGAGCATATATTTTTTTCTATGCTTAAAAACGAATCTATACGAGAGGTTTTAACACAATGCCATGCAAATGTGGATGAAATTTCAAATGATTTGAGAAAATACTTCACTATGCACTCGCCTATGGTTTTACATAAAAACGAGTATGACCCGATAGAGAGCGTTTCGCTTTCAAGAGTTGTGGAAAACATGATGCTTCACTCCAAATCTGCTGGAAAAGTGGAGGCAAATGTTTTTGATTTACTAGTTTCTATATTTCAAGAAGAACATTCATATAGTGCTTGGATACTTCAGCAACAAGGCATTTCAAGGTTAGAAGTGCTTGAAGCTATAACCAACATAACAACTCCAGAGCAAAAAGAGAGTAAAAATGAGGGAGATAGTGCGCTAGTAAAATATTGTTTAAATCTTATAAATTTGGCACAAGAGGGAAAACTGGATCCATTGATAGGTAGGGTTGATGAGTGCAATCGAGTAATCCAAGTGCTTTGTAGAAGAAAAAAGAATAATCCTTTACTTGTGGGTGAACCAGGTGTTGGTAAAACCGCTGTTGTAGAGGGCATTGCTCAGATGATTGTGAATGATGAAATACCTGAGATTTTAAAAGGAGCTTCTCTTTATGCATTAGATATGGGTGCTTTACTTTCAGGTACAAAATACCGAGGTGATTTTGAAAAAAGATTAAAAGAGATACTTAAAGAGTTGGAAAGTTGCAAAAATTCCATACTTTTTATAGATGAGATTCACACTATCGTAGGAGCCGGTGCGACAAGCGGAGGCTCTATGGATTTATCCAATCTCCTAAAACCCTCGCTAGCTTCAGGTAAAGTAAAATGCATTGGTGCCACAACTTATGGGGAGTTTAGAAACTTTTTTGATAAAGACAGAGCTCTTAGCAGAAGATTTGCGAAGATAGACATAGATGAGCCAAGTCTTGAAGATAGTTATAAAATTCTTTTGGGATTAAAAGGAAGCTATGAAGAGCATCACGGAGTAAAATATCCAAACACAGTTTTAAAATCTTCAGTTGAATTGGCTAAGAAATACATAAATGACAGATTTTTACCTGATTCTGCTATAGATTTGATTGATGAGGTTGGAGCTTCATTTCATCTACTAAAACGAAAAAGAAAGAGTGTTAGCATAGGAGATATTGAAAATATATTAGAAAAAATTGCTCACATACCAAACAGACATATAAATGCGAACGAAAGTGAAGTTATAGCGACTTTGGAGAAGAATATCAAGGCAAAAGTTTTTGGGCAAGATGAAGCGATTTATGCTCTTGTAAAAGCCATCAAACGCTCTCGTGCAGGGCTTGGAAATGCAGAATCTCCGATAGGTGCATTTTTATTTGCAGGTCCAACAGGAGTTGGAAAAACAGAAGTAGCAAAGCAACTCTCAAGCGAGCTTGGTGTGCATTTTGAGCGATATGATATGAGTGAATATATGGAGCGACATACGATAAGCAGGCTCATTGGTGCACCGCCAGGATATGTTGGATTTGAAGATGGAGGGCAATTGACTGAGAGCATAAAAAAGCATCCATATTCAGTTTTACTTTTGGACGAAATAGAAAAAGCTCATCCTGATCTTTTAAATGTTCTTTTGCAGATATTTGATGGAGCAGTTTTAACGGATAATAATGGCATAAAAACTGATTTTAGAAATGTCATCATCATTATGACTTCAAACCTTGGCTCAAAAGAGGGCGTACATGTAGGCTTTGAAAAAGACGAGACATTTAAAGCAGATAATGCCATAAAAGATTTCTTTGCACCAGAATTTAGAAATAGACTAGATGATATAATACACTTTAAATCTTTAGATGAAAAAATCATGATAAATATAGTACAAAAGCTGATAGATGAGCTTGAGAATCAATTAAAAGATAAAAAGATTAAGATTAGTTTGAGTCTAAAGGCTAAAAAAGAGCTAGCAAAAGAGGGATTTAGCAAAGATTTAGGAGCTAGAGTTATGCGACGAGTTATCCAAGAGAAGATAAAAACTCCACTAAGCGATGAGATACTTTTTGGTAAACTTATACATGGCGGAATTGTAAATATTGACTTTAAAGCAAAAGAGTTTAACTTTGAGTATGAAAAATTGTAATACAATTTTCATCCCAAAACTGAGTAATTTTTCTTACTCTTTTCCAAACCCTAGAGTAGC
>JALUXT010000081.1 GCA_027013245.1 Campylobacteraceae bacterium
AAACTCTGGTTTAAAGTATCTTTTTATTTCATTCAAAACATCAGCTTCGCAATTTTGCGGATTTTCCATGATTTTATCGCTGGCTATATTTGATGTGAGGATGATGATAGTATTTTTAAAATCTATCGTTACACCTTTGTTATCAGTCAATCTTCCATCATCTAAAACTTGAAGCAATATATTAAATACATCAGGATGAGCTTTTTCTACCTCATCAAAAAGTAGCACACTATATGGTTTTCGTCTTACTGCTTCAGTGAGTTGTCCGCCCTCATCGTACCCAACATATCCTGGTGCTGCTCCTATTAGTCGGCTAACAGCGTGTTTTTCCATATACTCACTCATATCAAATCGTATCAATGACTTTTCGCTGTCAAACAAAAACTTAGCCAATGCTTTTGCACTTTGAGTTTTTCCAACTCCTGTTGGCCCTAGAAACATAAAGCTTCCTATCGGTTTTGATTCATTGCTCAGTCCCGCTTTATTTCTTTTGATAGCTCGCCCAATCGCATGTAAAGCTTTATCTTGCCCGACAACCTCTTCTTCTAACTTCTCTTCGATATTTAAGACTTTTTGTTTATCGCTTTGAAGCATTTTATTTACAGGAATTCCTGTCCACTTACTTACTATTGAAGCTATCATCTCCTCATCAACACTATTTTTTAGCAAAGTTCCACTCTCTTGCATGTCGTCCCATTTTGCATTTAACTCTTCTTCTTTTAGGTTCAATTCTGGGATTTTACCATATTCGATTTCGGCAGCTTTGTTAAAATCACTATTTTTCTTTGCCATTTCGGCTTCTCTTTTGAGTGATTCAACCTCACTTTTCATATTGGCGATTTGTTCAAAAACCTCTTTTTCATTATCAAATTGCATTTGCATTTTTTGCTTATGCTCTTTTGCATCACTGAGCTCTCTTTCTATCTCTTCGAGTCTTTGCTTGTTTTTCTTTTTACCTTCCATCAAAAGAGCCTCTTTTTCTACCATGAGCTTTCCAATCTTAATCTTCACTCGACTAAGTTCTATCGGTTCACTCTCTATCTGCATTTTAAGCTCACTTGCACCCTCGTCTATGAGGTCTATCGCTTTATCTGGCAAAAATCTATCTGTTATATACCTATCGCTTAGTTTTGCAGCGGCCACCAAAGCTCCATCAGTTATCCTTACACTATGAAATGCCTCTAAAGACTCTTTTATACCTCTTAAGATTTGCAAAGCTTCACTTATGCTTGGCTCATCCACTTTTACTGGTTGAAATCTTCTTTGCAGCGCCGTATCTTTTTCAAAATACTTTCTATACTCTTTGAGCGTTGTAGCCCCTATAGTATGAAGCTCACCTCTTGCAAGGGCAGGTTTGAGTATATTTGCCGCGTCCATGCTTCCCTCGCTGGCTCCTGCTCCTACTATCGTGTGAATCTCATCTATAAAAAGTATGATATTGCCCGCTTTCTTTACTTCATCGATGACTGATTTTAATCTATCTTCAAATTCACCTCTATATTTTGCACCTGCGATTAGTGCACTTAAATCAAGTGCCACGACTTTTTTATTTTGCAAGCTCAAAGGCACATCATTGTTGGCAATTTTTATAGCTAATCCCTCAGCGATTGCAGTTTTTCCAGTTCCTGGTTCACCTATGAGAATAGGGTTATTTTTAGTCTTTCTTATCAAGATTTGCATAATCCTATGTATCTCTTCATCTCTGCCGATAACTGGGTCAAGCTCATTATTTAGTGCTTTTTTGGTCAAATCTATACCGTATTTTTCCAAAGATTCTAGTGTTTCATCGGCTGTTTGCTTATCTATCTTTTTATTGCCTCTTAAAGCTTCAAGTGTTTTTTTGATTTCGCTAATATCTGTATATCTTTCAAATATCTCTTTTATGGCTTTGTCTTTTAGATTTTCTAGTAACCATGTATCTACCGAGAGATAACTATCTCCATTTTTATTCATCAAGCCTTCTGCACTTTGCAAAGATTCGATTAATGCACGAGAGAGTTTTATGCTCTCTTTGGTTACATGTGAAGCTGATGGCAAAGAGTTAACTTTACTTTTAACTTCTAGCTCAATCGCTGATTTATCAACTCCCATTTTATTTAAAACTTGGTTTAAAATAGAAGATGAGTTTGTTAGCAATGACCATACTATATGTAAAGGTGCAACTTCAGGATTTTTAGCGTGAAGTGCTAAAGACAAAGCACTCTCAATAGTTTGTGTCATTTGGTGTGTTAGTTTTTCAAATATTTTGTTCATTTTATTTCTCCTACTATTAAATTTTGTATAATTACATGTAAAGAGATAAGCAAGATGATCACATTTTTTTTAGATCAATGATAGAACTTTTAATGAAGTTT
>JALUXT010000082.1 GCA_027013245.1 Campylobacteraceae bacterium
TAAAAGGATGTTGTTTCCAGATTTGCATCAATGCATTTGGGTCTAGTGTTGGGTCTTCATAATCTAATCCAACGGCAAAACCTAAAGCGACTTTATTGTCTTTTAGCCCATATAAAAATCCACCACCAAATTCTTCTTTTGTGTTGAGTGGATAGCCAAATGTATGATACGCTTCTCCTTCTTTGATGCTTCCTTCTTTTACATTCCACAATTCTTTGATGCCTAAAGAGTAGGATTGAGGATTTGATTTAGCTCTAAGATTAAATTTGTCTTTCACTTTTTTTGCTAAACTTCCTCTAGTGCCCTCTGCTAGAATAATCAACTTTGCTTCTACTTTTGTGCCCTCTTGGAAATTCTTTTGTTTTTCTCCATTGTAGTTAACCCCCGTATCTTTGCATTTTATGCCTATTATGTTTCCTTCATCATATATAAAATTATCAACGGCAAAACCAGAGTAAATTTCTACGCCTTTTTCCTCAGCTAATTTTGCTAAGTATCTGCATACTTGAGAAAGAGAAATAATTGTACGATTTAAGTTATTCATATATGGTGGATTAAAAGGAAGAGCATATGAGCTATTTGGTGATAGCTTTAGTGTTTTGTCTATTATAACTTTACCCTGCGTTGGTAAGTTATCAAATTCCTCTTCGTTTAATAACTCTTTAAAGGCTTCTTCTTTTATAAGTGCGCCTGAGAGTATATGGGCACCAACTTCGCTTCCTTTATCTATGACCATGATACGCTTTTTTTCACCACCACTGTTTAATTTGTTTGCTAAGTGTATCGCACAACTTAAACCTGAAGGGCCAGCACCAACTACCAAAACATCAGTAAAAAGTCTATTTTTATCTTCCATGTCATATCCTCATTTCTTAACTTCAGGAAAATACTATCTAAAAGTTTACCAAATTGCTCAAAAAACTATATTTTATTTGATGTTTTATTGCTATGTGTTTCGTTTTGTAACGCTAGAGTATGCTTATAAAAATTATATAAAGATTATGATTTAATCTAATTATTTTATCTAGTAAAAATTGTTGTTTTAAGTCAAAATTTTGATAGTTTTATCGTCAATGTTATGTAAATATTATATGTTTAAGCTTAGTATAAAAATGTAACTATTTTATATGGGGGATATGCACGAGAAGGGATAAGCCCTTCTCGTGCATCAATTTAGCAAGAGTAAGTTGATTTAAATTCAAATGCAGTTGGTCTTCCTTCGTCAGGCCAAACTTGTGTTTCAAATTTATACTGCTTGTATGTGCTGATAAATTCGTCGCTCATAACAGATTTTAAGTAATCTTGGTCTTTCAAAAGAGATTCTAATGCTTCTCTTAAAGTGTGAGGCATTTGCTCTATCCCTTTTTCTCTGATTTCATCAAGACTTAATTCAAATAAATCTTCATTCATAGGACCAACTGGTTCAGTTTTGTTTTTGATACCATCAAGTCCAGCTAAAAGAAGTGCCGTAAATGCAAGATAAGGGCAAGCAGTAGAATCTGGAAATCTCATCTCAGCTCTTACAGCTTTTTCGTTAGCTCCATAAGGGATACGGCAACTTGCACTTCTATTTTGGGAAGAATAGGTCAAGATTGAAGGAGCTTCAAAACCAGGAATTAATCTTTTATAAGAGTTAGTTGATGGGTTTGTAAAAGCAGCTACACTTTGAGCATGTTTTAAAACACCACCTATATAATGTCTAGCCATATCACTTAGATTTGCATATTCTCCAGCTTTATAAAACAAGTTCTTGCCATCTTTCCAGATTGATTGGTGGACATGCATTCCGTTTCCATTGTCACCATAAAGTGGTTTTGGCATAAATGTTGCAGTTTTTCCATTTAGGTGAGCTACCATTTTTACAACATACTTGTATATTTGTACATTATCAGCGGCTTCTACAAGTGTTCCAAATTTTACACCTATTTCACCTTGTGCTTGTGCAACTTCGTGATGAACCACAAAAGTTTCTAACCCAACTTGCTCCAATACCTGAACCATTTCAGCTCTTAAGTCAACCATAGAATCGGTTGGTTGGCAAGGAAAATATCCACCTTTTGTTCCAGGACGATGACCAGAATTAAAGCCATCAGGATAAGTTTTATCGCTACTCCATCCTCCTTCTTCAGAGTCAACTTCATAGTAAGCACAGTTTATATCGTCTCTGATTTTAACATCATCAAAGACAAAAAATTCATTCTCAGGTCCAAAATAAGCAACATCACCCAAACCAGTTTCACTTAAATGTTTCAACGCTTTTTTTGCGATACTTCTTGGACACTTTTCATACAATTCATTTTTATATATATCAAACACATCACAAAAAACAACGATAGTTGAATCAGCAGTAAATGGATCTAAAAAAGCACTCCCCGCTTCTGGCATAAGAATCATATCTGATTCATTGATAGGTTGCCACGCGTCTATGCTTGAGCCATCAAATGGGATACCATCTTTAAAAGAATCAGCTTCAATCGCTGACATTCTATAAGTCAGATGATGCCAAGTACCTTTTATATCTGAAAAACGAAAATCTACAAATTCTACTTCATTTTCTTTACAATACTCAAAAAATTCTTCCACACTATTGACAAACTTGCCCATACGAACTCCTTATAAATTTTATTTTAGTTATTTTATCTAAATTATTAGTATATGATGCTTTTAATATGATTAAAAATTAACCATTTCTTTCTCTTTATCTCTGAAAACTGCACATTTTTTATACCCAAAAGATTTTGCATATTCTAATGCTTCACTTTTTTTATAATTTATATCTTCTGTTTTATGAGCATCTGAGCTAAATGTTATAGGTATGTCATACTCGCTCATCAACTCCATGATGCAAGTGCCAGGATATATTTCGTTTATAGGTTTTCTTAATCCAGCATTGTTTAGCTCTATCACCATATTAGACTTTTTTATCTGTTTTATAGCTTTTTTGGCAATCAACTTTATATCTTTTGTTGGCATAAATTTAAATACTTTGATTAAATCAATATGACCAACTATGTCAAAAAATTCACTTTTTGCCATATTTTCTATAGCAGCAAAATAGTCTTCCCAAATCTTATCAATATTTTTATCTTTATATTTGCCTATAAATTCAGGGTTGTCAAATCCCCATTTATTTAAAAAATGAACTGAACCGATAAGATAATCAACCTTGGCATCCAAGACTCTTTGGTCAACCATATTTGGAAGATAATCAACTTCGTATCCTAAAAGAATCTCTATATCTTTTTCATATTTTTTCTTTACATGTAAGATATCAGATTCATAACTCTTCATATCTTTAAAGCCCATTCTGTATATTTCATCAAAATACATGGGAGCATGGTCAGAAAATCCAAAGATGTCGATCTTTTTTTCTATTGCGTTTTGGACAAATTCATCTATACTTCCAACGGCATGGTTGCATAAAATAGTGTGATTATGTAAATCTACAATCATATTTTTTCCTTTTAAAGTAAAATTATATGAAAAGTTCTATATAATATACATAAAACTTACATTTAGGAGAATCTTATGACGCAAGAAGAACTTGATGCATTGATGGCTGGTGATTTGGATGACCAGGATTTTGGTGATGAAAATGCGGAGACAGAAGCAAAAGATGAAAAATTAGAAGATAAAGAAACAAAAATTGTCTCTAAAGAAATAAAAGATGAAGAAATAGAAAAAGAAATTGTTTGCGAAAAAACAGAAGAATATGAAGGTGCAAGTGAATACAAAGCTGATCCAAATGTAGCTTGGCCACCACCACCTCCAACTGAAGATCACAAGATGGTTTCTCAACTTGATGATGTAACAAGAGATTCAGAAGTAAAAGCTGGAGAAATTTTTGATAAATTAGAAGCCGTAAATAATGTTTTAATGGACGCTGAATCAGATATATCTGCCATAGTCCCTACGATTGAATCTAACATTGCACTTTTTGAAAAATTAACAGATAAATTTCCAAAGATAGAACAGTTTAGTAAAGCTCTTGAAGAAAACAAGGAAATAAAAGAAAAATTAAGTGCCTTAACTAGCGATGCACAAATGGGTGAAGATGAGATTATGATGGCTATGGATATCATGCAATATCAAGATATACATAGACAAAAGATTGAGAGAGTTATAAATGTTATGCGAGCACTTTCAAAATACATCAGTTTGTTATTTGAAGGATCAGTTGATGATAAAAACAGAGTTAGCTCTGCGGTTCATATCGAAGGAGATGAGGGTACCGACGATCTTGTAACAAGTGAAGATATAGAAGCTATAATTGAGAGTTTAGGTAAAAAGAAGTAGATGAGTAAAGTTGAATTATTATCTCCTGCTGGAAATTTTGAAAAATTAAAAATTGCGCTAGCTTATGGTGCTGACGCTGTTTATGCGGGAGTAAGTCACTTTTCACTAAGGCTTAGAAGTGGAAAAGAGTTTACTTACGAAAGTTTCGAAGAAGCTATTGATTATACACATTCGCTTGGTAAGAAACTGTATGTTACAGTAAATGGATTTCCTTTTAATGCACAAATTGATTTGCTGAAAAAACATATAGAAAAAGTAGCTTTAATGAAGCCAGATGCTTTTATAGTGGCAGCTCCGGGCGTGGTAAGACTCGTTCGCTCAATTGCGCCAGATATACCAATTCATCTTTCTACTCAAGCAAATGTTTTGAGTTATCTTGATGCTGAGGTTTACTGGGATATGGGTGTCAAAAGGATAATTGCCGCACGAGAAGTGAGTCTAAAAGATTTACAAAAGATAAAAGAGCACTTGCCCAAGCTTGAACTTGAGGTTTTTGTGCACGGCTCTATGTGTTTTGCGTATAGTGGAAGATGCTTGATAAGCTCTTTACAAAGTGGAAGAGTTTCAAATCGTGGAAGTTGTGCCAATGATTGTAGATTCCCATACACGATGTATGCTAAAAATGAAGAGAGTGGGACTCTTTTTAAGATACAAGAGAGTGAAGAGGGAACACATATCATGAATGCGAAAGATTTAAATCTTAGCTCACATGTAGATACCATTTTAGATAGTGGAGTGATTGATTCTTTGAAGATTGAGGGTAGAACAAAAAGTACATATTATGTGGGAATTACTACTAAAACATACAAAAAAGCCATAGATGATTATTATGAGCAAAAATTTAATGCTTTGGAATATGAAGCTGAATTGAATAGCACAAAAAATAGAGGTTTTAACGATGGGTATCTAGTAAAAAGACCATTTGAAAAACAGGGTACGCAAAATCTAGAGGACTCTATTAGCGAGGGAACTCATCAGGTTTGTGCTATGGTTTGCGAAGATGGAATTGGATGTTTATGCAAAGACAAATTAGAACCAAGTGAATCATATGAGTTAGTTTTTCCAAATTTTGATATAAAAAGTATCGAAAATGAATTTGGAAAAATTTATGAAAAAGATGGAAGTTGGTATATAATTTTCGAGAAGCTTCAAGCAAAAAATGGTAAAATATATGATTCAATACATAGCGGAAATACAAATTCTATCATGTTGCCAGAAAAACTACCCGCATTCACATTTTTAAGAAGGAAGATAGTAAAATGAAATTCGTATCTATTATAATTGGAAGCAAGAGTGATTATCCTGTGATGAGCGAATGCTCTAAGATATTGGAAAAGTTTGGTGTTATGCACGAACTGATAGTCTCTTCTGCACATAGAAGCCCAGAGCGTACACATAAGTATGTAAAAGAAGCAGAAAAAAAAGGTGCGAAAGTCTTTATAGCGGCAGCTGGTATGGCTGCTCATCTTGCAGGTGTTGTGGCTTCAATGACTACAAAACCAGTGATTGGAGTGCCTATGGAAGCCAAAGTTCTAGGTGGTTTTGATGCTTTACTTTCAACTGTTCAGATGCCCTCAGGCATGCCAGTAGCAACAGTGGCCATCGGAAAAGCAGGGGCGATAAACAGTGCTTATCTTGCAATGCAAATACTAGGACTCGAAGATGAAGAACTCAAATCCAAACTAAAAGAAGATAGAGTTTTAAAAGCAAAAAAAGTAGAGACTGATTCTAGTTCTGTCGAATCTTTGTTGTAAGGATGTAGTGTGCAAACTTGGTTAGAGATAGAAGAATTTAGCAAATTGATTCATCTTGATATCTTAGCTATTGAAGATATGATTAAAAATGGAGATTTGGTTACCAAAGAAGAGGATGGCAAAAAGTTTATAGAAGTTGATAGAGCTACTTACTCTTTAACTCCAACCTCAAAACAAGAGGTTTCTGGTGGTAGTGAAAAAGATTTTTTATTAGGCAATGATTTTATAGAAAAAACAATAGGTACGATTTTGAGTTTGCATGAGAAAGTATTGGATGCAAAAGACGAAACCCTTGAAGCTTTAAAAGGGGAAAATAGATTTTTAAAAGAAGCTCTTTTTTCTATGCAAGAGTTATATGATGAAGACAGAAAAACAGCAGAAACTTTAACAACTCAACTTAAATTTGCACAAGAAGAGTTGGAGTTCACAAGAAGAAAATATAAATTAATGTGGAATAAAGCAGTAGAAAATTATAAAAAATAAGGTATTAAGGAAATAAAAATTGTTAACTTTTAGTGAAATATTATTGAAATTACAAACATTTTGGCAAGATGGGGGTTGCACTATCGTTCAACCATATGATATGCCAGCAGGGGCGGGAACATTTCATAATGCAACATTTTTAAGAAGTTTAGGTGATAAGCCTTGGGCTACTGCATATGTGGCACCCAGCCGAAGACCAACTGATGGAAGATATGGTGAAAATCCAAATCGTTTGGGTGCGTATTATCAGTTTCAAGTGTTGATAAAGCCTAGTCCTGAGCATATTCAAGAACTCTATCTCAAAAGCCTTGAAGCTTTAGGTTTGGATTTGAGCAAGCATGATATTAGATTTATAGAAGACAATTGGGAATCACCAACGCTTGGAGCCTGGGGGCTTGGTTGGGAGATTTGGCTTGATGGTATGGAAGTAACACAATTTACTTATTTCCAACAAGTTGGAGGAATTCCCTGCAATCCTGTTTCGGTTGAAATTACATACGGAGTAGAAAGACTTGCTATGTATTTGCAAGAAAAAGATTCTGTATATGATTTGGTTTGGAATGAAAACAAATATGGTGTCACAACTTATGGAGATGTTCATAAGCAAAGTGAATTTGAATTTTCAAAATATAATTTTGAAGTTGCAGATGTTAGTATGCTAACCGAGCAATTTAACAATGCACAAGCTGAATGCAAAAAATGTTTAGAAAAAAAACTACCATTGCCTGCATATGATTATTGCCTATTGGCTTCGCATACATTCAATGTATTGGATGCTAGGAAAGCTATCTCGGTTACTCAAAGGCAAAATTATATCTTAAAGATTAGAGAGCTAGCTAAAGGTTGTGCCGTTGAATACAAGGAAGGCTTAGATGCAAATTAGAGAAATTTATGACTTATTAGATGAATTGAGCCCATTTTCACTCCAAAGTGAGTGGGACAATAGCGGACTTTTGATAGGTGAACTTGATAGTCATGTTGAGTATATATTTCTTAGCCTTGATATCGACAGTGATTTTATAGATAAAGTTGAAAAAAATTCACTCATCATCACTCATCATCCTCTTATATTTAAAGGGTTGAAAAAAATTGATTATTCAATTTACCCATCAAATATAATCAAAAAAATGATAAAAAAAAATATATCTTTGATTTCAATGCATACAAATTTTGATTTAACGCATTTAAATAGATATGTTACAGAAAATATTTTAGGATATGAGGTTAATTCAGTAGATAATTTTATTTGTTATTTTAGAGTTGATTCATCATTAGAGTCGCTTTGTTTAAATATAAAGAAAAAACTAGGTATAAAAAACTTAAGAATTTCACCAGCACATAAATATATAAAAAATTGTGCTATAGTGACTGGAAGCGGTGGAGATTTGATAGAGGAGATTGATGCTGATTGCTTCTTGAGTGGCGATTTTAAGTACCATCAGGCGTTGCAAGCAAGGGAAAATGGTTTGAGCATTGTAGATATAGGACACTATGAAAGTGAGAAGTTTTTTGGTGAATGTTTGATGCAATATTTGAAAAATTTACCATTAAAGGTTATAATGTCAAATTCAAAAAATCCATTTGAATATATATAAGGATAAAAACACACATGAACAAGTATTTAAAACAGTTAATTGAGTTGTCAGATATTGACAAAAGTATAGATGGCTTTGGCCCAAGAGTTGAAAATATAGAGAAATCTTTAAGAATTTCCTTAGAAAAAGAAGCTGGTGTATCTTCTGTGATAGACACTTATAAAGAGGAGATTTTAGAGGGAAAACTAAAGAGAAAGAAAAACGAATTGCATTTGGCTGAGTTATCAGAAAAACAAGAAGAATTATCTAAAAAATCAGCAATAGTCAAAACAGCAAAAGAAGTTAAAGCGCTTCAACTTGAAGGCGAAATTGCAAAAGAACAATGTGACTTTGCAAATGAAGAGATAGAAAGATTAGATAATTTTGTAGAATCAAAAAACACTTTAATCAAAGAAGAATCTGCAAAACTTGAAGAAATTTCAAAAGAAGTAGCAGAAATTAAAAAATCAATTGCAGGTGAACTTGCAGACATAGAAAAAGAGAAAAAAGAAGTTTATTCAAATAAAAACAAACTAATATCTTTGATGGATCAAAAAATTCTAACTTTTTATGAAAAAATTAGAAAATGGGCTGGAAATACTACTGTAGTTCCCGTAAAAAAACAAGCTTGTTATGGCTGTTTTATGAGGCTTAACGACAAGGTATATTCATCTGTTATAAAGCATGAAGATATCGTAACTTGCCCACATTGCGGAAGAATTTTATACAAAGAAGAGCAGGAAGAAAAAGCGTAATTTTGGGGATAATTTACTATTTATTGGTATCGTTTTTTTATATCTTGGCGATACCATTTCTCTTATATTTAAGTTTTAAAAAAAAATACAAACAATCAATCCCTTCAAGATTCTTTCTTAGAAACAACAAACCCTTTAAGCGAGGTGGTATTTGGTTTCATGCCTGTTCGCTTGGCGAGGTTGTATCACTTGAAGCAATAATAGAAAATTTAAAAGATTATAAAGTCGATGTGAGCGTAACAACGCAAACGGGAAATGCAAGAGCAAAAGAGATAAAAAATTGCACAGTTAGATATCTTCCATTTGAAGTTTTTTTGCCATTTTGGGTAAGTAGCCATAGAACACTAGTGGTTACTGAAGCGGAATTGTGGCCTATGTTGTTTGCATCTGCAAAACTAAAGGGCATAAGAACCATATTGATAAATGCTAGAATATCTGATAACTCATATAATGGGTATAAAAAGTTTTCTTGGTTTTATAAGTGGGTATTTTCAAATATAGATGAGATTTTTGCTCAAAGTCAAAATGATAGACAAAGACTCTCAAGCCTTGGAGCTAAAAATATCAAGGTAATCGGTAATATAAAAAGTTTTTCAAAGCCTACTGTGTCAAAAACTTACATAAAGCCCCCCAAAAGAGTTATTGTGTTGGCAAGCTCACATGAAAAAGAAGAAGAGTTGTTGCTTAGGAATATAGAGCTTAAACCAAATGATGTGTTGATTGTGGCACCAAGGCATCCTGAGAGATTTTCATCAGTTTGCAAGTGTTTGCAAAGTTTTTCAAAGCAAAAAAATCTTAGTTTTGCAAGGTTGAGTGAAGAAAAAGAGATATCAAAAGATATAATACTTTGTGATGTTATGGGTGAGTTGATAAATTTATATGCCGTAAGCGATATAGTTATCCTTTGTGGCTCTTTTATAGATGGAATTGGTGGGCATAATCCAATAGAATGTGCATATTTTAATACAAAGATAATCAGTGGGCCATTTGTATTTAATCAAAAAGCTCTATTTTCTTTGGTCAAAAACATTAAAATTTGTGAAGCACAAGAGTTAAAAACAATAAATTACGATGAATTAGTTGAATCAAAAGTTATACAGACAAAACAAATGGAAGAATTATTAAAGGCAATAAAAAAATAAGTAAATTCTTGGCGAAGCCAAAGCTTTAGTCGCGAGGAATTTATCAGAAGCTTTGCTTCTAATAAAGGGGACAGTAAAATGACAGAAAAAGCTTATAAATTAGTGGCAATACAAGAAAAGATATCTAACAGATTGGCAAAAGATTTGATTGATAGAGGGTTGGTTTTCAGTAAAGGCAAAAAGATTATGGTGGCTCGTGGTGAGATTGATGCTGATTCAAAGTTTAGAGTTGAAAGACCTGCTAAGATAAAAGTGATTTTTGAAGATAGCAAGATTATTGCAGTAGATAAGCCCTCTGCTTTAACTTCTGACGAAGTAGAAAAGAAATTTGATGCAAAGTTACTACATAGACTAGATAAGGGTACAAGCGGTGTAGTTCTTCTGGTCAAAGATGAAGAGTTTCAAAAAAAGGCGATAGAAGAGTTTAGACACAGAAGAGTTGAAAAAGAGTACTTAGCGGTAGTAAGTGGTAAAGTTGTCGAACCTTTTAGTGTAACAGAGCCAATCTTGACTATAAAAAAAGGCAACAGTTTTTTTAGCAAGATTAGCAAGCACGGAAAAGAAGCGATAACACATGTAGAGCCCATGATGGTTGAAGGTAAAAAATCAAAAATCAGAGTTTTGATTGAAACAGGAAGGACTCATCAGATAAGAGTACACCTAAGAAGCAAGGGATTTTCTATAATCGGAGATAGCCTTTATGGAGGAAAAGAATATAAAAGATTGATGCTTCATGCCAAAAGAATTTCTTTACTAGGATATGAATTTGAAAGCATTGAGCCAAAAGAATTTTTAAGATTTGAATAAATGATTTTACAAATTCCAGTAGATTCAAATGACTATGAAGAAGCAAAAATAACATCTTTTAGCCAGAGAAAATATTGGCTAATAGTTGAGTTGGAAGATGGATATACAAGGCGCCATGATTTTTATGTTGATGCTTGTGAGATTGTTGATACGGTTGATTTTTTAATTTTCAAGAACAAAGAAGAAGAGGTTGACGAGTTTTTGGATGAAGGTATAGATATTTTGATTGCACCATTGCAGAAATACGCAA
>JALUXT010000083.1 GCA_027013245.1 Campylobacteraceae bacterium
TATGTTTTTAGGGAATTACACGAATTTTGAAAAATTTTAAACTTTTATTTGAGGTAATTCCAAAGCATCCATCATTAAATATAGCCATAATAAATGAAAATTATGATTCTTGTGTTAATCAATTGGTCGATTTTTGTATAAATATTGAAGCTAATTTATATATAAAAACCGTAAGTGAATTAAATATTAAACTCAAAAAAAATATTTATGTGGAAAATTTTTCTTTTGAACAAGCAAGATATAACAAAAAATCTCTTCAATATGATTTTTTGTTTTTGTGTGCACATAGCCACGATTTGAGTGATTTAAGTACAGTTTTTAAAAAGTGCTACAGAGTTATAAAAAATGCTGCAAATATTTTTATTCTTTCTAAAAAAGAAAAATCTCAAGATATGATGGAGCTTTTGGAAGAGACAAATTATGTAGCTATAAGTACGATAGAGTTAAATGATGATTATGAAATTGTTTGTGCAAAAAAGATGCATGGATGGAGAAAAGTTTGAATATAATAGATTTTGAAAACATTCATGTAAGCTACGATATAGAACCCATCTTAAAAGAGATAAATCTTAAAGTTAAATCTGGGGAGCATTTGGCGATCTTAGGTGCAAATGGCAGTGGAAAAACAACTTTAATGAAGCTTTTTTCGAATGATTTGTATCCAAATGTAAAATACCCATTTAAAAAAGAGATTTTTGGGCACCAGCGTTGGAGTATATTTGAACTTAAAAAGAAACTAGGCATTATCACAAATGATTTGCATAATTATTTTGAAAAACAAGGCACATTTTTAAATGGATACGAGGTTGTTCTAAGCGGATATTATAGCTCAATTGGTATCTTTGGACATCAAGATTTCAGCGACAATTGGCACAAAAAGGCCGTGGAAACTATGGAGTTTATGGAGATTTTTAATCTTAAAGATAAGCTAGTTTCAAATATGAGCACAGGTGAGCTTAGAAAATGCATCATCGCAAGAGCTTTGATACATAATCCAGAAGCTTTTGTGCTTGACGAGCCAACAAGTGGTTTGGATATCAAAGCGCAGATTTCTTTCATAAAACTTTTAAGAAAACTATCAAAAAAAGCAACTATCATACTTATAACTCATCATATAGAAGAGATTTTTAAAGAGATTAAAAATGTAGCTTTGATTTATGAAAAAAGTATATATAAATATGGTGATAAAAAAAAGATACTGACCAGTAAAAATTTATCTAAAATATTTGATATGAAACTTAGTCTTCAGTGTCAAAATGAAAGATATTTTTATGATAAAGTGGAATAGTTAAAACCAACATTTCCCAGGTTGTGGATTTTGCTTTTCAATACTTTTTGAAAATATAGGTGGATTTTTTATTTTCTTAAAACCATTTATTAGGCTTCCTACAAATACACTACCACTATATCCAACATTGTTCATGTGAGCTCTTATATATACTTTTTCATTATTTAAAATTCGTACAGGTCCACCACTTCTTGTAAAGGGCTGTTCTTCTGGATGAGAGTGAAAAAGAATCCTTCTGTATATAAGCTTTCCATTTTTATCTAAAACTTCCCACCAATTTGCATATTGTGCACATCCAGTCTCATCACTTTTTATAGTTACTGAAAAGTTCGTATTAGAAGCCAAGACAGCAATGACATCAGCTTTTACATCTTGCTTGGCATTTGCGGGAATAATTATCAATAAAATTATTAATACTGCTAATTTTAGTCGGTTTATCGCTTTCATCTTAGCTGTTATCCATCTGTACATTTATATTTTTTACCCAACTTATTGGTAGATTTTGTTTGTCAGAATTTGCAGACAATATCATCGCAGTACTCATAGCTCTTGAGCTACTGTCTCCACCTGCTTTTGCATTTTGTATCAATAATTCTTTTAGATTATCTGGGTACTTGCATAGTAGATGTATGATTCCTTTAAAACCACTTTGCACATCACATGCTGGCCCAAAGTCCCTTATGACTTTAAATGTATCTTTTTGGGCAGAATTAACCCCTTCTTCGACACTGCTTTTTATAAAATCGCTGTATTGGTTTGATAATTTTGTTATTTCATCTTTTATATCTTTGCCATTTGAAACTTTAAAAAGAAGAGTTGCAAAAAAATCTGCAGCTTCGAGAACTGTTTTGTCATTGTGTGAGAGTTTTACAAATTCTTGTGTGTTTTTTCTAAACTGTGCTTCATCGCTAGATACTAAAAGTAAAGCTG
>JALUXT010000084.1 GCA_027013245.1 Campylobacteraceae bacterium
ACTATAAACCACTTTCTTTTCATAAGAGTCTTAAATAACTCAGCCAAATCTATCTCATCTTCTTCCATCATTCTTGCGTTCTCTTGCATTTATATATCCTGCTCTATTATCTCTTGGAATTTGTTAAAATAGGTCTCTTTTAGCTCTTCTAGCTTTGCTTTTATATCATTGCAAACAAAGATTTGTTCTTTTGTTGTTTCGCCAATTTTTTGCACTTTTATACCTATTTCTTTAGCTAGGTTTTTAAAGTCAATTTCATCTTTTACTTCCACTATCGCTCTGGAAAAACTCTCACTAAATATATCTCTTTCATCATTTAAATTTAGCCTACATGTAGAGCCTAAATTTCCCACACAGCTCATCTTGGCTAAAGCTATAGCGATTCCTCCTGTGTTTACATCTTTGGCACAATTTAACAAGCTTTTTTTATTGGCTTCTATAACCAAATCCCATAATTTTAACTCTTGTTCATAGTCAATCTTTGGTAAAACTCCACCTACTTTTTTATATAGTTTTTTTAGATATAAACTTCCACCAAAATCACTATTTGTGTCACCTATAAGATATATTGGACTATTTGCCTCTTGAAAACTACTTGACAAAGTTTTGTTCGCATCGTCATTTACTCCTACCATCGCGATTGCTGGTGTTGGGTATATTCCCTCACCATCTGTTTCATTATATAGAGATACATTTCCGCTGACTACTGGAGTGTTTAGTTCTTTGCATGCCTCTTTTATACCATAGCATCCTTGTGCAAATTGCCACATGATTTCTGGGTTTTCTGGGTTTCCGTAGTTTAGACAGTCAGTTATGGCTTTTGGTCTAGCTCCGCTCATGGCTACATTTCTTCCGCTTTCCATGACAGCAGCTGCTGCACCACCAAACGGGTCTATATAGTTGTATCTTGGATTGCAGTCACTGCTCATGCTCAGTGCTTTTCCACTCTCTTTGATTCTTATGCAACTCGCATCTAAACTACCTGAATTTTTTATCGTATTTGTTTGTACCATCGAGTCGTATTGCTCTGATATCCATGATTTATCTACAACTTCTGGTCTAGCAAATAGATTCTCAAATGCTTCTTGGTTGCTAAGCTTTTCAAAATTATCTATATTTATATTTTTTATCTCGTCTAAATAAGCAGGCTTTTTTATAGGCCTATCATATATCGGTGCTTCTTCACCAACTGGCAATACTGGTATATCAGCCACCCTTGTCCCATGCCAAAATAGCTCCATATTTCCGCTACTTGTTACTTCACCTATAACTTCAGCGTCTAAATCCCATTTTCTAAAAATATCCAAAACTTTCTCTTCATATCCAGCTTTTGCACATATAAGCATCCTCTCTTGAGATTCACTAAGCATAAATTCAAATGGCTCCATCGCCTCTTCACGAGCTGGAACAAGATCCAAGTGCATAATCATCCCGCTACCACTTCGTCCTGCCATCTCAAATGAACTGCTAGTCAGTCCAGCCGCACCCATATCTTGGATACCTACTATATAATCACACTTAAAAAGCTCCAAACAAGCTTCAAGTAAAAGTTTTTCAGCAAATGGGTCACCAACTTGGACTGTTGGTCTTAAACTTTTATTTTCCTCACTAAAACTATCACTTGCCATGACAGCACCGCCAAGTCCATCACGACCAGTTTTACTGCCTACATAAATCACAGGATTTCCGACACCCTCAGCCAATCCATAAAAAATCTCATCTGTTTTTGCAAGCCCCAAAGTAAAAGCATTTACTAAGATATTTCCATTATAACACTCTTCAAAAGAGCACTCTCCACCAATGGTTGGCACTCCCATACAGTTTCCATAATCACCGATTCCAGCCACCACACCTCGCACCAAATATCTTTGATGTTTTGAGATTTTATCATCATTTACAATATTTCCAAATCTTAGCGAATTCATATTTGCAACAGGTCTTGCACCCATAGTAAAAACATCTCTTAAAATCCCACCAACACCAGTGGCGGCTCCTTGATATGGCTCTATAAAACTTGGGTGATTGTGTGATTCCATCTTGAATACTGCAGCTATTCCATCTCCGACATCGATAACACCTGCATTTTCTCCTGGACCTTGGATTACCCAAGGTGCTTTTGTAGGAAAGCCATTTAGATACTTTTTGCTTGATTTATAAGAGCAGTGTTCGCTCCACATGGAGGAGAATATCTTTAATTCTAAAAGATTTGGCTCTCGCCCCATAATTTTTAAAATATTTTGATATTCATCATTTGATAGTTTGTGTTTTTTAAGTACTTCTTCGAGATTTTCCATAAATTCAACCTAGTTTATAAAATATTGGTTCTATTTTACT
>JALUXT010000085.1 GCA_027013245.1 Campylobacteraceae bacterium
CAAATAATCCATCTTTTTTAGATAATGATTTTTTAAAACTCTATATCGCTATACTCTATGCCTAAGCTTTTCGCTACTGGTTTATTTGTGCATTTTCCCATATATACATTTAAGCCATTTCTTATGTTTTTATCTTCACTTACAGCTTTTTCAAGTCCTTTGTTTGCGATGGCTAGACCATATTGTAAAGTATTTGAAGTAAGCGCCAATGTTGAAGTTAGAGAGACGGCTCCTGGCATATTTGCTACACAATAGTGAACCACACCATTTACTACAAAAGTAGGAGCATCATGATAGGTGGCATGTGAAGTTTCAAAACATCCGCCTTGGTCAATGGCCACATCAACTATAACTGAAGCCTTTTTCATAGTTTTCAAATCATCTTTTAATACAAGTTTTGGAGCAGCAGCTCCTGGGATAAGAACAGCACCTATAACCAAATCAGCCTCTTTTATCGCATTTAAGATATTTGTTCTATTTGAGTAAAGAGTGGTTACGAGTGAGCCAAATATATCATCATAATACGCAAGTCTCTGGGCTGAAATATCAAGTACTGTTACATTGGCACCTAATCCAACCACCATCTTACATGCATTCATGCCAACAATTCCACCGCCGATTATCACAACGCTTCCTCTTTTTACTCCTGGGACTCCTCCTAAAAGAACTCCTCTTCCACCAAAAGGTTTTTCAAGGTATTTCGCACCCTCTTGCGCTGCTAATCTTCCTGCGATTTCACTCATAGGTGTAAGGCATGGTAGATGTCCATGGTCATCTGTGATAGTTTCATATGCCACAGCTTTTACTTTTTTTGCTAAAAGTGCTTCGGCTTGGACTCTATCGGCTGCAAGATGTAAATAAGTATAAAGAATTTGTCCTTCTCTAAAAAAATCATACTCTTGTGGCAATGGCTCTTTTACTTTGATTATCATATCAGAGTCATCAAATATCTTTTTTTTATCCTCTACTATAAGGGCGCCTTTACTTACATACTCTTCATCGCTAAAACCAGCTCCAACTCCAGCAGATTTTTCTACAAATACTTTATGCCCTGCATTCACATAAGCTCTAACACAATCTGGGGTAAGACCAACTCTATACTCGTGAACTTTAATCTCTTTGATTAATCCTATATTCATTGCATTTCCTTTAATGGTATTAAATTATTTAGTAATACTAACTAAATTTAGCATAAAATACAAGATATATTTAATTTAATTAAATATTTTATATTTTTTGGTATAATTTCAAACAAGGGATATAATATGGAAGAAAATTTTAATATTGGTCAAAAGATAAAAGAGTTACGAGAAGCAAGAAAAATGACCACTAAAGAGTTGGCAAAACAATCAAAGATATCTTCAGGAATGCTTTCTCAATTAGAGCGTGGTTCCACTCAAGGCTCAGTAGAAACTCTTCGCAAAATCGCTAAAGTTTTAGATACCACTTTGGCATCTCTTTTTGAAAATAAGCACGAAAAAAAACAAAACGAAAGTTATGAAGCTTTTCATATAGTTAGAAAAAGTGAAAGAAGAAAAATCTCTTTTCCTGACCCATTATATAAATGCGAAATGCTTACACCTGACCTGCAAGGTGACATAGAGTTTGTCTTAGTTGAGCTAGAAGCTGGCAGGATTACAAATGATGTGCTTCCTCACACAAAAGGTGGTGAAGAGTGTGATTTTGTGCTAAGCGGCTCTATAGAGATAGAAGTGGGAAACTTAAATTACACACTAGATGAAGGCGATAGCATAAGATTTAATCCTGAAATTCCTCACAAGATTGAAAATAGGAGTGATAAACCAGCATCGTATATCAGTGCTATCACTCCTCCTAGCTTTTAATCATAGAGTAATCGTTAGGCTACTTTTACAAGCTTGATATCTTTAATCTTTTCATCTATTTCATCTGAAACTTTTAAGTAAGTTTCTAGCACTATATCTTGAAGTCTTGAAGCAATCACTAACTTTAATGGTCTATTTCCTGGATTTTCACGCACCAATCTATATACATCCTCAAGTATCTTACTATCTTCGCTAAAGTCTATAATCAAAGTTTTGGGCTCAGCTATAACCTCAACTACTTTTGTATCCACTTTCTCTTTTTTAGCATCTTTTAGATTTAAAATTTTTAATACTCTTGTATTTGTTCCCCTATCATCTCTTGTAACTATAACTTTTAGACAAATCGGCTCTTCTTTGTTCATATTTTGTATTTTTTCTAAATGTTTTGCAAAAAGTGTTATCTCGATATTGCCATGAAAATCCATAAGGTTAAGTATGGCAAATTTATTTCCTTTTTTGCTTATCCGCTCTACAATCTCCTCTACTTTTCCAATAAATAGTACTTTACTTCCATCTCCAAGATTTTCTATCTCACTTGAAAGTGTATAATTCACGCCCTCAATCTCTTCTCTAAATTCATCTAAAGGATGTCCTGATACATAAAATCCCATAGTATTTTTTTCAAACTCCAAGACTTTTTTCATATCAAATTCTGTCACATTATCTATATCTACATGTAGAGCAATCAGTTCCTTATCATCACCAAACAAAGAATTTTCTGCCATTTTTTTAGCTCTAGCGCATTCACTTGCAGTCTCTACTATCTTTTCTATATTGTCTAAAAGTGCTCTTCTTGTGTATGAAAAACCATCCATACTTCCTGATTTTATGAGTGATTCTATGACTCTTTTATTTACTTTTGAAGTATCTATCTTAGATAAGAAATCATCCAAATCTTCAAATCCACCCTCTTGCCTAGCTTCAAGTATCTTTGTGATAGCTGAAGCTCCCATGCCTTTTAGTGCTCCTAGCCCAAAGAGTATAGTTTCATCACCCTCATCATCTTTTATCGCAGTAAATTCAATCATACTTTTTCGCACACTTGGAGGTGAAAGCTTGATACCCAATCTCTTAACTTCATCTATATACTTAACTACCTTATCTGTATTGTCTTGCTCACTTGTCAAAAGTGCTGCCATAAACTCTTGAGGATAGTATTTTTTTAGATAAGTGGTCTGAAAAGTAATCATAGCATATGCCGCGGAGTGTGATTTGTTGAAACCATACCCTGCAAATTTTTCAATCAATTCAAAAAGCTCCATAGCATGTTCACGACTATAGCCCTGTTGTGCCGCACCATCCGCAAACTCTTCTTTGTATTTTTTCATGATATCGATTTTCTTTTTACCCATGGCTCGACGAACGACATCCGCTTTTCCAAGGCTAAATCCACCTATGGCTTGAACGATTTGCATAACTTGCTCTTGATAAACGATAACACCATAAGTAGGCTTAAGTATCGGCTCCAACGGCTTTGTAAATTCATCATAAAAATAATCAATCTCTTTTATACCATGTTTTCTATCTATAAAATCATCTAACATTCCAGACTCCATAGGACCTGGGCGATACAGTGCCAAAACCGCAACCAAATCTTCAAAATTTGTTGGTTTCAATCTCTCATTTAGTGACTGCATTCCACTTGATTCTATCTGAAAAAGCCCTATCGTATGACCACTTTGGATAAGCTCATAGATACTCGGATCATCCACATCTATCGAGTTAAAATCTATATCTTTATCGTATCTTCTTTTTATCAGTTTCAAAGCATTGTCGATAACTGTCAATGTTTTTAATCCCAAAAAGTCAAATTTTATCAAATCAATATCTTCAAGGTAATTCAAAGAGTATTGAGTCACGAGTTGTTGGTTATCCCCTGTAGCTTTATAAAGCGGAGTTTTATGCCAAAGCTCTTCATCGCTTATAACAACGCCAGCTGCATGCATACCTGAATTTCGATTCAGTCCTTCAAGTGCCAAAGCAAACTTCCAAACTCTTGCGATTTGAGAATCTTCGGCAATCCAGTTTCTTAATTTTTCCTCTTTTTGAAAGGCTCCTGGCTTATAGCCCTCTTCTCCCTCAACACCTTTTCCATTTAGTGTGATACCTAGTTCATCTGGTATAAGTTTTGCCATCTTGTCAGCTTTTGCATACTCAACGCCCAAGACTCTAGCAACATCTCGTATAACTCCTTTTGCAAGAAGCTTACCAAAAGTGATAACTTGAGCTACATTGTATCTGCCATACTTTTGCACCACATAGTCGATAATCTCCCCTCTTCTATATTGACAAAAGTCGATATCGATATCTGGCATACTGACTCGTTCAGGATTTAAAAATCGCTCAAAAAGAAGATTGTATTTCATGGGATCAATATCTGTGATAAAAAGTGAAAACGCCACCAAACTACCAGCCGCACTTCCTCTCCCAGGACCAACAGGCACTCCCCGCTCTTTGGCTTCTCGTATAAAATCCCAAACTATAAGCATATATCCTGGAAATTTCATACCACAAATGATACCCATCTCTCGCTCTAGTCTCTTCTTGTACTCTTCATGTAAGCTAGCATCAACCAACTCCAATCTTTTTTTCAAACCAGCTTCGCATTTATACCTAAAATAATCATCGTCATTGTCGTATTCTAGCCCCTCAGCCTTTGCATACTCTTGTGTAAATTTAAATTTTGGCGGAGTTGGGTTTCCTAGCTTTATCTCAAGATTGCATTTTTCCACTATCTCTTGCGTATTAGATATGGCTTGCGGAATATCTGCATAAAGTTCGGCTATCTGTTGTGGTGATTTCACATAAAACTCATGAACAGAGTGGCGAAGCCTATCTGGGTCATCAAACTCTTTATTCATGGCGATACACATAAACGCTTCATGAGCTTCTGCATTGTCCTCTTGCAGATAATGCGTGTCATTTGTAGCTATGATTTTTATGCCTGTCTCTTTTGAGATTCTAAGAGTTGCTTCGTCTATAAAAAGTTGGTCATTTATACCATGACGCATAAGTTCAAGGTAAAAATCATCACCAAATATATCTTTGTACTCAAGTGCCACCTCTTTTGCTCGCTCAAACCCTTTTGAGCCATTTTGTACATTTTTTGGATTGTTAGTATTTAGATGCCAATTTACCTCACCTTGCAAACAAGCCGATGAACAGATAAGACCTTCACTATGCTCTCTTAATATCTTTTTATTTATCCTAGGATAGTAGTAAAAACCGTGGATATAACTCTGGGATGATAGATACATAAGGTTTTTATATCCTATCTCATTTTTAGCTAAAAGACACAGATGAAATCTTTGTCTTGTTGTTTTATCGCCAATATCATCTTGATTATGGATATAAGCTTCCATACCGATTATAGGTTTTATGCCCACGCTTCGCATAGTTTTATAGAAATCAAGCGCACCAAACATATTGCCGTGATCTGTGATAGCCACAGATTTTACACCTTGTTTTTTAAGTATATCAGCTAGTTTTCCTATCTTGTTTGCACCATCTAAAAGAGAATATTCCGTATGTAAATGTAAGTGAGTAAATTCCATAAGTTATCTTTTTTATTTTTATTTTACACAAATTCCACTTAAAAAATAGAATCAAATATATCTTTAGCAAAACTTGTTGTAAGTGGCAGTGTAAGGTTTTGTCGGATATTTTTTAAAAAATATATGTTCAGGTATTTCTTGACCCTGCTATTTTTACAAAGTCAAAAATCAAACCTTCGCTCACGTATATTGTGTGTTTCTTTCAATAAATTCTTCATAAGCTCCATTCTTTGCAAAGTTGATTTCATATTTATTTTTATTGATTTTATCTATTCTTACTGAATCAATGCCTAATAGCTGTAATTTATCATAAGTTGCTAATTCACCAATCTTTAATTTTAAACCATCTCTTAATATTAATTTTCCAAGTTTTCTATTTGATTGTGTCATTAATGCTTTCCCATTTTCCTGACAAATTTTGGCAGTCACCTCTTCTCCATCGGGAAATTTCAAAATAAATGGAGTATCTCTATCTGGGAAAAAATGTGGAAATTGTTTATGTATGATTATAGGTACAGGTATATATACTTCATCGTGATGTCTGTCACGACCTTTAGCATTCCATTGATTCAACCCACTTTTAGGAAACACTGTCTGTTGTCTACCATAAAGAGGTAAAAATATAGTTTGCTCTATTTTTGTTGTTTTAGAAATTAATATTTTTTCTTCGTATAAACATTTTTGTAAATCTAATAGTGGGTCTTTTAAAATCTCAACATCAAATTCAAAAACAAATTTTTTAGTCTTAAATCTTTTTGTTAATGTACTTTTTGAAAGTAAAAAGGAATATTCGTGAATATTATCATCAAAAACGATTGAACTTTTATTTAATTTTATATTCTTTATATTTGATATGTCAATTCTATCCATTTTTTCTTCAAATATTCTAAAAATACCATTATCTCTAACAACACAATGATACATGGAATTATTAAGTCCATGTAATTTCTCTGTAAAATCAATTCTATTATTTCTCAATTCGGATATATTTATGATTAAATCTTCATAAGACAAATTTGCATAAAGTTTTCTATCTGCGTTAAACTCTGCAACTTTCTGAAAAGTTTTGTCATTCCCCTGTAAAAAAGTTTTTAAGCCTATACCTAATAAATCTTTTTTTGCATCAGCAGAAACATCACTTCGTGATAAATCTTCCGCATCAAAAGCTCTGCAAAATATTTTTTCGGCTATTCTATAATAGAGATATGGGATATTGGAATCTGAAAAAAGATTGGATAAGCCACCTACTACCTTAAGAAAGTCTTGGTATTTATGTTTTTTTATGTTTTTTTGATCAGAATAAAACATTATACTCCCATCGCTTTTTTCATTTGTTTAGCAATTCTTTCTATAACTGGAATAGATACAGAATTGCCGATTTGCTTATATAATTGAGAATCCGCAATTTTAGGTAACATATATTCAGGTGGAAAACCTTGAAAATTAGCACATTCACGAGGTGTTAATTTGCGAATTCCATAATCATCTAAAATTATAGGAACATTATGCCCACCAGTTCCCATATTTGCTGTTAATGTAGGGCAAACATTACTTTTATTTTCCCTTACATATTTTCTTCTCCATTGATAAACCGTATTTCTTTTTATTACATCATTTTTTAATTTTTCAAATAGAGGTTTGCCATTATAATAATATTTATCATCAACTCTTTCTTTTATAAGACATTCATGAATTGTATTTGTCAATTTCACTTTCTTAGGAAAATCAAATTTATTAGATTCAGCTTTTGATAAAAAACCTACAATATAAATTCTTTCTCTATTTTGTGGTAAATTGCCATATTCCATAGTATTTAGAACTGCGTCATTTACAAAATATCCAAGATTTTCCAACTCATTATAGATTAATTTTAAAGTATTTCCCTTGTCATGGCTTTTTAAATTTTTAACATTTTCAAGCAAAAATGCCTTAGGCCTTCTATCTCTCAAAATTCTCATAATTTCAAAAAACAAATCGCCTCGTTCTTTGTCAGTAAAACCTTTTCTGTATCCAGCTATTGAAAACGGCTGACAAGGAAAACCTCCTGTTAGTAAATTAAATTCAGGAAATACATCTGATGGCACTTGTGCAATATCTTTGAGATACAACTCTGTTTCTTGCTGAAAGATTTCAGAAAAATTATGATCAAATGTAGTTTTACAATGGGCATCAAAGTCATTTGAAAAAACTGATTTGAATCCGTTTTTTTCAAAACCAAGTTTTATTCCACCAATTCCTGAAAACAAATCTATAAAATTCATTTGATTGCTTCTATTAAGTGCTACTTTCATTTAGTTCCTCAATATTCTCATATTTCTTATATATAACGGTCACATTGAACACTATTTAGTGCTCAGCACAATCTGTGTGATGTTTCCACAAAGTGGAAGTATCACATCTATTTATTAATGAACATTATATCACCTTTTGATATGAATTTCAATTTAAAATATTTGTTTTAAAACAACTATCAAATAATACTTTTTATTATCTTACATCTGCTATGGTTATGGCAAAAGTATATTTATATTTACTTTTTCATAGCAGTTTTTGGCTTCATTTATGGCGTTTCCTATGTTTTCTTACACAAATTCCACTTAAAAAATAGAGTCAAATATATCTTTAGCAAAACTTGTTGTAAGTGGTGGGGCTGGGGTGATTTTGAAGTCTCTTTTGCCCTCTTTATCTCGGTTTGGCCTTAGAAAAATTGTATTTTTCAACTTTTGCTTATAAAAACTCTGTGCAAGTTCAAACATATGTGTTACAAAAAAGATTTTTATATTTTTTTGTATGAGTGCTTTTATGATTTGCGAGGCTATCAAAGAGCCTTCTATCTCATTTGTTGAGGCAAAAGATTCATTAAACAAAATCAAAGCGTTTGGTTTTACAATCTCTACTATGTCATTCATTCTTAACAACTCTTCATCGAATTTTCCACTTTTCATGGTTTTGTCTTCTTCTTTTTTGAAGTGAGTGAAAACTCCATTGCATAGATTTGCTTTAAAATGCATGGCTGGCACAAACATACCACATTGCAACATCAATTGGGCTTGACCTGTGCTTCTTAGGAAGGTTGATTTTCCTCCTTGATTTGCACCTGTTATGAAAAACAGTTTAGCATCAGTGTTTATGTCGTTTCCCACGACTTTTTCATTTTTGATGAGTGCAAGCGAGATGTCATATAAGTCTTTTGTGGAAAAAATCGTTTCTTCTAAAGATGTGACAATGGGAAATACAAATGCACAGTTTAACTCTTGTAATTTTTCCTGTAGATTTAGGCAACCCATATAAAAAGCCAACTCTCTTCTTAGTGAGATAAAAAAATTATCTATATGATTGGCTGAGCGACTAAGAGAATTTGCTATCTTATTTAAGCCTTCATCCCTTAGATTTCTAAGCACTTTTGCTCCGGCATCATCTCGTGGATGCAGTGAGAAAGAGTACTCTTTTGATTTTGGAGTCAAAATTTTTCCTAGCCAACTCTTTGTTGCAAATTTATCTCTTCTTAGGGTGTATTCTATGCCTTCATATGCCTTGCCTAGTTTTGCACTAAGCAAAACTCCACCTTTAAATTTCAACTCTTTTAGATGCTCTTTGACAAGCATCAGATATTCATCGTCAAGCTCTTTTTGAATCATCTTGAAAAATCTTTGAAACCCACTTGAGCTAAAATTTTGTATATTTTCATCTACTATTTGTCTCATCTCAACAAAGAGTTCAAAATACATATCAAGCAAAGAGACACTACTGCTAAGCAAGGAACCTGGATATCTGCCAAAGACGCCAAGCCATCTCTCCTGTTTTTTTGCAAGTGATTTTATGGTAAGTTCATACAATTCTTTTGTTATGAGAGGATTTTTCATGCAATCTTTTAGTATCTCTTGGCGATAAATAACATCCCTAGTTGAATCAAGACTGCAAAGCAAAGCTTTTTTTGAAACATCATATAGAAATTCATCCTCTTTTGACATACAATCTAACAGAGGCTTTAGCTCCAAGTCACTCATGAGTGTATCTGCATTTTTTGGCAAATCTTCATCGACTACAAAGTCTTTATTTTCATACATTAAAAAAACTTTCATCATTTAATCCTTTGCGATATCTGTTCGAAGCTTAGATGGTATTTGCGGGCTAAGGTTTTAGCGTATGCTTTGCCGTCTGGGGATTTTTTTATGATTTTATAGGTTCTACTTTCTATCTCCTTTTCATGTGTGACACTTGTCATACTGATTGTTTTTTCACTCATCTCATTTACTTTATATATAAAGGTTACCCATATGCAAAATAGATCTAATTTGTCTATCTTTTCCATAATCTTTTTACTAAGAAACATAGAATCTTGCAAGGAAGTGGAAGAAAATATCTCGTTTAGTACCACTAGACTTTTTGGAGTAGCTTTTTCAAAAATAGTATGAATTCTGAGTAAATCAACTTGCAATTTACTACTAAGTGTGCCTATATCCTCCTCTTTTTCAAAATGGGTAAATATCTTATCTACCAAAAATATCTTTGCCCCAGAAGCGGGGACAAGCAAGCCAAGTTTTGCTAGATAATTTATCTGTCCAAATGCTCTTGCAAAAGTAGATTTTCCACCCTGATTTGCCCCACTAACTATCATAATCCTCTCTTGATTTTTAAGTAAGTAGTCATTTGGCACAACTCTTTTTTTCTCAAATGACAAACTATATGCTAGAGCTAAATCAAAACCATCTTTTACCTGTATCTCCTTGTTGTTTTCACTGATTTTGGGAAAACAACAAGAAACACCTTGCTTTTGTACGACCTTTATATAACTAAGATATGAGATATAAAATTCAACCTCAGTAGCAAAAGTCAAAAAAGTTTTATCTATAAAATCTCCAGATTTTTCGCAAAATTCTTGTAATTGTAAAAAAATATCTGGATTAAGTTTGCCAACAAACTCTAAAATCTTTGCATTAACATGATTTATGCCTCTGTTTTTATCAAACTTGCACTCTTGTGCTTTTACTTCATCTTGTGCAAATTTTTCAAAAACTCTTTCTATCTCTTTTGTGTAGTCGTCTTCGTTTTCATACTTTTTTACCCTAAATGTCATGCCATCAACTAATACATCATAAACTATCAAATCCAATTTTTCTTTGATAAGCACCATCTCTTTTTGCACAGAGACAAAATCATCACTTTGCAGATAACTGTCTAAATATTCACGAAACAAAAGAAACCCCTGCGAGTGCAGCTTAGCAGATTTCAAAACCTTATCAAAATCTTCCAATGCACTGCAATACAATGTCACCATATGCAAAAACCATCCGTTTTTGTATTCTTTATACTCTAAATTTTTTATTATATCTTGGTATTGGATTATCTGTAAAATCTTATTGGAAAATTCATCAACGCTTAGACAAAATCCATCTTTTTGAAGGTCTTTGACTATATCTTGTCTATATATTACATCCTCTTTGCTGATTTGAGGCATATAAAAATATCTCTTTATGTCAAACTCTGTTTTATAAGAAATTGCAGCATCAATGATTTGGTCAAGGTTCAAATCTGTATAAAAATCTAATGTTAGAGAGAGTTCTTCAACACTCTTGTTTTGGTTAAAAAGTATGCTAGAAAATTGCATATCACTCCCTTATTTATAGGAGTCATCAGTTCAAAGAACGATTAGGCAGTGAACTCCATCACCTCTACATGTAAAGCTTTAAAATTATACTATAAAAAAGGTGAAAAAAAGGTGAAAAAAAATTATTGAGTCAGGTCTTGGGAACTGCAAATTTTACTATTATCGGATTGTGATCTGAAAAGGTATCGCAGTTTATGACTTTGGCAGATTTGACTTCCAATCCTCTATAAAATACAAAATCGAGTGTTTTATTGAAAACTTTTTTTATATTTTTTTCATCTTTTAAATTTACCTTGACAAGATTGAGAGATTGCGCAAAATCTCTTAAAATTTCTACTCTCTTTTTGCTCCAGGCATTAAAATCTCCCGCTACTATCAAAGCACCTTTAAAGGGGGATATTTGAGACTGTATATAATCCAACTCTTTTCTAAAGCTTTTGCTTGTCACAAAGTTGATGGCATGTATATTTACTACCAATAGTTCTTGATTGTTTTTGATGTTATGCAAAGTAAACAAAGAGCTTTTATGTGTCAAAAGAGAAAGCTCTTTGGAGGAAGTGAGCAATTTTTTCTCATTGATACACGAAATTTTAAAAGCACTCAAAACCCCGTAAAGATACTTTTTAGTTTGCATATTTAAAGAAAGTATATATGAAAAACCCTCCAAATCCATATCTTCTTGAGTCTCTTTTTTTACCTCTTGAAGAAGTAAAAAATCCAGTTTTTCTTTTACTATCAATTCTTGGAGATATTTTTTAAATTTTTCGCTCAAGGAGAGTTTTTCAATATTCCAACATATTAGATTGAAATTATCTCTACATGTAGAGCTTTGATGCTTTAAAATTTTGATACTTTTGCTTGGTTTCAGCATCAGCTATGCCTGAAGAGAGAAAATTCTCATAAAATTTTCCATTATTATTCTAAATTTCGACACCTTTTTTGTACCTTTTGTCGAATCATGAAGCAAAATACTCATCCAACTGCGCATCTCTTCTATCACTCTTTTGGTGTAAACAAATGTGGCTATCTCATAGTTTAGAAATAGACTTCGATTGTCAAAATTTACACTTCCCAACATCGCACAGGTATCGTCAAATATAATTGCTTTTGCATGCAGCATATTTCCCTCATACATCCATACCTCTATCCCTTCATCTTCCAAATTTCTCATAAAAGAACTTCTTATCAAATCCGCACTCAAGTGATTTGATTTTTTTGGAGTGATTAGCTTCACATCAACGCCCTTGTGCCTTGCTATAATCAAAGCTTGTGAGAGTGAATCATCTGGCACGAAATACGGCGTAACTATCCAAATGCGTTTAGAAGCACCATAGATTGCGCAAAGAAGAGCTTCAAATAATGCGTCTTTTTCCATATCTGGTCCAGATGGCACTATCTGAACATCGGTATTGCCATCATCTTTGAACTCTTTTTTTTCAAATTTTAATCTTTGCGATGAAGCATAAAACCAATCAGAGGCAAAAACCTCAAAAAAGTCCTCAGATGATGAGCCAATCGAGCTAAAAAGTATATCTTTCCATCTTTGTGTCTGTTTATCGTCTCCCAAGTATTCTCGGGCAAGATTTATACCACCGCTTAAGACTATATTTTCATCAAACATATATATTTTTCTGTGGTTTCTCAGGTTTATATAATTTCTAAAAGGCATTTTGAGTGCAGGCATAAAAAACTCTACATGTGCACCTGCATCTATAAGATTTTTCAAGTGATATCGTCTAAAATATAGCTGCCAAGAACCTATAGAGTCTATAAGCAACTTGACCTCAACACCTTGCCTTGCTTTTTCGCCTAAAGCCTTTAAAATCTCTTTGGTGGTATCATCGTATTTTAAGACATAAGTGCTTATATAGATACTTTTGGTAGCATTTTTTATGCAATTCATAAAGAGAGTGTAGATTTTATTTGGATCTGTGAAGATTTGAAACTCTTGGTCTTTTTTGACTTGTGATATACCACAATTTCTCAGTAACCCGTCTATCTGGTTTTGTCTATTTTTACTATTGGAT
>JALUXT010000086.1 GCA_027013245.1 Campylobacteraceae bacterium
AAGTATGTTATCAAATCCTCTACATCTTCAAAATCCTCAATCGGGATTGGTACTTCTTTTTTCTCTTCTTTTTGCTTTTTCTTAAAAAAACCAAACATCTAAAACTCTTCCATTGCTTTGCAAATTTGATTTATATTGCATTGTTTCGCATCTGGATTTAATTCATTTGCAGCTTTTGGCATACCATAAACGATAGAACTTTGTTCGTTTTCATTCAAGCACTTAGCCCCAGATTTTTGCAAATTATATGCTCCAACCGCACCATCATCTCCGATACCAGTAAGCACAATGCACATAACTTCTATATTTTCTTTTATATTTGAAACGGAATTAAACAGTAGATTGATATTTGGAGAATAATTTAAAGCACCATTATATTTCTTAAATTTTAACACTCCCATAGACTCAAATATCTCATAATTTTCTGGCAATACATATATATTGCCATGGCTCAAAGTCAAATTATCAAAAACTGTTATCACAGAGATTGCACAATTATTATCTAACTGATTTGTAAAACTTTGAAGATAAGCGCTTTGCATGTGTTGAGCTATAATTATCACTTTATTAAAGTCTTTTTTTATTGATTTTATGATTTTTTGTATTTGTCCAGGACCTCCCGTAGAAGCTCCTATTAAAATAAGTTTTTTTATGTGCAATTTGTCTCTTTATTATAATTTTCGCTATTATATAATAAAATAATGAAAAAAAAGGAATTGTCATGATTAAAAATATAAAAGAATATGAATTCGGTCCACTAACTGCTGGAGTCGGAGGGAGAATGAGCGTTTTGATTGGAGATGACATGGCTCCAAATTTTGCCATGAGAAAGTTCGTTATCAAAAGTAAAGGCTCTATGCCACTCCATACAAACAGCGTTGAACACGAACAATATGTACTAAGTGGAAGTGCAAAAGTAGTGATTGGAGATGTTGTAAAAATCGCACAAAAAGATGATGTTTTATTTATCCCAGCAGGCATTGAACACTCTTATGATGTTGTAGGAGATGAAGATTATGAATTTTTATGTTTAGTTCCAAATATTGAAGATGAGATAAAAATCCTATCTTGAAACCAAATATTCTAATCACAGGTTGTAGCTGTGGAATCGGATACTATTGTGCGTGTGAGCTTCATAAAAACGGATATAAAGTATATGCAACAGTAAGAAAGCAAGAAGATGTACATAAGTTAAAAAATCTAGGGCTGATATCCTTTAAGCTTGATGTTACACAAAGCAATGACATAAAAAATGCTGTTGATTTTATAGAAAAAGATAGTGGTGGAAAGCTTGATATTCTTTTTAATAACGCAGGATTTGGACAACCAGGAGCTCTTGAAGATTTAAGTAAAACTGCACTAAAAGAACAATTTGAAACAAATGTGTTTGGAAATTTTGAATTAACTACCATGATGCTTAAGCTTTTGCGAAAATCCAAAAATCCAAAAATTGTACAAAACAGTTCAGTTTTAGGGTTTGTATCCATGAAATACCGTGGGGCTTATAATGCTAGCAAATATGCACTTGAGGGACTAAGTGATACTTTCAGACAAGAATTAGAGCCATTTGGGATAAGTGTGGTGCTGATTGAACCAGGTCCAATCCGTTCTAATTTTAGAAAAAATGCTTATGAAAAATTTAAAAGATATATAAAAGTAGATGGAAGTTTTTACGAAAAAGAGTATAAGGCTTCTATAAAAAGATTTGAATCAAGCAGTGATGACCCTTTTACACTTGGAAGCGACGCGATTTATAAAGTATTGCTAAAAATCATTAATACAAAAAAACCAAAACCAAGATATAGAGTAACATTTCCAACCACTCTTTTTTGGTTTTTAAAGAGAATTTTGAGCACCAAAATGCTTGATACTGTGTTGAAAAATGTTTAAAGATATAAAAACTCCTTGCTATGTTTGCGAAGAAGCATTGCTAGAAAAAAATCTTAAAATTCTCTTACATGTAAAGCAAAAAAGTGGAGCAAAGATACTTTTGGCACTAAAAGGCTTTGCATTTTATCATCTTGAACCACTTGTCTCAAAATACTTAGATGGATGCTGTGCTAGTGGTCTTTGGGAAGCGAAACTCTCACATGAAGAATTTAAAAGAGAAACACACACTTACTCGCCTGCATATAAAGAAAATGAGATTGATGAGATTTTAGATTTGAGCCAACATGTAGTTTTTAACTCATTTAATCAATGGCAAAAGTATAAACAAAAAGCCATAAACAAGGCATCATGCGGATTGCGTATAAACCCCCAAATCTCTTGTGCTCCAGTAGAGCTTTATAACCCTTGCGGCATAAATAGTAGATTTGGTATAACACAAAAAGAGTTTAAACCAGATTTGCTTGATGGCATAGAAGGACTACATTTTCACGCACTCTGTGAACAAGGAGCTGATGAGCTAGAAAGTGTTTTAAAGGCTGTTGAAGAGAAATTTGGCAAGTATATATACAAAATGAAATGGATAAACTTTGGAGGAGGGCATCACATCACAAAAGATGGATACGATATAGAAAAACTCATAAAACTTATCATAAATTTTCAAAAAAAATATAGAGTTCAGGTTTACTTAGAACCAGGCGAAGCAGTAGGTTGGAGATGTGGAGTTCTAGTTTCAAGTGTCTTAGACATTATATATAATGATATGCCTATAGCCGTGCTTGACACCTCAGCAGAAGCTCATATGCCAGACACTCTTGCTATGCCTTATAGAAGTGGCATAAGAAATTCAGGGTTAAAAGATGAAAAAAAATACACCTACAAACTAACTGGAAATAGTTGCTTATCGGGTGATATTATGGGTGATTACTCTTTTGATAAACCTTTAAAGATAGGTGATATTGTTATATTTGAAGATCAAATTCACTATAGCATCGTTAAAAATACAACATTTAATGGTATAAAATTACCTAGCTTAGCTGTACTAAAAAAAGATGGAAGTTTTGAGATTGTTAAAGAGTTTGGTTATAAAGATTATAAAGACAGAAACTAGCTACATGTAGAGGCAAAAACCTCTACATGTAAAGTTTATCTAAAAAATTAAAACATATATTTCATAGATATTTGAGCTGAAGTTTCTTGATGTTCAACTTTAAAAACACCAGTAGTTACCGTCGTATTAACTATCTTATTTGGAGAATACATTGCGTTAAAACCTAGTGTTAAATTTTTACCAAGTTTTGTTCCTGCACCTATGCTAAAATGATCTTCTGCAGTTGCTGGGAACATTAAGTAATTAAACATATTTAAAACTGCTTTTTTATTATTCCCTGCTGTCGTAGAATAATTTGTTATAGGGTTTTTTGCATGATTATACCCTAGTGCATACCAAGTGCCATCTTTTTCATACTTTGCGCCAATCATATATACATCTTGATCAACCCATCCAAAATCTTTATAACCTGTTGCACTTCCCCATTTAATTTTTTTGTAATCAAAAGAGAGATTAAAATTATTTAAGTTATATGATAGACCCAAACCATATTCCGCTGGTTGAGTAAGCTTATCTGCAAATGCTGAACCAAGAATTCCAGCAAACGGCGTAGATGCTGTGCTGAGTGTATTTTTATAAGTCATGTTTATTTTAGATTTATAAACCAAACCGACAGTAAAGTTTCTATTTACATTGTAAGTCAAACCTGTTTCAAAACCAAAACCAAAGTCATCACTACTACCTTTTCCAACTGGAGTGCCGTTATTTTTATATGCAATATCTAATGAACCGTATTGAATAACTGGTGCAAAGCCTACTGAGAAGTTATTTTTATGATAAGCAATTGAAGGTGCAAACTTCATCAGCATTAAAGCAGTTCTAGCATCCATTAAATTTGCATCTCCACTACCTCTGTAATCAACTCCCATGCCAGCTGCACCATACATACCTAAACCAAATGATATATTTTCGTTTACATGTTGAGATAGAGAAACTTCAGGCATAAGACTTACATCTGCTTTGCTCTTTTTGCCGTTTGTTTTTATGGTTGGCATAAATAAGATCGAACCAAAATCAAACTCTGTTCCTTTGCTTTGTGAAATCAAAGCAGGATTTGTCAGAGTATTTTCTGCTCCAAAGTATGTAGCAATTCCTACTCCACCCATCGCTCTTGATTTTGTACCAAGACCAGTTAAATTATCGCCATTTGTAGCGAACAATAAAGACGCACTAAGTGCCACTAAGACTATCTTTTTCATATATCCTCCTAAATTTTTTTGTATTATACAGCAATATTTTAAAAATACAAAATAATTTTTTCGTCAACTTCGTCAATTTTATTAAAAGATAGTCTTCATTTCACGCTTGTAAATGAATATATAACTAGTTTCTACTCCTAGGTCTTCTTTCTCTATTTCCAGATGATTTACCACTTCTTTCACCGCTTCTACTTCTGCTTCTTCCTCTATATCCACCGCTACGGCCTCTGCCACCTCGGTTTCTATCTCTTCCGTTTCTTTCATCTAGTCTTTTTATCAGATTTGTAAGAGTTTTTTGATCAAAGCCAATTTTATTTGGACCTTGCAGTGAATTTTTATTTATAAGCATAGAAATCAATTTTAAAGATATTTTACTTAGATTTATATCGTCACCTAGGATATCAAGAATTTTTTGTGCATTAACATCTAGTTCTGCTTTTTCAATTTCATCAGCCATCTTTTTTAGTTGAGATTCTTGCACATCATTGAGTGTAGGAACCATCTTAAACTGGATATTTGTACCAACTTTTTTTGCTATTCTTTGCATACTATGATATTCCATCGGATTAACAAGTGTTATAGCTGTTCCTTTTCTTCCAGCTCTTCCAGTTCTTCCGATTCTATGCACATAACTTTCAGGATCAAAAGGCATATGAAAGTTAAATACATGAGATATGTCTGTAACATTTAATCCCCTAGCTGCCACATCAGTTGCCACCAATATCTCTATTTGAGAAGCTCTAAAAGCCTTTATCACAGTTTCTCTTTGGTTTTGTTCCATATCTCCGTGTAAGCCTTTAGCAGGGTAGCCAACAGCCATCAATTGAGTAGATACTCTATCAACCTCTTTTTTGGTTCTACAAAATACCACTGATTTTACAGGCTCAAGTGCGTCAAGAAGTCTAAGAAGTGCATTATCTCTTTCTCTCTCTTCTATCACATAATAAAGTTGCTCAATATCTTCATTTGTTGCGTGTTCTTTTGGCGTAATATTTACAAATTTTGGATCATTTAGTGTTTTCTTTGCGAGTCTTTTTATCGGCTCAGGCATAGTAGCTGAAAAAAGAAGTGTTTGTCTCTCTTTAGGTAGAAATTTTAAAATGCTTTCAATATCATCTAAAAACCCCATATCTAGCATCTCATCAGCTTCATCCAATATGACTGTCTTTGGTGCAAAGTTTTTTAATCTGCCATTTTTCAAAAGATCAAGCATACGACCAGGAGTCGCAACGACCACATTGGCTCCTCGTTCAATCAATCCTATTTGTCTTGAATATGAACTTCCACCATAAATTGTTACAGTTTTTATATGTCTATATTTCCCAAGTGAAAAGAGCTCATCACTCACTTGTGTTGCTAATTCTCTTGTTGGAGTGATTACTAAAATTTGCACATTTCTGTCGCTTGTATCTAGCATACTCATGGTAGAAAGACCAAATGCTGCAGTTTTTCCTGTTCCTGTTTGCGCTTGCGCAACTATGTCGTTTCCCTCTAAGATTAGAGGAATTGCTGCATCTTGTACGGGGCTTGGTTCTCTAAAACCTGCATCTATCACAGCTTTTAGGATATCTTTATCCAAATTAAATTTGTCAAATGTTGTTGTCATTTTTTCTCTTTGTGTTAATTTTTCAGCACAGAAGAAAACTGATTGTAAAGCCGTGCTTTACTACATAAAAATCATAAGTTTAGTTTGTTTTTTTGGTAAACCTGTAAACTAGTATGTAAAAACCTACATACTCGCTCGGTATCCCAAATCTCGGCAGGTTTTGAAGAAGTTCTCTTAAGAAGTTCTGAATTGGTGTGCATTATACTTAAATATACTTAATTATAAATAAATTTATGTCATTATCTCTTTTATAAACTATCGGCATGTCATGTAATTTCAAGATATTTAATACTATATAAATCCCAAAACCAAGGCCTCTTGAGCTTTTTTGCTTTTGACCTTTTAAAAAATAAGGTTTAGCGTAATTTTCTATCGGAAATTCTAGTTTGTCCCCCCTGTTTTCTATAATAATTTCATCACTTGTATTTGAAATCTTGACTTTTGAATCAAAGGAATAATTAATTCCATTGTCCAATAGATTTTTTAAAGCTGTACCAAATAGTTCAAAATCCACAGTTAGCTTCGCTTTAGTGATATGTTTTATGACTTGTGATTTGTCATGATTTAAAATGTCCAAAGAAAAATCAATAACATCTTCTAAGAGGTACTCTTTTTTATCAAGTTTTAACTCATTTGCATTTAATTTTTCTATTCTAGCAAACTCTTCTATGAGGTATTCTTGCCTATTAAATATACTTTGCAAAGCTTTTTTCAAATCCATATCTTGTGTTATTTCCGTAGCAAATCTTCCTTTTGCTATCGGAGTTTTTAACTCATGCATTATATTTCTAAGAAAAAGTTGCCTAGAGTCCCTAAGGTTCTTTATCTTTATAACAGCAACATTGAATTCATTTGCAAGAATTCCTATTTCATCTTTATTATTGCTTGTACAATCAATCTCATAATCTCCACTCGCAAACAATTTTATCTTTTTTCTAAGAGCATATAGAGGCAATATATTTTTTATAGTCGCAATATAAAGTAAAATTACAAACAATACAGAAAGAATAGGAAAAATAGAAGGAAACATCTCTTTTTTAAAAGAAGTTGCAAATACCATCGCCTTTGAATTTCTTCTCTTTACGACTATATAAATACTTTTATCATAAGCAACAGCTTTAGCATTTACACCCATCATGCGCTGCATCATGTTTGGAACTCTTTTGTGAGTTTTAAAAAATAAATTTTTAGCTAATACTTTTTTTCTAATATCCTTATCTTTTACAAGTCTTAAGCCTAAATTTTTCAAGTTTTTAAAATTTATCTTACGGTTAAATTCATCGTAAGAGGAGTGCAAGGCATACCTTGCAAGCTGCTCAGCATTATCTAAATCTTTTTGCATTTGGTTATTTATAAAAATATACAAAATAGCAATTACTCCAAAAATAGCCAACAAAAATATCAAAGATATTTTTGTGATTATTGAGTGATACCACTTCAAATCTGAAGCCTATATCCAATGCCTCTTATGGAATGTATATATTTTGGTTCTTTTGAATTTTCACCTAGTTTTTGCCTAAGTCTGCTTACTATAACATCCAAACTCCTGCTCTCTTTTTCATCATCCAAAGAGAGTGAGTTGTTTATAAGCTCAACCCTACTCACTGCACAATTCTTTTTTTCTATAAGGTAGCTAAGAATCTCATACTCTGCTTTTGTAAGGTGCAGAACAACTTCGTTAAATTTTATACTCATGGCATCTTTGTTTAAGATCAATATCTCTTTTTTTTCAGGAGCATTAAGGTCTCTTTGGTATCTTCTAAGCACACTTATTATCCTAGCATGAAGCTCTTTTGGCTCGTAAGGTTTTGGCAAGTAGTCATCAGCTCCGAGCATAAGGCCCAAAATCTTATCATCCACATCACTTCTTGCACTTGAGATGATGATTGGTATAGTTGATCTTTCTCTTACTTCTTTGCAAATATCAAGTCCATCCATACCTGGAAGCGAAAGGTCAAGTATAAGCAAGTCGTACTTACCTATATCTAATGCACTGATACCAAGATATGGATCTTCATAATTTTCCACTAAAATGTTGTATTTTAAAAGAAAGTTACTTAACAATTGAGCTAATTCTGTATCGTCTTCTATCATTAATATTTTAATATTCATAGTAAAATTATATCAAATTTGTGTGAACACTGTGTTAATGTGGCTCATAAATAACCACAGCATTTTTGCCACTATTTTTCGTTTCTTTCAATATTTTGAAAAATAAGAAAAAAGTTAGTTATCTCGCCTTGTTCATTTTTTATATCATTCATACTAAGAAGTGTGGGCAATAAACATCCACTTTTACTTACATTTATAATTTCTCCAGAAAAGTATCCTGTTTGTTCAAGTGATTTGTTTATTTGATCATAAATCCTAATATCTTGCTCACCTGATTTTAAAAAACTAGGGTGTTTACCAATGGCTTCATAAGATGAATAGCCAGTGTATTTTTCAAAAGCTTTATTGGTAATTATAATTTTTTGTGTAGCGTCTGTCACCAAGATACCTTCTGAAGTACTATTAAATATCTCAGCAAATAATCGCACCTTTTCCTTATAAATTTTCTTCTTTGTTACATCTATGCCAAAACCACATAAAAGTTTTTCGTCATTTCCATTATCTATTGGAAATTTATATGCTTCAAAGTGTTTAGGTACTCCTTCGGCATTTGGAATCACTTCCTCGTGTTGTTTAACACCTTCATAAAATGCTCTTCTGTCATTTTCCATGATATTAGAAGCTGTTGCTTCATCAAATATCTTTTCTGGGGTTTTGTCTTTCCACTCTTTAAAACCTATGAATCTTTCATAGAAATTATTTATATATATGTACCTATGTTTTTCGTCTTTTATAAACGCTATTGCTGGTAAATTATCCATAAAAGTTGCAAAAAGTTTTTGACTTTTGCTTAATTGACTTTCAATTTCTTTTTTATCAGTAATATCGATGATGAGACCTGTCATCCTGATAGCATTATTATTATGATCAAAGAGAGCATGTCCTCGGATATTTATCCATTTTAAATTTTTACTTAATTTCAACCGATGTTCAACAACAAATACCTTACTTTTACCATTTAGGTGTCTATTTAACGCTTCATTTACTCTTGCCATGTCTCTTGCATCTACTAGATTTAGCCATGAATTCAAACTATTTATCTCTTCGTTGTTTTTATAGCCCATGGTTTCTTTCCATTTACTAGAAAAATATATGGTGCTATTTAAGATATCCCAATCCCACATGCCATAGCCACAACTTTCTACTGCAAAGTTGTATCTTTTTTTACATTCTATCAGAAAATCTATATCTTTTTTAAAACTATCAACATCAAAAATAGCTCCTACTTTTCCTTGGGTTTCTCTATTTGTGTCTAGTATACCTGATTGCAATACAAGTGTTTGTTTTTGGATATTGTTATCATATGCAAACGATACGTGCTCTTTTGGTTTTTGCACATATCTAGCTAGTTGTTCTATTGCTTTTTTCTCATTAATGCCAAATTCTATAGAAAATGCTTTGTTTTTATATGATAGTTTTGAATCTTTATTTTTAAAAAATATCGGAAATGGTAAGTTATCAAGCAATTGTCTCTTTTTACTTTCTTCTGCGAGTATTTCTTCTAAAGAAGTAATTTTTACACGGAGATTTTTGATGATATATAATAAAACAAGGACGAGCAAAATCGCAATCAAAATGATAACTTTTATGTACTGTTCCATATCGTCACCTTATAGTTGTTTGATTATTATACCACAACTTTTAAACTATCTCGTTATATCCTCTTCCATTACCTTATAAGGAGTTCCATTTATCCCTGCTTGGAAGTATTTTGTTCTTAGTTTTTCAATTCTTTTTACATCTTCATCACTCACTTTTTCATCCACATCTTGGCTAAAGTATTTTCTCAAAATTTTAATCTTTTCTTTATCATTTTTTGCTTTTTTTGCATATTTATATATTAAAAAAGATTTTGCAAGAGAACTTCTTTCGTGAACTGGAGTAAAAATCATTTTGATATTATTATGTTTTAATTGATCTTCTATGCTAGCCAATTCTCTTTTGCAAAAAGGGCACTCTGGGTCAGAAAATATAACTAATGTTTTTTTTCTAGGGTCATTTCCTAATTTGATTATATTGTCACTTATTTCATTTTTATATATTTTTGCGATATTTTTATTTGTAGATTCTCTTTTCATTTTATCTTTTAAATTGATTCCGCTCTTGACATCTATAACTTCTGGATATATATATTCTCCGCTAGTAAATACGGATACTTTTTGTGAACTTTTACCATTTGTCAAAAAAATTGTAACAAAATCTAGTGTTTTTGAGACTTTTTTCCTTGCAACAACTTTTACTTGGATATTTGGTATTTGTATTCTTGCTTTAAAATTTGCGATAATTTCCTCATTTGTAGCACCAAACAACGCAGAAGCCATAATCAAAACCGAAATTATTGTATTTTTTTGCATTTTTTATCCTATTTATTTATAAAAATTCTACAACATCTTGGTTAATATATTATAAATCACAACAGTAAGCTTTGGTATATCAAAATTTGAAAAACACAAATCTACATAAGGTATCTTTGATTATTCTCTTTTTTAACATCGTCAAAATAATCCAAATAATCAAGATAAGCCACTAAATACTTTCGACTCATATCAAAATATTTTTTAAATGAAACAACATCAATAAAGCCCTCTTTAGTCATAATTTCACGCATATTTTCGACTATTTGACTCAGTGCTTTTGTCTCTATGAAGATATTGTGAGCAAGCCGTACAACTTTTTTCGACCTCGTTAGTCTTTTAAGTGCATTATCACCAATTTTTCTATCTATATCTAAATCATCATAGATATTATATGGTGCATCTGGAGTAAATTTTGCATTTATGAGGATTTGATAAATCTTCTCTTCCATGAGAGAATCGATGTTCTTTATCTCTACATTTGCATTTTTATAGATACCATTTTCATAAGCTAAAAATCCCCCTTCACACAAATCTTCAAGCACAACACCTAGCAAAGAAAGGCTTGCCCATTTTAATTTTAAAGATAAAGAAGAGGCAGAAAGTAGTGCGTATTCATTTTTTATATAGATATTTTTTATGATTTTTTTTAACTCATCTTTCACGCCGATGGGGTAAATAACCAAACCTTTTTCATCAACAAAAACATCACTTAATTCATTTGCTAATGCTATAGCCTCATCATGGTTTAATCCAAACCTTTGATTTGAAGATATTAATCCAAAACCTTTTTTATGAATAGAGCATAAAAGAGAAAAGGCACTCTTAAAATCATCTTTTTGCAAGGCACTTAAAAGCTCAAGCTTATTTTTCTTTTTCAATGGGTCGTTTATGGGATTTAAAACTCTTCCTCCGCCTATCGTTCTTCCGCTGCTTGAGAGAACAAAAGGCTCGTTATGAACTAAAAAAAGCTTTTGCCCAAAATGCAATGAGGCAAAACCACTCTGCACGGCTTCAACACTTTGAAGAAGAAGTACTTTTGCCGATACTTGTTTAGTTCCTATAAACAAACTAACCGTTGAGTTATGTTTTATCTTATGATTTGCAATACCTTCAACCCAAACATCTATATTGTTAAATCCTTTTATAAATCCTTTTTTGCAAAGCAATGTACCTCGTTTCAGAGGTGATTTAGGACTTCCTTGAAGATTTATAGCAGTTCGAAAGGAACTAAATGCACTATCAACATCCTTGTCATGTACTTGCAGATTTTTAATCTTAAATTCTTGATTTAACTCAGGTGCAAAAATCTTGTCTCCTGCCTTGATGGCTCCATCAAGTACAGTACCAGTCACAACTTGCCCTACCCCAGCTAGCGAAAAAGATCTGTCTATATAATACCTAAAAAGACCATTGCTTTTTTTTTCGCTATAAGGCAGAGAAAATAGTATCTTTTTAAGTTTTGCAACCGAGTTAGCATCATAAATACTAACAGGAACGATATCAAAAACCTCAAGATTAGGAAGCGTATTTATATACTCTGTTGCTTCTTGTTTTCTTTGCGTCAAAATACCACCACTAACCAAATCACTCTTTGTAAGAGCGATTATAATCTTACTTACATGCAAGAGGTTTAGTATCGCCAAATGCTCCATAGTTTGAGGCATCAATCCCTCATTTGCATCAACCACAACTAAACTAGCATCAAACCCAAAAGCTCCTGCAATCATATTTTTAAGAAGCTTTTCGTGCCCAGGAACATCTATAAAAGCTACATTTGTATCACTGTTTTGCACATGAGAAAAACTAAGGTCGATAGTGATACCACGCCTCTTTTCTTCATCCAAACTATCACCACTAAAACCAGTAAGTGCTTCAATGAGAGCGGTCTTTCCATGGTCAACATGACCTGCTGTTCCTACTATAATGTGTTTCAAATTTTCACTCCTGTTTTTAAGTTTTGACCAACTCATTAGCAATCATCTCAGCTTGTTTGAGTACAGTTTGGGTAGCTAGTTTTTGCATATCTGGTGGATAACCAAACTGTCTCAAGGTTCGTTTTACGATAACTTTCAACTTAGCTCTAACACTCTCCTTGATAGTCCAGTCGATGCTTGCGTTTGCTCGCACTCGTTCAGTTAGCACAACTGCAAGTTCTCGAAGTTTCTCTTTTTGCATTACCTCTTTTGCACTGTCATTAGAAGCGACGGCAGTGTAAAAAGCATATTCAAAATCACTAAGTCCCATCTCGCGAGGCTCTGCATCCATTTTGTGTATATCTTTACTGAGATTAATAAGTTCTTCGATGACTTCCGCAGCAGTGATTATCTTGTTGTGGTATTTTTTGATAGAGTTTTCCAACATTTCCATAAGAGATTTACTTTGTACTAGATTTGTTTTTTGTCTCGTTTTTATCTCATCGCCCAGTAGTTTTTTGAGAACTTCAAGGGCTATATTTTTATGCTTCATCCCCTTGACTTCCATTAAAAATTCTTCATCAAGTATGGATATATCAGGCTTTTTAATTCCACTTGCATCAAATATATCTATAACTTGCTCCGTAACCAATGCTTTATCTATCACTTGCCTGATAGTAGTCTCCACTTCTGCGTCAGTTTTGCCACCACTTGAGCTTTCAAATTTGACAAGTCGTGCTTTTACGGCTTGGAAGAAAGAGATTTCATCTTTGACATCCATCGCTTTTTCACTAGGAACAGCGATTGCAAAAGCAAGGGAGA
>JALUXT010000087.1 GCA_027013245.1 Campylobacteraceae bacterium
TAAAGACACAAATATGTTTGTTTGGGGTGAAGATCAGCTAGATGTTACAAAAGTTGTAGCTAAATATGCAGAAAAAAATAAGAACTTTGCTATAAGAACTGGTTTCATTGCTGGTGAAATAGTTGATGTTGCTAAGATTGAAGCATTATCTAAATTACCTTCAAGAGATGAACTCATTGGTATGTTACTTCAAACTTGGATGGCTCCAGTTACAAATTTTACAATTGGTTTGGATGCACTAAGAGCTAAAAAAGAAGAAGAAGCATAATAATTAAAAAATTTAACCATGATGTGGTTAGCATAAAAATATAAAAGGAAAGATAAAAATGGCAATTAAAAAAGAAGATGTATTAGAATACATTTCAGGTCTATCAGTACTTGAATTAAGTGAATTAGTAAAAGAATTTGAAGAAAAATTTGGCGTATCTGCTGCTCCAGTTATGATGGCTGGTGCTGCTGGTGGCGATGCTGCTGCTGCGGAAGAAAAAACTGAATTTGATGTTATTCTTAAAAGTGCAGGCGCTAAGAAAATCAATGCTATTAAAGTAGTAAGAGCGATTACTGGTCTTGGCTTAAAAGAAGCAAAAGAAGCAGTTGAAAGTGCACCAACTACATTAAAAGAAGGTGTTTCTAAAGACGAAGCTGAAGATATTAAAAAGCAAGTTGAAGAAGCTGGCGCGGAAGCTGAAATTAAATAAAAAAATACTCAGGGAGAAATTCTCCCTGATATATATTAAAATATTAGATATAAAAATTTCTGTAATAAAACAGTCAAACTGCTATGAGTTTGCAGATTTGCAATCTCATCACCCTTATAAACAATCACACGAGGTAGTCTCATGTTAAATAACTTAAAATCAGGAAATCGCCTAAGAGTAGATTTCTCAAAAGTACCAAAAAAAATAGATGTTCCAAACTTACTTCAGCTACAACAAAAGAGTTATGAAAATTTTTTAAAAGTAGGAGAAGGTGCCGAAGGTGGAATAGAAAAAGTATTTAGATCAATTTTTCCTATCCACGACCCTCAAAATAGACTTACGCTAGAGTATGTTGGCAGTGAAATTGGAAAACCAAAATATAATGTTAGAGAATGCATGGAGCGAGGATTAACATATTCTGTTGGTCTTAGGATGAATATTCGATTGATATTGTGGGATAAAGATGAAAAAACTGGCGAAAAAGCTGGTGTTAAAGATATAAAAGAACAAGCTATATTTATAAGAGATATACCTCTTATGACTGATAGGACTTCATTTATAATCAATGGAGTAGAAAGAGTTGTTGTTAATCAACTACACCGAAGTCCTGGTGTTATATTTAAAGAGACAGAGAGTAGCACTGTAAATAATAAACTTATATACACTGCTCAAATTATACCTGACCGTGGAAGTTGGTTGTATTTTGAATATGATGCTAAAGATACACTCTTTATGAGAATAAACAAAAGAAGAAAAGTGCCTATTACGATACTTTTTAGAGCACTTGGATATAGTAAACAAGATATATTAAAGATGTTTTATCCAGTACAAAGTATTAAGATAAAAGATAATAAATTTTTTATGAATTATAATCCAGAAGAATTTGTTGGTAGAGTTGATTTTGATTTGAAAGACGAAAAAGGCAACCAACTTATAGGCGCTGGAAAAAGACTTACTAAAAAAAGAGCAGAGAAATTTAAAACTGATGGTGTTGAATTGGTAGAATACCCTGTTGAAGTATTAATTAATAGATTTTTATCATCACCGATTATAGATAGCGAGAGTGGTGAAGTTCTTTATGACACACTTACTCAACTTGATGAATCTAAGCTTGCTAAACTTATTGAGCAAGGGTGTGAAACAATTGAAATAGCAAATGATTTAGCTCCAGGAGTTGATGATGCTATTATAAATTCGTTTATTGCTGATTATGAAACACTAAAACTATTGAGACAAACAGAACAAATAGAAGATGAAAATGATCTTGCAACTATCAGGATTTATAAAGTTATGAGACCAGGAGAGCCAGTCACCAAAGAAGCTGCAAAAGCGTTCTTTAAAGACTTGTTTTTTAATCCTGAACGATATGATTTGACTAAAGTTGGTCGTATGAAGATGAATCATAAACTAGGTCTTGATGTTCCTGAGTATTTGACAGTTATGACTAGTGAAGATATCATAAAAACTGTAAAATATCTAATAAAAGTTAAAAATGGACAAGGTCATATAGATGACCGTGATCACCTAGGAAACAGAAGAATTAGAGCTATTGGTGAGCTTTTATCAAATGAATTGCACACTGGTTTGATAAAAATGCAAAAAACTATAAGAGATAAATTTACATCTTTAAGCGGAACTATAGAAGAGTTAATGCCTCATGATTTGGTAAATTCTAAGATGATTACAAGTACAATCATGGAGTTTTTCTCAAGTGGAGCGCTTTCACAATTTATGGATCAAACTAACCCTTTAAGTGAAATAACTCACAAAAGAAGACTAAGTGCTCTTGGAGCTGGTGGTTTAGTAAAAGAGAGAGCTGGCTTTGAAGTAAGAGATGTTCATCCTACGCATTATGGAAGAATCTGTCCGATAGAGACTCCAGAGGGTCAAAATATTGGTTTGATTAACACACTTGCTATGTATGCAAAAGTAAACGAAATGGGTTTTGTAGAAGCCCCATATAGAGTGGTAAAAAATTGCACTATAACAGATGAAATCGTATATATAACTGCTACTCAAGAAGAGGGTATGGTGATTGCACCTGCTAGTACTCATATAAATCAAAATAATGAAATAGTAGAAGATTTGATTGAAGCTAGAATTGATGGTGAAATTGTTCTAACAGAAAAAGAAAAAGTAAATCTAATCGATCTTTCATCCATGATGGTTGCTGGAGTTGCGGCTTCACTTATCCCTTTCTTGGAGCATGATGATGCCAACAGAGCTTTGATGGGTTCAAACATGCAACGACAGGGTGTTCCGTTGATGAAAACAAGTGCTCCGATGGTTGGCACCGGTATGGAAGCAATCACTGCAAGAGATTCATGGGAAGCTATAAAATCAAAAAGAGCTGGAATCGTAGAAAAAGTAGATAGTAGAAATATCTATATATTAGGTGAAGATGAAAATGGTGCATTTATAGATCATTATGGTTTGCAAAAAAATATGAGAACAAACCAAAATACAACTTTCACACAAAAAGTAACTGTTAAAAAAGGCGAATTAGTTGAATCTGGACAAATCATAGCAGATGGTCCAAGTATGGATAGAGGCGAATTAGCATTAGGTAAAAATGTGATGGTTGCTTTTATGCCATGGAACGGTTATAACTATGAAGATGCGATCGTTATAAGTGAAAAGATGATAAGAGAAGATGCATTTACGAGTGTGCATGTATATGAAAAAGAGATTGAAGCAAGAGAGCTTAAAGATGGTGTTGAAGAGATAACAAAAGATATACCAAATGTTAGAGAAGAAGATTTAGCACATCTAGATGAAAGTGGAATTGTTCAAATCGGTACATATATCAAGCCAGGCATGATTATAGTTGGAAAAGTTTCTCCAAAAGGAGAAGTTAAACCAACTCCAGAAGAGAGACTACTAAGAGCAATTTTTGGTGAAAAAGCTGGACATGTTGTAAATAAATCTTTATATGCATCCCCATCGCTTGAAGGCGTGATAGTTGATGTTAAAATATTCACTAAAAAAGGATATGATAAAGATCCTAGATCATTAAAAGCTTATGAAGAAGAAAAAGATAAACTAGATCGTGAGCACCATGATAAGTTGCTTATGCTAGATCGCGAAGAGATGCTTAGAATAAACTCTTTATTGTCTAAAAATGCTCTTGAAAAAGAACAAGAGATTAATAAAAAAGTTTACGATGCTGGCAAATTTGCCGCAAAAGAAGATTTGGAAAAAGTAAATAGATTTGCAATTAATACAATCATAAGAGCATATTCAGATGCAATTCAGGATGAATATAAAGAGTTAAAAAACTACTTTCAAAATGAAAAGAAAAAATTAAAAGAAGAGCATGATGCAAAGTTAAATACTCTTGAAAAAGATGATATATTGCCTAGTGGTGTTGTTAAACTTGTCAAAATTTATATAGCTACTAAACGAAAACTAAAAGTAGGCGATAAGATGGCTGGACGACATGGAAATAAGGGTATCGTCTCCAACATCGTAAGAGAAATAGATATGCCTTATCTTAAAAATGGAGAAGCAGCAGATATCGTTTTAAACCCACTTGGAGTTCCGAGTCGTATGAACATCGGTCAAATACTTGAAGTTCATCTAGGTCTAGTTGGTAGAAGACTTGGAGATCAAATTTCTGATATTTTTGAAGAAAAGCAAGGTGAATGGATAAAAACTCTAAGAGCCAAGATGATTCAAATTGCAGACATTGCAAAACTTATGAACGCTAAAGATTTTGTATCTAAAATTGATGATGAAAAACTTCTTGAATATGCTCGAGATTGGAGCACTGGTGTTAGATTTTCAACCCCTATTTTTGAAGGTGTAAATGCGCAAGAATTTGCAAAACTTTTTGAGCTTGCAAAGATAGATATGGATGGAAAAACTGAGCTTTATGATGGAAAAACAGGTGAAAAAATGAAAGAGCGAGTAAATGTGGGCTACATGTATATGCTTAAACTTCATCACTTAGTTGATGAAAAGATGCATGCTAGAAGCACAGGACCATACTCACTCGTAACTCAACAACCAGTTGGTGGTAAAGCACTATTTGGCGGACAAAGATTTGGTGAGATGGAAGTTTGGGCACTTGAAGCTTATGGCGCAGCTCATACTTTACGAGAAATGTTAACAATAAAATCAGATGATGTCGAAGGTAGAGTTTCGGCTTATAAGGCACTTACAAGGGGAGAAAATGTTCCTGAGATAGGTGTTCCTGAAACATTCTTTGTTTTAACAAATGAATTAAAGGCTTTAGCGCTTGATGTTGAAATATATAATGAGGTGGATTAATAATGAAACGATTAGAACCAGTTGAAATTTTAGATGACAATAGACCAAGAGATTTTCAAGCATTTCAATTAAGACTAGCTAGTCCTGAAAAGATAAGATCTTGGAGTTATGGTGAAGTTAAAAAGCCTGAAACTATCAATTATCGTACATTGAAACCTGAACGAGATGGACTTTTTTGTGCTAAAATCTTTGGACCCGTAAGAGATTACGAGTGCCTTTGCGGTAAGTACAAAAAAATGAGATATAAAGGCATCAAATGTGAAAAATGCGGTGTTGAAGTAACAAGTTCAAAAGTAAGAAGATCAAGAATGGGCCATATAGAGCTTGTAGCTCCAGTAGCTCATATATGGTATGTAAATTCACTTCCAAGTAGAATCGGTACTCTTCTTGGCGTTAAAATGAAAGATTTAGAAAGAGTGCTATACTATGAAGCATATATCGTAAAAGAGCCAGGAGAGGCTTTTTATGATGGTGAAAATAGTAATCCTGTTGGAAAATATGATGTTTTAAATGAAGAGCAATACCAATCACTATATCAAAGATTTCAAGATGCTGGATTTGTAGCAGATATGGGTGGACAAATCGTAAAAGATTTGTTGGCTGATTTAGATTTGGTTGATATCTTAGCTTCTTTAAAAGAGGATATGTTAAATACAAATTCAGAAGCCAAGAAAAAAACTATCATCAAAAGATTAAAGATAGTAGAAGCACTTTTACACAGTGGAAATAGACCAGAATGGATGATGATTACTATGCTTCCTGTTCTTCCGCCAGATCTAAGACCATTAGTGGCACTTGATGGTGGAAAATTTGCCGTTAGTGATGTAAATGATTTGTATAGAAGAGTGATAAACAGAAACTCAAGACTTAAAAGATTGATGGAACTTGATGCTCCTCAAATAATCATAAGAAATGAGATGAGAATGCTTCAAGAAAGTGTTGATGCTCTTTTTGACAATGGCCGTCGTGCAAATGCCGTAAAAGGGGCAAATAAAAGACCTCTAAAATCACTTTCGGAAATCATAAAAGGAAAGCAAGGTAGATTTAGACAAAACTTACTTGGTAAAAGGGTTGACTTTTCTGGTCGTTCTGTTATCGTCGTAGGCCCAACTTTAAAGATGGATCAATGTGGTATTCCAAAATTAATGGCACTAGAGTTATTTAAGCCTCATTTAATCGCAAGACTCGAAGAAAAAGGTTATGCGACTACCATCAAGCAAGCTAAGAAAATGATTGATAATAAAACCAACGAAGTTTGGGAATGTCTTAGCGAAGTAGTTGATGGTTATCCGATTATGCTTAACCGTGCACCATCGCTTCATAAGCTTTCTATTCAAGCATTTCATCCGGTTTTGATTGAAGGAAAAGCTATTAGACTTCATCCATTGGTTTGTTCTGCATTTAATGCTGACTTTGATGGTGACCAAATGGCTGTACATGTTCCAATATCTCAAGAGGCAATCGCAGAGTGTAAGGTATTGATGCTTAGTTCTATGAATATTTTACTTCCAGCTTCTGGAAAAGCTATCACTGTTCCAACGCAAGATATGGTTTTGGGGCTTTATTATATGTCTCGTGAAAAGATGAATGCAAAAGGTTCAAATAAAATATTTTCAAATGTAGATGAAGTATTGATTGCTATGGATAGTGGAGCACTTGAAGCTCAAGCAAAAATAAAAACAGCAATAAATGGAAAAGTTGTTTTTACAACCGCAGGAAGATTAATCATAAAATCAATCTTGCCAGATTTTGTTCCTGAGGAATTTTGGAACATAGTTCTTAAAAAGAAAAATATAGGTAATTTAGTAGATTATGTTTATAAAGAAGGCGGATATAAAGAAACTGCAACATTCTTGGACAATATAAAAAATCTCGGTTTCGAATACGCAACAAAAGCTGGAATTTCAGTTTCTATAGATGACATTAGAGTTCCTGATACAAAAGCAGGAAAAATAGCAGCTGCTAAGAAAAAAGTGGTAGATATACAAAAACAATTTAGTTCTGGATTATTGACTGAGCAAGAGAGATACAATAAGATTATTGATATCTGGACCAATACTAACAATGATGTTGCAAGAGAGATGATGAAGCTCACCGAAAGCGATAAAGGCGGTTTTAATTCAATATATATGATGGCAGACTCAGGGGCAAGAGGTAGTGCAGCACAAATTCGTCAACTAGCAGGTATGAGGGGATTGATGGCTAAGCCTGATGGTAGTATTATTGAAACTCCAATTATTTCAAACTTTAGAGAAGGCTTGAATGTTCTTGAGTATTTCATCTCAACTCACGGTGCTAGAAAAGGTTTGGCTGATACTGCTTTGAAAACTGCAAATGCTGGATATCTAACAAGAAAATTGATAGATGTATCACAAAATGTAAAAGTTACTATGCAAGATTGTGGAACACATGAGGGCGTTGAAATAACTGAGATAAGTGAAGGTGGTGAATTAATAGAATCACTTAAAGACAGGGCATATGGAAGAGTTTTAGCTGAAGATGTGATTGACAATATCACAAATGAAGTTCTTTTTACTGAAGGAACCTTGATTGATGAAACAAAGGCTAAAAGTATAGAAGATGTGGGCGTTAAATCTATCGTTATTAGAACACCTATCACATGTAAAGCCAAAAAAGGTATTTGTGCTAAATGTTATGGTGTAAATCTTGGTGTTGGCGATTTGGTAAAACCAGGAGAAGCAGTTGGAATTATTTCAGCTCAGTCAATCGGTGAGCCAGGAACTCAGCTAACACTTAGAACATTCCATATAGGTGGAACTGCTTCAACTGAGGCACAAGATAGACAGGTAATCGCTCAAAAAGAAGGTTTTATTAGATATTATAATGTAAAAACATATCTATCAAAAGAGGGCAAAAATATAATTGCAAATCGAAGAAATGCTTCAATATTGCTAGTTGAGCCTAAGATTAAAACTACAATTGATGGAGTTTTAAGCATAGATAATTCGCATGATGAAACCATTTTAAATATAACAAACGATAAAGAAGCTATAAAATATGTTCTTAGAAAAAGCGATTTAGCAAAGGCAAATGAGCTTGCAGGTGTAAGCGGAAAAATTGATGGAAAATTCTTCTTACCATATAGCAATGGAGACACTATACATAAAAATGAAAGTATAGTCGAAGTCATAAAAGAAAGTTGGAATGTTCCAAATCGTATCCCATATGCTAGTGAGTTAAAAGTTCAAGATGGTGACCCAATTTCTCAAAAAATACTAACGGGTGCCAAAGGCAGTGTTAAATATTACCAATTAGTAGGTGATTATCTAGAGAGATATAACCATATACAAAAAGAACATGTAGTAGATGAAAAAGGACTTTTTGCAGTAATTGCCGATGATGAAAACAGAGAGGCTATAAGGCATTATATTCCAAGAGGCTCAATCATCGATATTGCTGATAATATCAAAGTTGATAAAGTTGATGATGTAATTGCGCATCCAAGTAGAGCAGAGCAAATAATCATAGCAGAATGGGATCCATACTCTATACCAATAATCGCAGAAGAATCAGGTGTTATCACATTTGAAGATATTGAACCAGGCATAAGTGCTACTGAACAATATGACGAAATGACTGGTGAGAGTAGATTGATTATAAATGAATACTTGCCAACTGGTTTAAAACCAACTTTAGTAATAGCGACTGATAGTAATCAAATCATAAAATACCAAGTAGAGCCAAAGACAGCGATATTTGTAAAAGATGGTGAAACTGTTAAAATAGCAGATGTAATAGGAAGAACTCCTAAAGCTGCAGCAAAATCAACAGATATTACTGGTGGTCTTCCAAGAGTAAGTGAACTTTTTGAAGCAAGACGACCAAAAAATCCAACTGTTATAGCTGAAATTGACGGAACTATTAGATTTGGAAAACCTCTTCGTGCAAAAGAGAGAATTATTATAGATGCAGCGGATGGCTCAAGTGCTGAATATCTAGTCCCTAAACACACACAAATACATGTTCACGCTGGCGAATTTGTTCACGCTGGTGAAAAACTAACAGATGGTATAGTTTCTAGTCATGATATATTGAGAATTATGGGCGAGAAAGCACTTCACTACTATTTGGTTAGTGAAATTCAGCAAGTGTATCGTGGACAAGGCGTTGCGATTAGTGATAAACATATCGAAGTTATCGTTTCACAAATGTTAAGACAGATAAAAATAGTAGATAGCGGAGATACCAAGTTTATAGAAGGTGACTTAATTAGTCGTGCAAGATTTAGAGATGAAAATGAAAGAATCATGAAGATGGGTGGGGAACCAGCCATCGCTGAGCCAATTCTACTAGGTGTAACAAGAGCTGCTATCGGAAGTGATAGCATTATCTCTGCTGCATCATTTCAAGAAACAACAAAGGTATTGACTGAAGCAAGTTTAGCTGCAAAAATAGACCATTTAGTTGATTTGAAAGAAAATGTTGTTCTTGGTCGTATGATTCCGGTTGGAACTGGGCTATATAAAGATAAAAAAGTCAAGATAAAAAATAGTGTAGAGTTAGAAGGTTAATAAAAAAAGGCATATTAGATATGCCTTTTAACCGTCTTTTAAGCTATTTTTAAATAAAATAGCAAGCTTCATTGCTTACACTCCATGGTTAAATTAACTATGAAGTGTAAGCAATTATGAAAAATATATAAGGAAAGAATGTGCCAACAATTAACCAATTGGTAAGAAAAGAAAGAAAAAAGGTGATTAAGAAATCTAAATCTCCTGCATTGGTAGGGTGTCCTCAAAGAAGAGGGGTTTGCACGAGAGTTTATACAACTACTCCAAAAAAACCAAACTCTGCTTTGAGAAAAGTTGCTAAGGTAAGATTAACTAGCGGATTTGAAGTTATTAGTTATATCGGCGGTGAAGGCCATAACTTACAAGAACACTCTATTGTTCTAGTTCGTGGCGGTAGAATCAAAGATTTACCTGGTGTTAAGTATCATATAGTTCGTGGAGCTCTAGATACTGCTGGTGTTGCAAACAGAACTGTTGCAAGAAGTAAATACGGTACTAAAAAACCAAAAAAATAAAATAAAATAATATAAATTTATCAAACAGGTGCTATCCTTTGAATGTAGATAGTATTTGAGTAAAATTTAGAAATTTGAAGGAATTAAAATGAGAAGAAGAAGAGCAGAAGTTAGAGAAATACTCCCAGACCCAATTTACAATAGTAAAATAATCACAAAATTTATAAACAGCTTGATGTTGGATGGTAAAAAAAGTGTTGCTGCAAAAGTTTTTTATGGTGCACTTGAACTTGCTGAAAAAAGAAGCGATGAATTAAAAGGTATAGAAATTTTTAATAATGCTATTGAAAATGTTAAACCAGTTATGGAAGTAAAAAGCAGAAGAGTTGGTGGTGCAACTTATCAAGTGCCAATAGAAGTAAGACCAGTGAGACAACAAACTTTAGCCCTTAGATGGTTAGTAAGTTTTGCTAGAAAAAGAAGCGAAAGAACTATGGTTGAAAGACTAGCAAATGAGCTTTTAGATGCTGCAAACTCAAGAGGTGCAACTTTTAAAAAGAAAGAAGATACATATAAAATGGCTGAAGCAAATAAAGCTTTTGCTCATTACCGCTGGTAAAAAGGAATAATTATGCCAAGAAAACATCCTATTAATATGGTTAGAAATATCGGAATTGCTGCGCATATTGATGCTGGTAAAACAACTACTACTGAGCGAATACTTTTTTATACTGGTATTTCACATAAAATCGGTGAAGTTCATGATGGCGCTGCTACTATGGACTGGATGGAACAAGAAAAAGAGAGAGGCATCACAATCACAAGTGCTGCTACTACATGTGAGTGGGATAATCATCAAATAAATATCATAGATACTCCGGGTCATGTTGACTTTACTATTGAAGTTGAGCGAAGTATGAGAGTTCTTGATGGTGCAGTTGCAGTTTTTTGTGCAGTTGGTGGAGTTCAACCTCAAAGTGAAACAGTTTGGAGACAAGCAAATAGATATAAAGTTCCAAGAATGGTTTTTGTAAACAAAATGGATAGAGTTGGAGCTGATTTTTATGAAGTTGAAAAACAGATAAAAGAGAGATTAAAATCTAATCCTGTACCAATTCAAATACCAATTGGAGCAGAAGATAACTTTAAAGGTGTTGTTGATTTAGTTAAGATGAAAGCCCTTGTTTGGGAAGATGAAGCAGCTATGGGTTCACACTATGAAGTAGTGGATATTCCTGCTGATTTACAAGAAAAAGCTGAGCAATATAGAGAACATATGATTGAGTCTATATCAGAAACTACTGATGAATTACTCGAAAAATACCTAGGCGGTGAAGAGCTTAGTGAAGACGAAATCAAAGCAGGACTGAAAGCAGGATGTCTGGCTATGACACTTGTTCCAATGTTGTGTGGAACTGCATTTAAAAACAAAGGTGTTCAGCCCTTGCTTGACGCTGTTGTTGATTATATGCCAGCCCCTACAGAAGTGGCAGCTATCAAAGGCGAATACGAAGATGGAAGTGAAACTATCGTAGATTCAAGTGATGATGGTGAATTTGCAGCACTTGCTTTTAAAATTATGACTGATCCATTTGTTGGTCAATTAACATTTGTTAGAGTGTATCGCGGAAGTCTTGAGAGTGGAAGTTATACTTATAATACTACTAAAGATAAAAAAGAGAGAGTTGGAAGACTCCTAAAAATGCACTCAAATAAAAGAGAAGAAATCAAAAAACTTCATGCCGGTGAAATTGGAGCAGTTGTAGGTTTAAAAGATACACTAACAGGTGACACGCTTGCTGGTGATAAAGATAGAGTAATCCTAGAAAAGATGGACTTTCCAGATCCAGTTATCAGCGTTGCAGTTGAGCCAAAGACTAAAGCTGACCAAGAAAAGATGGGCATTGCACTTCAAAAACTAGCTCAAGAAGATCCTAGTTTTAGAGTTGAAACAGATGAAGAAAGTGGTCAGACAATTATCTCAGGAATGGGCGAATTGCACCTTGAAATTTTGGTTGATAGAATGCTTAGAGAATTTACTGTTGATGCCGAAGTCGGACAACCGCAAGTTGCTTATAGAGAAACAATAAAAAAAGAAGTAACACAAGAGCATAAATATGCTAAACAATCAGGTGGTAGAGGACAGTATGGTCATGTATATATCAAACTTACTCCACTAAAACCAGGCGAAGGTTATGAATTTGTAAATGATATCAAAGGTGGTTCAATTCCTAGAGAATTTATCCCAGCAGTTGATAAGGGTATAAAAGAAGCTATGCAAGGCGGTGTTCTTGCCGGTTATCCTGTGGAAGATGTTAAAGTTACACTTTATGATGGAAGTTATCATGATGTGGATTCAAGCGAGATGGCATTTAAACTTGCAGCTTCTATGGCATTTAAAGAAGGTGCTAGAAAAGCTGACGCTATTATACTCGAGCCTATGATGAAAGTTGAAGTTGAAACTCCTGAAGATTTTATGGGAGATGTAATCGGCGACTTAAATAGAAGAAGAGGACAAATCAGTTCTATGAGCGATAGAAGTGGTAACAAAATTGTTGATGCCTTTTGTCCACTCTCAGAAATGTTTGGATATTCAACAGATTTAAGAAGTCAAACTCAAGGAAGGGCTTCATACTCAATGGAATTTGACCATTATGCAGAAGTTCCAAAAAATGTTGCAGAAGAAATTATCAAAAAGAGAAACGCTTAGTTTGAAAATTTAAGGAATCAAAATTTAATAAGACCGAAATTTTAGCGATTTCTATTTTAGTTATTGAATTTTATTCCTAAAAAGCTAGGCATCTCTTTTGAGGTGTCCTAGCTTTTTTTATGCCTTTTGTCCTCGTAGCTCAGCAGGATAGAGCACTTGATTCCTAATCAAGAGGTCACAAGTTCGAATCTTGTCGGGGACACCACTATAAACATCGATATACCAATCACTTAGATACTTTTAAAAACTAGATTTTTGTTTAAGAATTACTAGGGACATACTCTGGGACATACTTTTAATAA
>JALUXT010000088.1 GCA_027013245.1 Campylobacteraceae bacterium
TATAGGTACATTTGTGGCTTTTACCCCAACAACTCCACCTATGGAATCGTGAGAATTTTTAGCTTCAAGAATTTTATCTTTCCATTTTTGTTCATAGTTTTTATTTAGTGCAAAAATCTCACTATTTGGTGCATATGAAAAATCATATTTATCACACTTTATCCCACCAACCTCGCATATACCACTAAATACTTTTATATTTAATTCTTCTAATATCAACTTGGCAATTGCACCAGCAGCTACTCTTGAAGCTGTTTCTCTCGCGCTACTTCTTCCACCGCCCCTGTAGTCTCTGATTTCATACTTTTTATAGTATGTAAAATCTGCATGTCCGGGTCTAAAAATATCTTTTATATTGTTGTAGTCTTTGCTTTTTTGATCTTCATTATATATGATAAGCTCAATCGGAGTTCCAGTGCTGTAACCCTCAAATACACCGCTTAAGATTTGTATTTTATCACCCTCTTTTCTAGCTGTTGCAAATTTATTTTGTCCTGGTCTTCTTCTGTCTAGCTCACTTTGTATAAAATCAACATCGATTTTAACGCCTGAGGGCGTACCATCTATTAAACATCCGATAGCTACTCCGTGAGATTCTCCAAATGTGCTAAATGAAAATCTTTTGCCAAATTTATTCATGATTATTTGTCCTTGTTTAGCACATCTAGTGCTAGTTTGGCTGAAGCCTGTTGTGCCTCTTTCTTACTTTTACCTTTTGCTCTTGAAATCTCTTTGTTTTGAATTACAACAGCTATCTCAAACTCTTTCATGTGGTCTGGGCCAAAAGCCCTTAACAATTTATACTCAGGAGTTTCACCAAATTTTGCTTGAGTTAATTCTTGAAGAGTAGTTTTGAAATCTCTAAAAATAGCATCCATATCTATAATCGGGTAAGCATTTTCTAATAGATGAACTGAAACTTTTTTTACTTTTTCTAAGCCAGCTTCTAAGTAAAGAGCTCCCATAACAGCCTCAAAAGCATTTGATAACAGTGAAGATTTTCCTCTGCCTTTGTTATTTTCTTCGGCCAAAGAGATAAAGATATGCTCACCAAGGTTTAAACACTCAGCAAGCTTTTTAAATCCTTTTTCATTTACCAAAGAAGCTCGCAATTTGGATAGTTCTCCCTCCGCCACATTCGGAAACTTGTGATATAGGTATTCTCCAACTATCAAGTCCATAACCGCGTCACCTAAGAACTCAAGTCTTTCGTTATTGTAAGACTTTTTATAACTCTTGTGTGTAAGTGCTTCGATTATCAGATTTTGATCTTTAAACTGATAATCCAAACGCTTTTGCAAGGTGTCTAATCCATTTTTCATATATAACTCCTGTTTTTAAATCTGTAAACTTTCTGCTTCTTCTCTGGCTAATTTATCGCAAATTTCATTTTCTTCGTGCCCATTATGTCCTCTTACCCAACTAGCTTTAATTTTATGCTTTTTTGCTACTTTTAAATATTGCTTCCACATGTCAGGGTTTTTAATTTTTGCAAAATTTCTCTTTTGCCAATTTTTTAGCCATTCGTTTATGCCCTTAACAACATAAGTAGAGTCGCTTGTAATTTCAACTTCACAAGGCTCTTTTAGTGCTTTTAGCCCCTCTATAACGGCAAGTAATTCCATTTGATTATTTGTCGCATTTGCACGAGAGCCTTTTATGATTTTTTCACTTCCTTTAAATTTTAAAATCGCACAATATCCACCATTGCCTGGATTTCCGAGCGATGAGCCATCAGAGAAAAGGGATATTTGTTTCATCACTCTTCTTTATGATTGAACTTTGTATCTTTGCACTCGCAATACATAGGCATTTTGGGCATCTATAAAAATATATTGGAAATACATTTTTGCACTCTTTACACATATAATGAAAGCTTAAATCTGCTTTTATATCTTTAGAGTTTTGCAATATCCCAAGAGCTTTTAATTCAAAAGGAGTATTCTCGATTTTTTCATATTTGATTTGTCCTTTTGCCATCGCTATTTGTTTTAGCATAGGATTGTCAAATTTAGATAAATCTAGCCATTTATCATCACAAAACCAAAGTAAATCTAGTAAATTTTTATAGTCAAATTTTAAAAACTCATCATCTTCTATAGATAATCTGTTTTGCTGTAAAAATTCAAAATATTTTCTCTGTAAAAACTTTTCTTCCTTAGATATCTTTTTTAACTTTCTAACTTTTTGGGCATTGCTTATCTTTGCATCTTCATATAATTCTAAGGTTTGTATATATTTCTTTTGCTGAGAAGTTTTTGCTCCTAACTCTTCCAAAGAGTCTA
>JALUXT010000089.1 GCA_027013245.1 Campylobacteraceae bacterium
CAAAATGGCTTTAAGACAGATGTCTTATTTGAAATATCAAAAAATATTACGGATAAAATTGATACTTATTGGATGGGATATTTTAACTCATTTTACAGCAAAGGCGTAGAAAATATTTCAAGTTTGGCAAATGGATTGGGAGTTAAAGGCTTTATAATACCAGACTTGCCATATGAAGAGACTTTAAGCTATAAGCAAACTTTTAAAAAAAGTGATATCTCTTTAGTCAGCTTTGTTGCTCCTACTGATGGAGATGATAGGATCAAAACAGTAGTGAAAGATAGTGGTGGATTTATATATCTTGTTGCATATGCTGGCATAACTGGCTCAGGCGTAAGTGAAGATTTGACAAAGATTATAGAGCAAATCAAAAAAAATAGCCAAACTCCTTTGTATATAGGATTTGGCGTAAATGAAAAAACAGCAAAAGAAAAATCGCGAGGAGTAGATGGAGTTATAGTTGGAAGTGCTTTTATAAAAGTGCTTTTAGACGATACTCTAAGTTATACTAAAAAGATTACAAAAATTTCACAAATAGCTAGAAATATAAAAGAAGATATTAACTAAAAACTTTATATTTGATAAGCAATTTTGGCAACAACAAAAGTGCACTTATAAGAGCAGTTACCATCACTAAAATAGTCAGCAAACCAAAGTAAATAGTTGGTATAAAGTTTGAAAATACCAAAATACTAAAACCAAGTATGATAGCAAGTGAAGTGTAATACATCGCATATCCTATGCTATTGTGAGCTCTTTGCATCGCTTTTATGTAATCCTTATCTTTCACAAACTCTTCTTTAAACCTTATGATATAGTGTATCGTGTCGTCAACTCCTATGCCTATACTGATAGAAGCTATAGTTATGGTCATAACATCAAGCGGGATATTTGCAAAGCCCATAGCAGCGAAGATTATCCCAACTGGTATCATATTTGTGATGATTGCTATAAGTGAGATTTTAAGGGATTTAAACAGAGCTAAAAACATTAAAAATAGTATAAATATGACGGCACCAAGAGTGAGAACTTGAGATTCAAAGAGTGATTGAAGCATATTATTGTATAAAATCATCAAATTTGAAAGTTGAATTTTTATACTTTTATCTTTGAGTAGCTTTGGTAAATCTTTTTTGATTTTTTTGATTAAACTGTTTCTTCTTAAGTTTGGATTTGAATCTATAATTCTTGTAGAAAATCGAAGTTGATTTTTATCTATATCTACATATGGACTCAAAATCAAATTTTTGAATTTTTCTGGCATTTTATTGTATAACACTGCCAATTCAAATGTATCAAGATTTTTGCCATTATTTAATTTTTTACCGATTTCAAGGATAGTCCCAAGAGATTGGACATTGCCTATCTCTTTTAAAGACTCAAGGTATTTTTGGATTTTCATAACAGTTTCCATCTTGTTTGGTGAAAACCAATATTGATTTTTGTTTTTATTGCTTTCAAATTCACTGTCAAATTCGTCAAAACTATCTGCATTTGACTCTTTTTTTGATTTTATATCGTCTTTAAAAGTGACGATTACATCAAGTGGAGTTGTTCCGCCTAATTTTGTGTCTATGACTTTCATGCCTTTGTAAATTTCAGTATTTTTCTTAAAGTAGCTTATGAAACTATTTTCAACTCTTAGCTTACTCGCTCCATATATGGATATTATAGCTATAAGTATAGCAAAAAGTATGATTTCTTTGCCCCGATTTATCACTAAGTTTGAGCATAGTTTTGTTAAATTAAACTTTTGATTGTGAGATAATGGCTTAGTGCTTTTTTTAAATAGCATCATGATCGCAGGGAAAAGCAAAAAAGAGACCACTAAAGAAGTAGCCACTCCTATACTCATCATATATCCAAGATTGATAACTGGTTTTAGGTTGGCAAGGGCGAGAGAGCCAAAACCTGCAATCGTAGTAATGATAGCAAAAAATGATGGTTTAGCTTTAGATAAAACCGTTTGTAACACTATCTCTTTTTGACTAAGAGCATTATCTGTCGCTAATTCTTTGTATTTTACTATTAAATGCAATATGATAGAAAGAGTGATGATAAGTTGTAAAGAAACAAAATTTGATGATATGACAGTGACATCCCATCCAAAAAATCCAAAAAATCCAGTGGTGAAGATAACAGATACGACAGAAACAAGCACAGGAATCACAACAAATTTAATCTCTCTAAAAATAATCATCAAAGTGGCTATAAGCATAAGCAAAAGAATAGAACCATAGATGAGCAAATCGCTTTTTATGAAACTAATCATATCATCAGCAATCATATTTACTCCACCTAAAAATATCTTTGCATTACCTTGATATTTGGACATGATGGTGCGAATTTGGATCAGCATTTTGTGATTTTTTATCCTCTGTTCATCTTTGTATCTTTTAAATTGTTCTGTATGCACTTTGTATTTATTGGTATATTTTTTTAAATTTAGAACTATGGCTGTAGTTTTAAAATCTTTACTTACTAGATTATTTTTATAAATAGGACTATTTAAGAACTCTTTTTTTGCCAAAGTTTTATTTATGTCTTTGCTTTGAAGCGTTGGGATATTTTCTAGCAAATCTTTTACAGGTTTAGGAGGACTTTGTAAAAGAGGCACATTTAATATGGAAATCACTCCGCTTGTAGCTTTTACTTTTTTCAAGTCATGCACAAGAGATTTTAAAGTTTTAAGAGAATTGTCTGAGAGCAGTTTATCTTTTGGAGTGTAAGCAAGTACTAAAAAATTAGGCGTGTAATACCTCTTAGCTATCTGTCTAGTAAATGCCAAATCTTTATCATTGTCAAGCAAGAGTGTATCAGCAGATGCATCAATACTAAGATTTGTGGCAAAATAACCAAAGATAGCAGTAAGGAAAACTATAAACAAAAGTATAGCTTTGGGAAACTTGAGTATATAGTTGGAGTATATGGATTTAAACATTTATGAAATTATGATTTTTTGTATAATTTTTTAAGCAATTCATTAAAGCTACTTTTCTTGAGTTCATCAGAAAATTGAGCTCTATATGTCTGTATTATACTAACCCCTAGGATATTTACATCATATATGTACCATTGTGCATTTTTGGCTTTATAAAATTTGTAAGTAATGTCATATTTTTGTTTTTTACCACTCAACTCGCTTAGCAGTAAAATTCTATTTGCTTTGATTTTTTTTATACTATCTACCGTGATAGTTTGACCATTGTACATGTCGAGTTTTGATTTGTAAGAAGATTTGAGTCTTTTTGTAAAAAGAGTTGTAAATTCTTCTCTTTGACTCTGGTTTATACTTCTCCAGACTCTTCCACCAACTGCGAGTCTAGCCATAAGCTTATAATCAAAAACTGGATCAAAAATCTTAAAAATCTTTTGACTCAGTATGTCTTTGCTTATATTGTTTTCTTTTCCATTTTTGATAATTTTTACAACATTATTTATGTTTTGACTCATAAAAATTTGAATTTTATCTTCTTGTACTGCAAAAAGATTTGCCACCAACATTAGACCTATAATCAAGTACCTCATCTACATCTACCTTTTTAAATTATTCTGATATTTGTTTTTTTCGTCTTTGTTCATATATATTCTTTAAAAATGGATATAAATCAATCGCATCTTTTTTAAGTCTTTCATATTCCCCTACATGTAGAGAACTAAAGTTTATAATATTTGTAGATTTAACTGCTACCGATTCAAAATTACTATTTAAAAGATTATAGCCTCGATTTTTCATATATGTCATAGGGTTTATCAATCCATCGGTAATCAAACCTGCTGTATCTCTTAGATTTGAAGGTCCAAGGAGTGGCCAAACTATATAAAATCCACCGCCAATTCCATAAAATCCTAAAGTTTGTCCAAAATCTTCTTGTTTTTGTTTTATGTGAAATTTGTCATTGGCAACATCCATAAAGCCAGCTAAGCCAATAGTAGAATTTAAGATAAATCTTTGAGTTTCAGTATATGAGTTTTTGAACTTAAATTGCAAAAGATTATTTAAGAGCCTTAGAGGATAGGCTAAATTATCAAGTATATTGTTTACGCCTTTTCTTATAGGCTTAGGAAGTATAACTTTGTATCCCCTGGCTACTGGGTCAAGTATATTTAGATAAAAATAGTCATTTACATTAGTCATGACTCTGTTATAGCCAGAGAGTGGGTCTATCTCATTTTTATCGTTTTTATCAGTACTTGCAAATTCTGAATTAAAATCATCCATCATTTGAACTTGCTCTGTATTTTTGTGTGATTTATTAGAAATAGGAGTTGCATAAGTGCAAGCAAATGAAAACAAAATAAAAAATAAAAATTTCATAAAATTCCTTATGGTGGAGCTGTCTTTAAATGTGTAAAAACCTAATAATGGTACTGTAAAAATATATTACAATACTAACAAGAGATATTTTATCACACTATTCTTGAACAATAGTTGAAAAGACCACTCATTTTACAAATTTACTTGTAATTGTTCATTCTGATTTTTGTAATAAGCCATTAAAAATTTCAATGCTATAATTATGTTGTTACTATCGTAATAATCCAACATTGTTTTGTTAAATTCCAATTTGTCTTTAGCTTTAATATTGAAAATCGGATAACCATTTTTTAATAATTCTCCATTCATCATGAGCCTTGATGTTCTTTTATTGCCATCGTAAAAATACTGATTTCTAGCACCCAATAAAAAAAAAGTTATCGCTCTATTGATTGGATTATCTATTTTTTGTAATTGTTCGTAATTAGCTAAAAATATTGCATTTAAGTTATTAAAATGAGGTGGCAAATACTCTGTTCCTCCTATTCTAATATTCTCATCTCTAAACATACCCCATTTAAGGGCTTCTTCTTTTGCGACTTCATTGTGAAGTTTTAAAAATATTTCTTTGTTTAAATCAAAATCATTTTCTTTTATCAAATCAAATAGAAAGTTAACACTGCGATTTTGATTTAAAACCATCTGCTCATCACTTAGCTTATGTCCACCTACTGTTATGCCATCAAGTAGAGTTTCTACTTCAGGATAAGTCATAGCATTGCCCTCTAAAGCAGAGGTGTTATATACATAATCTATCTTGTCTTTTTTAGCAAGAAAAAAACTTAATTCGTAGTTAGGCTTTATTTTGTTTAGTGTTATTTTGTTGATTTTTTCAATTTCTTTGTTTGCTAATATATTACTCATAATCTTCCTTGGTTCTTCATTTTAGTACCGAATGAAGTGTCATAAAAAAATATATGGTGGAGTTGTCCGGAATCGAACCGGAGTCCAAAAATAGCCACTTTTGGCGTCTACATGCTTAAAATAGTTGTTAAAATTTAATTTTGCTCTCGTACAACTAACAAAACTAAAACAAAACGAACCTCATAATTTCGTCCAAAGATGAGGTAATCTTAAGATATATCTACCTAGCTATTATACTTCCAAAATCCTCTTAGATAGAATCAAAGGAGGAAGCAGTCCAAAGCGATTAAGCTTGTTTGTTAAACTCTACGCTACTGCGAGAGCTGGACGATAGTTACTGTTATTAGCAGTTATGTGTTTGAAGGTTTGGTAACGCTAGACCTTCACTCGCGACATGCAACCAAGAGATGACACTATTCCTGTCGAAGCCTTGTCAACCCCATTTATGTTCTTATTATACCATAAAATTAAAAATTAATGAAGATTTGGTTATGATTATTCTAAAATTTTATAGGATTATCATGAAATATATATTAAGTGCCTTTTTTATAGTTTTTTTTCAAGGTTGTGCTTTGACAAGTCTATCTACAAGCAAAACAACACAAGAACAAAAAACTTACCCACAAACTATACATGTAAATAAAGATTTTCAAACAAACTCAACACAAGTTTATACTAAAAAATCCAATATTACCCCGAGAACTTCTATGTATTCGGGCAGCATTAAAGGCGTTATCCAAAAACTTAGCTATGACAAACTTAAAAAATCTTGGTTATATGAAGTGCGAGGTATAGATGAAAGTCACGATAAATTACCTTATGCCAAGTTTTATCATTATAAAAAGCTAGCAAATAGAGGTGATTTGGTTTATATTATTTTAAATAATTCACAGCTTCAAAATCTATTTTTTATAAAAAAGGCCAATAAGATAACAAAATCAAAAAGAATCAAACATTTAAAAATCAAAAAAATCAGATACAAAAAGAGTAAAAGAAGAAAAATACCTCAAATCTCTCTTCCTACTGTGGAGCATGTTGATTTTTAATTTATACTTAGTGGTAGAATTATCGTAAGCTTTGCCCCAAACTTTGTATTTCTTGCATTTAGCTTTCCATTCATATTTTTTTCTATGATGATTTTTGACATATAAAGCCCTATACCCGTTCCATTCGTATCTTTTTTAGTGCTAATGTATGGCTCAAATACCTTCTGCAATGGTTTAATTTTAATTCCCCCACCATTGTCCTCTATGCAGATTCTATATCTATTTTTTTCCTTTTTAGTGCTTATGATGATTTTTGGGTTTTTCCTTTTTGCCTCAAGAAGTATATCTTTTGCATTTGATAGGAGATTTAAAATCACTTGTTTAAATTCGTTTTCGTATCCATTTATAAAAATATTATCTTGTATATTAAGCTCTAATATTATATTTTGGTTTTTTATGGTTTTGCCGATGATTCCTAGCGTATCAATTAGTGACTTTTTGATATCAAACTCTTTTTTCTCTTTATCGGGTTTAAAAAAGTTTCTAAAATCATCTATAGTGTTTGACATATAATTAAGCAATCTCTCAGCATCCTTGCTTTTTTCAGCCATAATATCACTGTTCATCTTACCCATGGAATATCTAAATTTTATATTCATGATGATAGCCGAGAGCTGTGAAAGCGGTTGCCTCCACTGGTGAGCAATGTTACTAATCATCTCTCCAAGTGCTATAAATTTTGATTTTTCTATGAGCAATCTCTCTTGTTCTGCTCTTTTAGCAACTTCTTGGATGACTCTATTTTCTAGTGTTACATTTAGTATCTCAAGTTCATTTGTTTTGTTTTTTATCTCTGTATTATACTCATTAAAAAACTTTTCTATCTGTTTACCAAGCACGATAGCCAAGATATTTGCAAAAAATGAAAAAAGTAAAAATATGATGATAGATGAAGTGATATCAAGTGTCATCTTTTTCTTCAATTCTTCCTCTTTTTGAGCAATTTTCACATCTATGTCATCAAGATAAGTTCCAGCAGCGATAACCCAATCCCATTTTTTATAAAGCCTAAAATATGAAACTTTTGGTCTGATTTTAAGACTATGTGGCTTTTGGTATGAGTAAGTTACAAAAGAAAACCCTTGCTTTTTTATCTCTGCTAAGAATTTTTTCCTAAACTCTTTCCCGTTTATGTCTTTATAATCGTCATCTATATATTTGCCAACCAAATCTTGTCTATTTGGATTTATGAGCATTTTCGCAAATTTTTTACCACCTTGATAGTTGATTATTTTATACACAAATAAATAATTGTTTTTATTTTCACCAAATTTTATATTTTTTATGAAATCTTTCACTTCATTTTGGAGATTAATTTTATTGTAATTTTTTAGGTTTGACTTGTATTTTATATATTCTATCACGGAGTTTACTTCTCGTTTTATCTCTCTTTTTTGAGATTCTATGTAAGTCGTTTTGATATCTTTGATTTCGCGTTGGAACATGTCGTATTGGTTTGATATGAAAAAATAGCTAGTCAATAAAACCAAAGAGCTGATTATAATCATAGAACTTATGATGATAACAGCAGATATATTGTCTTCCCTTATAATCTTCAAAATACATCCTTAAAGCTAAATTATATTATGATAATGACAATATTTTTCTTAAAAGGAGCATTAATGAATCAAAAAATGATAAAAAAACTCTCTAACCTATCTGTTTTATATGCTGAAGACGAAGTAGGTGTTAGGCAAAATGTCTCTGAAATGTTATCACTTTTTTTCAAGAATGTTTATCTTGCCGACAATGGACTTGATGCGTATGAGCTTTTTTTGGAAAAAACACCAGATTTGATTATCACCGATGTAAAGATGCCTATCATGGATGGCTTAGAGCTTTCAAAATGCATAAGAGAAAAAGATAAAAAAGCACAAATCATCATAATCTCAGCGCATACCGAGATTGACTACATGTTAGATGCTATAGAATTATCCTTGGTGAGATATATCGTAAAACCTATCACAGAAACAAAACTCATAGAAGCACTTGATAAATTTTTAAATTCATTGCAAAGCGGGGGACAAATAGAGATAAAAGAGGGTTGGTTCTATGATGCAGATAAAAAATTGATAAAACACGAAGATGAAGAGTATGAGCTAACCAAAAAAGAGGTTAAGTTTCTGGAGATAATCACTTCAAAAAACAGCGTTATTGGCTATGAAGAGATAGAAAGAGAATTATGGGAAGGTGAATATATGAGCTTAAATGCTCTTCGACTGATGATGAAAAATCTAAGAAAAAAGTTACCACCTGGAAGTTTGAAAAATATACAAAGCATAGGTTACAAGTTGTAACAAAAAGTAACTTTTTATGATAAAATTTACTAATTTTTTATTTTTTTGATATTTTTTCTTGACTCTACACAAGATGGACATAACTTTTGTTTATAATCGACTTGAAAACAAAATTCAAAAGGAGATTGACATGACAAAGTTTGTTAAGATTGCTGCTGTTGCAGCGTTTTTAGTTTCTTCAACATTTGCGGCTGATTATACTATCAAGTTCTCACATGTTGTAAGTCCAAATACACCAAAAGGTAAGGCTGCTGACTTTTTTGCAAAAAGAGTAAAAGAGCTAACCAACGGTAAGGTAGAAGTTAAGGTTTTCCCTAACTCTCAACTATATTCTGATAAAGCTGTTATGAAAGCTATAAAGATAGGAAATGTTCAGATGGCGGTTCCTAGTTTCTCAAAATTTACAAGATTAGTTCCAGCAATGCAACTTTTCGACCTTCCTTTCTTATTTAGAGACATGAAACATGTTCATGCCGTGATGGATGGTCCTGTTGGTCAGAAATTAAGAGCTATGGTTACAAAAAAAGGCTTCGTTGCATTAAACTATTGGGATAACGGTTTCAAGCAACTCTCAACAAATAAAAAAGCACTCATTTGGCCAAAAGATGCAAAAGGTCAAAAATTTAGAATTATGAGTTCAAAAGTTCTTGAAGCACAATTTAAAGCAGTTGGAGCAAATCCACAAGTTTTACCTTTTTCAGAAGTATATTCTGCACTTCAACAAGGTGTTGTTGATGGAGGTGAAAATCCACTATCTAACTTCTATACAAAAAAATTCTATGAAGTTCAAAAGAACCTAACTCTTTCAAATCACGGTTATCTAGGTTATCTAGTAGTTATGAGTAAAAGATTTTGGGATAAATTTCCAGCTGATTTAAAACCAAAAATCATACAAGCTATGAATGAAGCAACAGTGTATGAAAGAAAAGAAGCTGCTGCACTTGAAGGAACATTTTTAGCAAATGTAAAAGCTTATGCTAAGAAAACTGGCAAGTTAAATATCTATACTCTAACACCTGCTCAAACAGCAGCATGGAGAAAAGCTATGGTTAAGATTTATCCTCAGTTTTATGGTGTTATCGGAAAAAATTTAATCAAAGATGCTCAGAAATAAGAGTAATTTTATAAGGTCACTTTTTGTGGCCTTAGATGCGTAGGGGTGATTTATGAGTAAGTTTTTTTCTATCCTTGATGTAGGTATAGCCACAATTAATAGAAATTTAGCTGTTTTAGGGATGGTGGCAGGCACAACCTTGGCATTTGTAAATGTCGTAATGAGATATGCATTTGATTCAAGTATTACTTGGGCAGGAGAGCTTACGAATTATGCTTTTATATGGGGTATGCTTTTTGGTGCTGCCTATGGATTTAAAAGAGGAATCCACATACAAGTAACCTTGCTTTTATCAAAATTACCAGCACCTATAGCAAAAGCATTTATGATTTTTGCTTATAGCCTTTCATTTATATATCTAGCTTTTATGTCTTATTTTGGTTATCAGCTAATTTTGATTTTGCAAGATATGAACGAGATGAGTATAGATTTAAATATCCCTATGTGGATACCAACTCTTGTTCTTCCTCTAGCATTTGCAGGAGCAGCATATCGAGCAGGAGAAAAGGTGTTTGAAGTAGCAAGGGAAGATGCAGATAAGGTTATAAAAACAGCAGAAGACGAGATTATTCACGATACAAGTGAACGCTCAGGTGCAGATGTACCAGAGGAAGGAGGGGAGCCGTTATGATGATAGCAACTCTTTTTATACTTCTTTTTGCATTGATGCTTATAGGTGTTCCTGTAGCCGTTAGCTTGGGAACTAGTACGATGCTCACAGCATTGATGTTCACAAATTTTAATCTTATGGGCGTACCATCCGAAGTATTTGATGGGCTAGACCAATACACTTTGATGGCAATTCCTATGTTTATCCTAGCAGGTGCATTCCTCTCAAAAGGAAGTGCAGCAGGGCGAATCATAGAATTTGCCAAGTCGATAGTAGGGCATCTACCAGGTGGTCTTCCGATAGCAGCTATCTTTGCAAGTATCATCTTTGCTGCAGTTTCAGGCAGTTCACCAGCTACCGTTGTTGCGATTGGCTCAGTTATGTACGGAGCTATAAAAGAAGCAGGATATCCAACTAAATACGCCATAGGTACAATTGCGACTGCAGGAAGTTTGGGCATACTCATACCGCCTTCTATCGTATTTATCGTGTATGGTGTTACAGCGGATCAATCTATCGGTAGATTGTTTATGGCGGGAGTCATTCCGGGGTTACTTATAGGTTTTATGCTTATGGTTGTCACTTATATCGGAGCAGTAAAGCTTGGTTTTAAACGAACTAAGATGGCTCCTTTTAGCTTCAGAATGCAAAAGTTCAAAGAAGCCTTTTGGGCTTTGATGCTTATAGTTTTGATTATAGGTGGAATCTACGGAGGATTGTTTACTCCTACAGAAGCAGGAGCCGCAAGCGCTTTTTATGCTTTTTTCATTTCAGTTTTTGTTTATAAAGATTTGAAATTTAAAGATTTGCATAAGATTGTACTCGATTCTGCTATGACTAGTTCGATGATTTTCTTTTTAATTGCAAATGCTATGATTTTCTCTCATTTCTTAACTGATGAGAGTATTCCACAATACATAACAAACCTCATACTCCAAGCGCATGTCGGACCGATAATGTTCTTGGTGATAATCAACTTGCTACTTATACTTATGGGGCAATTTATGGAGCCAAGCTCTATTGTTATGATTACAGTTCCATTGCTATTGCCAATAGCCATGAAACTTGGAATCGACCCTATTCACCTAGGAGTTATCATGGTAATAAACATGGAAATAGGCATGATTACCCCACCAGTTGGCTTAAACCTCTTTGTCGCGAGCGGCATCACAGGTCTAAGCCTAAAAGATGTAGTTGTAGCTTCAATCCCATGGGCACTTACTATATTTGTAGGACTTATCCTCATAACATATGTACCAATCATATCTCTATGGTTGCCAAATCTTATGTATGGGGTAGGATAAAAATTTTAAACTCTACATGTAGAGAGTCTTTTCTCTACATGTAGAGATATATTTTGATTTAAATACTCCTAAAATACTTTGAAATTCTTTACATTTGTATCACAAGACCTCTTTCTCTTACATATAAATTTTTGACAATATTAATCTAATTTGCTACAATAAACTAAAAAAGGCAAATCCTATGATGACAACAATGAGCATAAGAGATTTAACTAGAAGTGGAGATACCCTTTTTCAGTATGATTATGTAGAGATAGAAAACAAAAAATCAAAAACTTATCAAGGGATATTTATCCCCGAGAAATACGCAAAAGAGATGAAAAAGATTTTAGATGAAAAGATTTACAAAGAGAGACAAAAAAAACTCGATGAGCTAGACAAGTTTGTAGGGCTTTTAAATGGAAAGATTGGAGATGCTAAAATAGGTGATATAAAGAAAAAATATGGAAGATAAAAAACTTTTCATCGACACAAATATCATTATTGACATTTTAGATAACCAAAGAGCATCTCACACAAATTCAAAAAAACTTATCCAAACAGCTTTAGTAGAAGATACACCATTGGCTATGAGTGATGACATCATAACAACTGTTTATTGTTTGTCTCAAAAACTCATAAAAAGAAGCGAACTATTGGAATTTATAAAGTTTTTAAATCAAAACTTTACTATATTACCATTTTCAAAAAATATCATTGATGATGCCGTAGATATATGTCAAAAAAACACAAATTATGATTTTGAAGATACTCTCCAAGCAGTGTGTGCTAAACAAAATAACTACACCACAATCATAACCAACGATAAACAGTTTCCAAAGATAAATGGTATAAAATTAGAAAATACAATTTAAAAAGTAGCGGTAATACTCACAACAAAATCCCATTTTCTCGTATCTCACTTTCAAGGAGTGAGTTTTTGTTTTTTAGTCTTACTAGGTCGATTTTTAAATCAAGGTCATGTTTCATCATATAGATTATAAATTTCACTTTTTGCTCAATGCTTGTAGAATTAATTATGGTATAATATATTCAATACTCAAGGAGAGATTCTTATGCAAACTAAAGATAAAATATTGTCTGTACTAAAAAACTTAAAACCTAAGTATGAAAAAGAGGGTGTGGTTCTTTTGGGTTTGTTTGGAAGCTATGCACAAGGCAGACAGACAGATTTGAGCGATATAGATATAGTCTATCGTCTAAATTAT
>JALUXT010000090.1 GCA_027013245.1 Campylobacteraceae bacterium
CAAAAAACTTTTAAAAAAAGATATGCGACTCTAACAAATATTTATACTTTAGATGATGAGCTTATTGATGAGGCAATAGTTATATATTTTAAGGCTCCTTACTCTTTTACAGCAGAAGATGTTGTGGAGATTCAGTGTCATGGTGGTTTTATAGTAGCTCAAAGTATTTTAAAAGCAAGCTTAAAGGCTGGAGCTAGATTAGCAACAGCTGGGGAGTTTAGCAAACGTGCTTTTTTTAATGGTCGCATAGATTTAAGCGAAGCAGAAGCAATAGCAGGATTAATAGAAGCAAAAAGTGAAGATGCTGCAAAAATTTTAGCAATTCAAATGAAAGGTTCTTTAAAAGAGTTTGTAGAAGAAGTTCGTGATGAAATTATTCATATATTGGCGTTTAGCGAGGTTAGTATTGATTATGCAGAAGAGGATTTACCAGAAAATTTGGTGTTGCAGATAAAAACTAAATTGGATGAGCTTTATAAACTTTTAGGTAAAACACTTCAAGCCTCTAAATCTCGTGAGGGTCTTATGCAAGGCTTTAGAATTGCCATTATAGGTAAACCAAATGTAGGCAAAAGTTCACTTTTAAATGCACTTCTTCATTTCAATCGTGCCATAGTTAGTGATATAGCAGGAACAACAAGGGACACTATAGAAGAACAGGTCAAGATAGGAACTCATTTAATTCGCATAGTGGATACAGCTGGAATTCGTGAAGCAAATGATGAGATAGAACGTATAGGAATCAAGAGAAGTCTTGAGGCGATAGAACAGAGTGATATAGTTGTAGCATTATTTGATAACTCAAGAGTTGCAGATGATGAAGATATGGAAATAGCAAGACTTTTAGAAAAGCAACAGAACAATAAAAATATCATAATTGTAAAAAACAAAATAGATTTAGAAGATAAATTTTCATTAGAACCATTGGTGTTTGATTTGGAATTAAATTCAAAAAATGATGTTAGTCTGCTTGTCGATAAATTGAAAAACATAATGGATAGAACAAATTCAAGTGATGAGCTTATGTTAATATCTTCTCGACAAATTTTAGCAGTTGAAAATACCATGCAAAATATACAAGAGTCATTTACTCCCCTAAATGAGCAAGAGTTAGAGATATTCTCTTTTCATTTAAACGAAGCAGTAAAAGAGTTATCAAGTATAACAAGACCATTTGAAAATGATGAGATGCTAGACAAAATGTTTGGCTCTTTTTGTCTAGGAAAATAAATGAAATATATAGCCATTGATTTGGGGCTAAAACGTATAGGTCTAGCATATTCAGCTCATAAAGATTTAGTAACTCCGCTTCCAGCAGTAATGAGAAAAAATCGAAATCAAGCATCAACTGAAGTGAAAAAAGTTATAGATGATTGGGAAGTTGAGTGTGTCGTAGTTGGAGTTCCTCTTGGTGGAAGTAGTGAGGAGGAGATGAAACGCCGTATTTCTCATTTTATGAATCTTGTTGATTTTAAGGGAGAAGTGTTTTTCCAAGATGAGAGTGGGAGTTCATTAGAGGCAGAAAGTCTTATGAAAGGCGAGATAAAATACATAAGAGATGGTCGCATTGACTCAATTTCGGCTATGATTATCTTGCAAAGATATTTGAAAAGTATAAAGGTATCAAGTTGAGACTCATTGGTTTGGATGTTTTTCGAGGAGTGGCACTTCTTTTAATGGTTATCTTTCATTTTTGTTTTGATTTAAATAATTTTCATATTTTTAATTTTGATTTACAGCATGGACTATTTTGGAGATATTATAGATATGTCATCGTTACTATGTTTGTTTTTGCAAGTGGAATTAGTCTAAAATTAACACATAAAGAGTTTATTAAGTTTGATAAGGTTAAAAAAAGAGTTATCATACTAGGAATTTCATCTTTAATTGTTAGTGTTGGAAGTTATACACAATTTCCAGATTCATGGATATATTTTGGGATACTTCATTTTTTTCTTTTTGCTTCTATATTTGGTCTTTTCTTTTTGAAAATACCAAAAATATCTTTAATTTTAGCAATTTTTATACTTGTAGGATACAATTATAACTTTTTAAATATGCACTGGTGCTACAATTTACTTCAAAAACCTTTACATTTACCCATAAACTATACAGAAGATTTAGCAAATATAGTCCCTTGGTTTGGAGTCTTTTTGTTGGGAATAGTATTTGCAAACTATAAACTACATGATAAAGTTTTT
>JALUXT010000091.1 GCA_027013245.1 Campylobacteraceae bacterium
CTTTTTTAACTTTCTAATTTTTTGGGCATTGCTTATCTTTGCATCTTCATATAATTCTAAGGTTTGTATATATTTTTTTTGCTGAGAAGTTTTTGCTCCTAACTCTTCCAAAGAGTCTAAAACTTCTATGGCTTGTTTGTACTCTTTTAATCTTTCAAAAACTACAGTAAGATACTTTAGTGACTCTTCATTTCTTGGATGAAGTCTCAGTGATTCTGAAAATACTTCACTACTTCTTGAGAGAAAACCAGCCATAAAATATGTTTTTCCAAGAGCTGAGAGAATATATTTTTTCTTATCTTTGCCCTTTACTCTTTTTAAAGAGACCAGATATATATTTATAGATTTTTCGTAATCACCGCTCTTCCCATAAGCGTCAGCTAGCAAAATAAGAGATTCTATAGGAATTTCGTAATCTTGTAGAAGTTTTTTATACTCTTTTTCATCACTTACTATTTCAAATTTTTTAACAAACTTTTCTATACTATCTTTTTCTTCTTTACTTTTAAAAACTCCCCACCAGTAATTGGCAAAAGAGATGACAAAAATCACAGCAAAAAGTATAATAATCCCAAACATAGGGTCTCTATACTCGATAAAAAAACTATTCAAATTTATACCCTTTTATTAATAATAGAACATTATACCAAATTAGTTTTTAAATGTTATAATACAAAAATTGCAAATGATAAAATCTCGCCATAAGGCGTAGCTTTAGTCGCGAGGAATTTTGATTGAGCTTTGCTCAAACAAAAGGGGATATAGGATGATAGAGAACAGCTCCATAGAGAATTTGAAAACTAGATTGGATATCGTTGATGTTGTGGGAAATTATCTTGAGCTTAAAAAAAATGGTGCAAATTTTAAAGCTATATGTCCTTTTCATAGTGATTCAAACCCAAGTTTAGTGATAAGTCCATCCAAGCAAATCTATCACTGTTTTAGTTGTGGAGCAGGGGGAGATTCTATAAAATTTGTGATGGAATACGAAAAACTAAATTATCCAGAAACCATAGAAAAGTTGGCTACCATGTATAACTTTTCTCTTAGCTATACAGATAATGATAAAGCTCAGGTTGATAGAAAATTGATGGATAATTTAACTCTTTTTTTTAGAAAAAACCTAGATTATAAAAAAAGTGCAAAAGAGTACTTGCTCCAAAGAGGCATAGGTGAATCTACCATAGAAAAATTTGAGTTAGGATATGCTCCTAGCTCGGATGAAACTTTGAATTTTTTAAGAGGTTATGGCTACTCTATGAGCGAGTTAAAAGATTTTGGAGTAGCGGATATTAGCGAAAAAGGCAATAGGGCATATTGTAGATTTAACGAGAGGATTATGTTCCCAATTCGTTCAAGAACAGGCAAATTTGTTGGTTTTGGCGGAAGAACCATCACAAATCATCCAGCAAAGTATATAAACTCACCTCAAACAAGATATTTCAATAAATCTAAACTTCTTTATGGATACTATTTTGCAAAAGATTCGATATTTAAAAATAAAAAGATAATAATAACAGAGGGTTACTTAGATACAATAATGCTTCATCAAGCTGGTTTTACAAATGCAGTCGCTACGCTTGGGACAGCACTTACAAATGACCATCTGCCTCTTATCACTAAAATGGAGCCAGAAGTTGTACTTGCTTATGATGGAGATGATGCAGGTATAGCAGCAGCCCTAAAGGCGTCCATACTTCTTAGTAAACACTCTTTTAAAGGGGGTGTTATTTTATTTGGTGAGGGAATGGACCCAGCTGATATGGTTAAAAACGGACAGATAGAAAAACTAAATAAATTATTTAACGAAACTCAACCCTTCGTCGAGTTTGCGATTGAGAGGATAGTTAAAAAGTATGATTTAAGCGATGCTTTGCAAAAACAAAAAGCTTTGCAAGAGGGAACAGCATATTTGCAAAGTTTACCAGAGACACTACAAGAGAGCTATAAGGGAGTTTTAAGCGGAGCCTTGAACTTGCCACAAAACCTTGTAAAAACTAGAAGAAACACTACGATGAGAAATACTCAAGAAGCCTTTGTAGATATACTCGAACTAACTATCATCAAAACTATACTGCATAGCCCAACACTCATAGATACGATACTTGACAATATAGATACAAGTATGTTTAAAAGTCATAATGAAGAGTTTAAACTTCTTTTAAATAATGAATTAGAAAATCCAAAATTAGTTAGGATTGGCTTATGGGATGACATAAAAATTTATGGTGAGGTAAATCTGATTTCAGCCATGATTACATTTTTGATAAGATTTTATAGCGAAAAACTTCAAAACATAAAAAGAGATAAAAATTTAAGTTATAGAGAAAAACAGTTTTACATAAGGTCAATTCAAGAAAAAATATTTAAATTAAAAAAAGGAGAATTGGTAGCCTTTGAATAAAAATTATGCTATAATTATCACGAAAATATCACTTGATGGGGTGTTAGCTCAGCTGGGAGAGCACGACGCTGGCAGCGTCGGGGTCAGCGGTTCGATCCCGCTACACTCCACCAACTCTTCAATCTAATGCAGGCGTAAAAGCTAAAATTTGGTTTATCACTTAATTATAGCTTATCTTATGTTCTTTATTTGAGCTTTAATATTTAATTTATTTAATTTATAACCATATCCCAAAGTAACCATTATATGACACAATTGTGCTTTGAAAAAAAAAGTTTTTTGTAGATATATATAAAATAATATTATAATAAATATGATAATATTAAACATCAAAATAATATCGGTCCATTTTTAGTGCTACTTATCGTAACAATTTAGTTTTAAAATAAATCATTATAATCATAGGCTATAGCCTTAACTACAATATTTAAACTAGTTATATTAAAATTTCTAATGTAAAAATATTTTTTATTATAATCTAGTATTAAGTTTAAAAATGACAAAATTATGATGATTTAACGATATACGATTGATTATTAAAATGCAAAGGAGATATAATTGAAAGAAATTAAGTTAGACGGATATAAATCTTCTCCGAGTACTTCTGAACTAATTACAGAGGTTGCAAAAGAGCTAGACCAAGTTCCTAGAGAAGGTAGAAGAGATTTCTTGCGAAAAGGATTTTTATTTTCTGTGACAGCAGCAGCTGCTTTAGGCGGAGTGGGCGCTACAAAACTAGAAGCAGCACCGCATGTAAACCCTAAAAATTTACCCCCAAACAATCCAGAATGGGGACTTAAATGGGGAAGAGATAATAACTCAAATCCATACGGGGTGCCATCAAAGTATGAAGCAAATGTTGTTAGAAGATTTGTTCCATGGTTGACTGCAGATCAAAAAGCTTCTATAAGCTTTACTCCTTGGCAAGATTTAAAAGGAATCATTGTTCCAAATGGCTTACATTTTACAAGATGTCATGGTGGAGTTGTTGATATCAATCCACTTGAATGGAGATTATTGATACATGGTCTTGTAGATAGAGAAGTTGTTCTTACTTTAGAAGATTTAAAAAGATATCCAAGCATCAGTGTTGTTCACTCTTTTGAGTGTGCAGCAAACAATGGTATGGAGTGGAGAGGACCTGGTATAAACTCACTTCAAGCGACTCATGGTATGGTTGCATGTTCTGAGTGGACAGGAGTTCCTTTGAAGGTAATACTAGAAGACATAGGCTTAAAACCAGGTGCTAAGTGGATGTTCCCTGAGGGTTCAGACCCAGCTGGCGTTGGAAGAAGTGTACCTATAGAGAAAGTTCTAGATGACGCAATGCTTGTGTATGCTATGAATGGCGAAGCTCTAAGACCTGAACAAGGATATCCTGTTAGGCTATTTCTTCCAGGTTGGGAAGGTGCTATACAAATTAAATGGTTAAAAAGATTGAAATTTGATACAAAATCATGGATGGTTAGAGAAGAGAGCACAAAATACACGATGCTTGAATATGACGGGCATGCCGAGATGTATAATTGGGCCATGGAAGCTAACTCCGTTATAACTTCACCTTGTCCTGAGAGAAATTTAAAAGGTCTTAAAAAAGGTCCTATTGTAATACAAGGTATAGCGTGGTCTGGAAAAGGCACTATCACTCATGTTGATGTTTCAACTGATGGAGGAAAGAGTTGGAAAGAAGCTAAGTTTACAAGTCTTATACTTCCAAAAGCAGTTACAAGATTTGAAATTGGAATAGAATGGGATGGTAAACCGATGATGCTACAAAGCCGTTCAACCGACGATACAGGATATACTCAACCGACTGCAAAACAATTAGTTGCAGCTAGAGGAAAAGAATCAGTGTATCATAGAAATGCTATTCAAACATGGGAAGTAAAAAGCAATGGGGAGGTAAACGATGTACACATCTATGCGTAATATAATACTAATACTAAGTTCGTTTGCATTGGTTTCAAATTTGAGTGCTCAAAAGTTGAGTTATACTCCAGCAAATCCAGATAAATATCCATATCCAAGTGTAGCAAAAGATAAAAATGGAAATAAAACAAATGTTGATGGTGCAATAATTAGAAAAACATATATCAAAGTTACCGAAACTTATAAATCTCCAATAAGTGGTAAAAATTATAAATTTGGTAAAAAAGCATCCAAAGCTACTCTAAAAGCTTGGAATACAGATGTTAGACCAGATGGAAAAGGTTTGCCAAGTGGTAGAATGAGCGTTCAACAAGGAGCACAGGTATTTAGTGCAAAATGTGCTGTATGTCATGGTGATTTTGGTGAAGGTGTCGACAGATTCCCTGTTTTAGCTGGTGGAATAGGGACTTTAAAACTGCATCCAGAAAGTGGTGGAGATCCAAAACCACTTAAAACATTAGGTAGCTATGCCCCATATATCGCACCATTCTTTTGGTATATTCATACAGCTATGCCTCTTTCAGCTCCAAGATCACTTAGCAATAGTGAAGTTTATGGAATACTTGGCTATATATTGCAATTAAATGAGATTAGAGTAAATGGAAAAGACATAGAAGATAGCACTGTGATAGATAGAAAATTTATAAAAGCAGTTCATTTACCAAATGAAAAAGGTTTTGAATATAATAACTTAAGAAAGCCAGATACTCACAACACAAGATGTATGAGTAACTGTATAGATACTTCTAAGATGGTTGTTATGCATATTAAAACAGATGCAACAGTCGTTGTGCCAACATTTGGCAAGGGAAGATATTCATACAAAGTAAAGAAGAAAGAAGAGACAGGTGGAGGAATAGGTAAAACAATCTACGACAATACTTGTGCAGGTTGCCATAATTCTGGTGTGGCAGGTGCTCCAAAGCTTGGAAATAAAGCTGACTGGGCTCATGTTAGAAAAGAGAGTTTAGGAGATGTATTTAAACATGCAATCAATGGCTTTAATGCTATGCCACCAAAAGGAGGAGACACAACACTTAAAGATAAAGATGTTAAAAGCACTGTTAAGTACATGATGGAAAAAAGCAAATAAATCTGGATGTATAGCAGTAAGATAAAAGCATACGACTGTAAAGTCGTGCTTTGATAAAATATAATTAAATCAAAAAGGAGAAAAGATGATAAACACAAAAAAGATAGTAGCCGTTGCTATTATAAGTATGTTGGGAGCAAGTGTAACATATGCCCAAAGTCAACAAGATTTGGTCAAAGAAGGTCGAAAAGTATTTGTTACTAAGAAACTAGGCAACTGTTTAGCATGCCACACAGTGCAAAATGATCCAAATATACCACAAGCTGGTAATATTGGTCCAAAACTTTCAAATTTGGACACATATCCAAAAGATTATATATTTAATAAGATATGGGATCCAAACAAAACTGTTCCAAATACAATTATGCCACCACAAGGCAGAAGTCATAAAATAAGCAAACATCAAGTAGATGCACTTGTAGCATACTTGCAAGCAACAACAAAAGCAAAATAAAAGGAGTTTAGAATATGAAAAGAAGAAATTTTTTAGGGTTAGGTTTTACAACATTAGCAGTAACAGCTTTACAAACAGTAGGAAGTGCAAGTATTATGTCAGAACATCCAAAAGCTTTTTTGGAAACATCATCTGACGAAGCGATAAAAGATATTTATGGTTCAAATGCTATATCAAAAGACGATAAAGCAGTATTAAAATTACCAGATATCGCTGAAAATGGTTCAGCTGTTCCTGTAACAGTTTCAACAAGTTTGGAAAATGCCAAAACAATGACTATCTTTATTGATGGCAACCCACGCCCACTTGCAGTTTCATGGGAACTACAAGAAGGCTCAATGGCAAAATTTTCAACTAGAATAAAAATGAGAAAAACAACAAATGTTAGATTGATAGTTGAAGATGCAAATGGAAAACTCCATGAAGCAGTTAAGCAAGTTAAAGTAACAGTTGGCGGTTGTGGCGGTTGATACTACCTTAATAAAACAAATATAATATTTAAGTAAAAAGCTTTAGGCGTGGCCTTAGCTTTTAGTGAGAAAGAAAATAACAAAAGGAAATAATGATGGGAATAAAAGCAATAGCAAAAGTTAGAAATGGTGTAGCAGATGTAAAATTATTGGTTAAACATCCAATGGCATCTGGAAAACTTGGTGGTGGTAAAGGTGAACCAAAATTTATAAATCACTTAACTGTAAAATTAGGATCAAGATTAGTTTATGACATGTATCCAACTTCAGCAGTGTCAAAAAATCCATATATTAGATTTGGTTTTAAGGGTGCAAAGAAAGGTGATGTTATCACCGTAGAGTGGAAAGATAATACTGGTGCCGGCGAGAAAAAAGATATAAAATTAAAGTAAAGCTTTAATAACAATTAATAAAAGGAGATAACATGTTAAAGAAATTAATAAAAATTGCCATACTATCTATGATAAGTGGCTCAATTTTGTTTGCGGCTAGCTACAATGCTCAAGCAGAGAAAGATAGAAAAGCATTCGTTAACTATTTTTTGAAAAAATTTCAAAATCCAGTTAAGAACCACGCAAAATATTTTCCAAATGTAAACCTAGATGAGATGAAGAAAACATATAGATATCCTTTAAGTTTTCAAGATTTTCAAGATGGTTCACTTGCATGGTATAAACCAAGTAGAGAGCAATTTAAAGAACTCAATGAATTTCCAGCATATTCTTTAGAAGTTGATGATGGCGAAGTTTTATGGAACAAGCCATTCGCAAATGGTAAAACTTATTCTAGTTGTTTTCCAGAAACGGGTGTAAGAAATGATTATCCTTATTTTGATACAAAAACAAATGAAGTAGTTACAATTGGTCAAGCAGTTAATGCTTGTAGAGTTAAAAATGGAGAAAAACCTTATAAATATGGTAAAGGCAATATAGCTAAAGTTATAGCATATATGGCAATGAAATCAAGAGGTAAAAAAATTCATGTTACAATCCCAAGTATGGCTGCAGCACAAGCTTATGAGCATGGAAAAAAAGAATTTTATAAGCAAAGAGGTTACTTGTCTCTTAGTTGTAATGAGTGCCATGTTGTAAGTTCTGGCAAAAGACTTCGTGCAGAATCTTTAAGTCCAGCTCTTGGTCAAACAACTGAAATGCCAGTGTATAGAGTAAAGGGTGGCGGTACACTTTTAACACTTCAAGCTAGACTAGCTGGTTGTGTAAAAGGAACTGGTGCTGAGAAGCCAAAACTTCAAAGTAAAACGCTAAGAGATCTTTCATATTTCTTGACTTATATGTCAAATGGTATGAAACTTTATGGCCCAGATACAAGAAAATAAGGATAAAACATGAAAAAATTAATTTTAATTAGCACTATCACGGTTGCATTTCTTGCTGGTTGTGCTGGAACAGGCCCAAGTGTAAATGGAGCGATACAAAGTGCACAAAAGAAATATAACCAAGCTCACAAGGAAGGTGTCGCTTGGCAACACACAAAATCTCTTGTGACAAAAGCCAAAAAAGCTGCAAAAGAAGCTATATCTTATGCAAACAAAGCTGCATATGAAGCAGATACTGCTATGGCGCAATCTGCAGAATATGACAAGACTTGGCGTGCCCAAGTTCCTAGGTAAAGAGGGGTATAATGAGTTCACTAAACAGAAGAGAATTTTTATATATGATGTCCGTATTAGGGGCATCATCTCTATATGCAAAGTCACACAAAAAGCTTTTTGATGTGCAAAATCTAGAGGATTATTATAAGATACAAAATTTTGGTAATGCAAGATTTTTACATATGACTGACTGCCATGCTCAATTGATGCCAGTACATTTTAGAGAGCCTAGTGTAAATCTAGGCTTTGATTCAAACTATGGAAAACCGCCTCATGTTGTTGGCAGCCATTTCTTGAAACACTATGGTATAGCTGAAAACAGCAGAGCTGGATTCTCTATGACTTGTATGAATTATGTGGAGAATGCCAAAAGATTCCATAAAGTTGGTGGTTTTGCGCATATAAAAACATTGACTGATCATTTAAGAGGCAATTTTGGAAAAGATAAGACTCTATTTTTAGATGGTGGTGATACTTGGCAAGGAAGTGCGACTGCTCTTTATACTAGAGGTAAGGATATGGTGGAAGCCATCAATATTCTAGGAGTTGATGTTTGTACAGGACACTGGGAATTCACTTATACTGAAAAAGAGATACTGTCAAATATAAAAGATTTAAAATCAGACTTTGTTGCCCAAAATGTTTTTGTTAAAGATGAGTCTCTTATGAACGGAGTCGAAGCTTATAATGAAGATACTGGAAGAGCATTTAAACCATATGTTATGAAAAAGATGGGTGATCATATGGTGGCTGTTATCGGGCAAGCATTCCCTTATACAGCCATTGCAAATCCTCAAAGATTTATACCTGATTGGACTTTTGGTATAAGACCTGATGATATGCAGGAACTTGTTAATAAAATTCGAACAAAAGAGAAACCGGATGCTGTTATGCTTCTGTCTCACAACGGATTTGATGTAGATAAAAAGATGGCAGCAGTTGTAAGCGGTATTGATTTCATATTAGGTGGTCATACACATGACGCCATTCCAGTAGCAGTACCTGTTAAAAACTCAAGTGGTGTTACACATGTTGTCAATTCAGGCTCAAATGGTAAGTTTATTAGTGTACTCGATCTTGATATAAAAGATAAGAAGGTAAGAGATTTTAGATTTACTCTTATGCCGGTATTCTCTGAACTTCTTCCAGAAGATCCTGTGATGAAAAAACACATAGATGATGTAAGAGCTCCATTTTTGGATAAGTTGATGAAACCACTAGCTACAACTGATAATCTTCTGTATAGAAGAGGTAACTTCAATGGAACATTTGATCAAATCATCTGTGATGCTCTTCGTGAAGTAAAAGGAGCTGATGTATCACTTAGTCCAGGCTTTAGATGGGGAACTTCTATACTTCCAGGTGAAGCTATCACTCTTGATGATGTCATGAATCAGACAGCTATCACATATCCTGAGACATATCTTAGAGATATAAAAGGCACTGATTTACACAATATCTTGGAAGATGTTGCTGATAACTTGTTTAACAAAGATCCATTTTTACAACAAGGTGGAGACATGGTGCGAACAGGTGGTCTTTCATACACAATAGACCCAAGAAAAGACATAGGTAAAAGAATCACAAACTTACAACTAAGTTCAGGCGAGAAGATAGAAGCAAATAGAATCTATAAGATGGCTGGTTGGTCAACAGTTGGTAGTAAATCTCCTGGTGAACCAGTTTGGGATACAGTAGAAAAATATCTTGGTGATCACAAGCATATTAAAAACTTAAAGCTTGAGACTCCTGATATCATAGGTGTTAAAAACAATCCAGGTATTGAATTATCACTTTATAAAAACTAAACCATTTAGGCAAGGCATAATTGTCTTGCCTAAATATATTGAGGCGTCATGAAAAAACTCATACTATTTCTCTCCCTACCAATTTTTTTATTTGCGAATTTTTTTGATTTTAAACCAGTTAAGATAACAAAGGACATAAGCTGCTTTATAGGAGCATATGACCCCGTTTTAAAATCAAATAAAGGCTTTGTCTCAAATGTCTGCTATGTTGATATGGGAGACTTTTTGGTTCTTATGGATGCAAGTGCAACATATAATTTTGCAAAAGAGCTAAATGAGTTTATAGAAAAATCTACCAATAAGAAAATAAAATTTGTGGTTATAACAAACTACCATGACGACAGACTCTTGGGAGCCTCATTTTTTAAAGAAAAAGGTGTTAAAATAATAGGTGCATCAAACTTGCCAAAGCTTATAAAAACTCACCCCAATACATATAAAAGAACCATGATAACGCTACCAAAGAATTTGACAAAAAATACAAAAACAGTCATGCCTGATTTATTTGTGGATGGAAAACTAGAGATAAAAGGCAGCAAAAAGAACATATTTGTCATAAAACCATCTAAGGGTACTCAGAGTGCTGCTGATCTGATAATTTTTAGCCCAAATGATAGCTTTATATTTACAGGAAACACAATTTTTAATGGACGATTTGTAAATTATGCAACAGACAGTGATATGGATGGATGGATAAAAGCTTTGAACTTCATCAAAAAAAAACATGTCAAATATGTGATGGGCGGACATGGAAAAAGATTTGATAGCAAATCATATGAGCCAACTTTAGAGTATTTGCAAATACTGAAAAAACAAATGCAAAAAGCTCATGATGACGATATAGACCCAGCTGACATGGACAAATATGTCCATACAGATAAATTTAAAAATATTCCACACTATAATGAATTATATCTAAGAAATGCGCGACATTATCTTGATCAATTAGAGTGGAAGTAGAGGAAAAAATGAAAAAAATATTACTGATTTTACTAATGGGTGTTTTTGCTTTTGGTGCGATAAATTTCGCTAAACCAACCCCAGCTTTTGACAACCCTAGAAAATGGCTTATAAGAGTAAATAGCAGTGAAACTGAAAAGGTAAACCATATATTAAATGCCATGAACAATGTATTAAAAGGCTATCCTGATGAAGCTTTGAACATTGAAGTTATTTTTTATGCAAATGGCACAAGAGCTGTAAGGAAGGATTATAATAAAAAAATTCTTACTCGAATCAAATCATTAATGGTGTATGATAATATAAAATTTTTAGTATGTAAAAATACCATGGATACCATGGGTTGGAAGAAAAAAGATTTTATCAGTGGCGTTGGTTATGTCCAAATTGGCATAGCTGAGGCAATAGAGCGAGTAGCTGAAGGTTGGATTGATGTCTCACCTTACTAAGGAGAACCGTATGTTTAAAACTCTAGTTATATTGGTTCTATTGGTGTTGGGCACTAATCTAAATGCTGATTATAAGAGTGGAAAAAAGATTTTTAAGCAAAAATGTTCATCTTGTCACTTGCCAAGAATTTCTGGTGAGATATTAAAAAAGAATTTTTATGAAAACAACAATACAATTTTGAATTTAGGTGCACCAACAGTAAATATGCTAGCATTTTTTCTAATTAGAGGACCAGAGCATATTGGCGATACAAGTGACCCTGAAATGCAAAAATTAGAAGTTGCGGATTTTATGAAAGATTATCTTTATAAGCCAAATAGAAAAGATAGTATTATTGAGAATAAATTTTTAAAATTTTTTATTACAAAAAAAAGTATGAAAGGTATTGTTAGTGAAAAAGAGATTGATAATATCGCGGACTTTCTTGTAGAGTATAAAAAAAGAAGAGTGGTAAGTGTTGAAAAATCAATGCTGAAACACATGAGCACTAAAGAATTAATACAAACAGCAAAGAAAAAAAACAAAATTATCATAGTTGAGGCTATGTCAAAAACTTGTTATTATTGTAAAAAGATGGATAAAGAAGTGTTTTCATTGCCTGTTGTTAAAAATGCAATTTCTAAGAATTTTATATATGTAAAAGTGGATATTGATAAAACAAAACTACCTCTAGGACTTAATAAGCGTTACAAGCATATGACTCCAACATTTTTTACTCTAAATCCAGATGGAAAATTTATGCACATGTACCCTGGAGCTTGGACGAAAGATGATTTTTTGTTAATTTTGAAAGAAAATCTTAAAAAATAATTCTTTTTTTATGATAATTTAGATAATATAGTGCTAATTGCATCATGCTCAAGGTTTGAGCAGACATAGATGATACACTTCTCACATGTAAGTCTCCAATGTCACCCCAAATAAAAATGCAAAATACACTTTTTAGGACTATGTAAATGAAAAGAAGAGACTTTGTAAAAGCAAGCGCTTTAACAATGGGTGCTATTTCTATAATTCCAGGCACTATTTTTGCTAATGAAAATACAAGAAGATTTAAGGTTATCGCTGATTTTGATGTTAAATATGACGATAAGAGTTTTCCTGCAAAACTATGGATTCCACTCCCATATAATGATGATTATCAAAAACTAAAATCTTTGAAATTTAGTGGAAATTATGATGATTCAAATATAAATTCAGATAACAAAGATGACGCTAAAATCC
>JALUXT010000092.1 GCA_027013245.1 Campylobacteraceae bacterium
ACAGGTATTTTAACCCCTTTAACTTCTATGCTACTCAAACTCTGACTCATCAAAACTCCCCCTAAAAATAATAAAATAATCAACACATGTCTAAACATATTAAAACCTTTCTAGTATATTATAAGCTGTATCTCTTTTGGCTGGATTTTCGCCAACTTCCCTTATAAGCTCTATCATCTCTTCTTGGTTCATCTTGTTTTGCACTCCTGCGGCTGAGACAACATTTTCTTCCATCATTGTGCTTCCTAAATCATTTGCACCAAAAAGTAGAGCCAATTGCCCAACATAACTGCCCTGAGTAACCCATGAGCTTTGGATATTTTTAAAATTATCAAGATACAAGCGACTAACTGCTAGAAGCCTAAGATATCTATTTGAAGATTGTTTTTTCATCTCAGGTAATTCTTGTTTTAGTTTAGTATTATCTGATTGAAAACTCCACATGATATAAGCCCTAAAACCACCAGTTTCGTCTTGTAGATTTCGCATATGCTCCCAATGCTCGATAATATCTTCATCTCCTTCAACTGTTCCAAACATCATGGTAGCAGTTGATTTTATTCCCACCTTGTGCGCTTGTCTATGCACATCAATCCAATCAGCCACATTTAGTTTTTTTGGAGCTATGATATCTCGCACCTTATCGCTGAGTATCTCAGCTCCAGCTCCGGGAATCGAAAAAAGACCTTTTGCATTTAATCTTTGCAAAACTTCTTTATAAGAAATTTTAGAAATTTTAGCGATATAATCAATCTCGATAGCCGAAAAACCATGAATTGTGATAGTAGGATAATGTGTACTTATCCACTCCACCAAATCTTCATACCACTCAATCTTAAGTCTAGGATGAACACCACCTTGAAAAAGTATCTGTGTTCCACCAATCTCAAGCAACTCTTCAATCTTTTTGCCAATCTCTTCATAGCTAAGCACATAAGCATCATCAGCATTTGCATGACGATAAAACGCACAAAACTTGCAATCCACCCAGCAAACATTTGTATAATTTATATTTCTGTCAACTATAAAAGATGTGGTTTTATCAGGGTGTAATTCTCTTTTTCTATTTGTCGCCATCCGTCCAAGCTCATTCAAATCAGCATTTCGTATCAGATGCAGGGCTTGGGCATTACTCATTCTTGACATTTGCATTCCTAATTAAAATAAATTGTTGTATTATACAAAAAATTGATTAAACAAAAGAAAAACCTTATAACCCTGGTGCTTTCCACATGGAAGTTGTGATATTTTTATCTACTAATTTCAGCTGTTCTTTGTAAGCTTTTTTCCATCTTTGTTTGATTTGTTCATATAGTTTTGTATTTTGCAAATTTGGTTTATATATTTTTTCCCAGATTACTAACTCTTTGGATGCGCTTTTTATATCTTTGTAAATTCCAGCTCCTACTCCCGCACTCATCGCGGCTCCTAGGGCTGTGGCTTCTTTGATTTTCGGTACTTTTACAAGACATCCAGTGATATCACTTAGGATTTGACACCAAAGCTCACCCTTACTAGCTCCTCCTGCAAAAACTATCTCTTTTGGTGATATATTTGTAAACTCTTTGATTTTTTCTAGATTTATGGCTGAAATTATACAAGCATTTTCTTCTAAACATCTAAACATCGAGGCTCTGTTGCAAACAAGTGGGTCGATTGAGAGATTTAAAAAACTTGGACTCGCATGGTACCATTTTCCATAATTCATACTATCAGAAAATATAGGAATTATTCCGTTTGAACCAGCAGGAACACTAGCAGCTTTTTTTTCTAAAATCTTATAAACATCTATACCTTTTTCTTTTGCCTCTAACTTTTCCATATCGCAAAAAGCATCTCTAAACCAACGCATCACAAGTCCACTAAAAAATGTAATCCCCTCTGCTTGAGAAAGTCCATCCACAACATGTGGATTAACTCGAATAGACATGTCTTTTGGTGGAATTGTATCGCTAGATATGTTGATGACTTGTTGCCAAAAAGAGCCTCCCAAAATCGCAACATCTCCGTCATCTACCACTCCCAAACCTGCACATCCAAGTTGAACATCTCCACCACCCATCACAACTTTCGTATCAATACTTAGTCCACTTTGGGATGAGGCGATTTTACTCACATGCCCTATTAAAGTACCTGTTTCATAAACAGGCGGGAAAATATCATCTTTTAAACCAATCTTCTTGGCCATTTTAGGCACCCATGTTCTATTTTTTAAAGAAAATATGCCTGTTGTTCCGCCATTGCTCGGATCAGTGGCTATCACATCACAAAGACGAGCCAAAATCCAATCTCCTATCATGGATATTGTTGCGACTTTATCGTAGATTTTAGGTCTATTGTTTTTTAGCCACAAAATCCTAGGAAGTGCGCCTAGTGCAAATGTTTGACCTGATTCTTTATAAAATTCTTCTTCTATGCCTTTAAAATTCTCTTTGAGATACTTAACTTCTTCGCCAGCTCTTGCATCAACATTTGCAACTCCCCAAAGCTCACAACCATCTTTATCATAAAGTAAAATTCCCTCTCGCATACTAGCGGCACTCAAGGATAAAATATCGTTAGTATCTATATCTGCTTCTGCTGTAGCCTCTTTTATACACTCACATGTAAGAGTCCAATTTTTATCAAAATCAAAACTCATGCTATTTTTCACATGTGGCTCTTCTAAATGTACCCATTCTCTACTAGCTACACTTATTTGGTTGCCCAAAGTATCAAAGATAACTGCTCTTACGCTACCTGTTCCTGCATCAATTGCTAGTAAATATTTCATCTTAGTTTCGCTTGTTCTAATTCCCAATACTCCATATCAAAGCTATCTTTTTCACTTATGCTTTGGTAGCCACCGAGTTTATCTGCTCTTAAAACTGCTAGCATAGTGTGCCTAATGATGTCATTTATAATATTTGCTTCTTTTTCATCTTTACCAAATGTTACTACTCCAAAGTTTTTTATGACGGCGTAATTTGGTGCAGGATTTAAACAAATCTCATCTTTTTTATATTTTTCAAAATATTTTATATATTCATATTTAAAATTTTCAACAGCCCTTAAAATATCATCGTCTTCTAACACAAGTGGAACCCTTTTCGTTCTTATTATATGCTCAGGCGTTAAAACTCCCCTAGTGGCAAATGAGTTTAGATTTTCTTTTGAAGCATAAAATTTTGCCAAATCTGACTGATTTATACACATATAAACATCATATTTTTTTTCAAAAGAGATTATATCTTGCAATTTTTCTGTATCAAAATCTTGCTCTACATGTAAAGGCTCAGCCGCAACAATAGCAAACTCATCTAAGTAATCTTCTGCCTTGCTAACTGCTTTAATCATCTTATCATAAGATTTTTTTGCATCATTATCAAAAGTAAAGATGCCGTGATTAAGCAAGATGATGCCATCGCATGCAGACCAATCAAAGTCTTGTGTCATTTCATATATCTTTTTAGCTAGCAAGAAGCCTGGCATCACATAAGGCATAATCAAAAAGTTTGGAAAAAGCTCTTCTATGAGTTTGTTACTATTTTTTGAGTTCGATATAGTAACAATCGCATCAGCATGAGTATGATCAACATATTTAAACGGTATGAGTGCGTGTAAAATAGCTTCAACAGAAGGGTTTGGAGCCGATGGATTTATCATTGCTTTTTTTTGAGAGAAAACCATATCCGAATCACTCAACTTTTCTAGCTTAGCCATCTCTAAAAGCTTTTTCAGCCTAACAGGAGAAAAACCCTCAGGCTCGATAGAAACTAAATCCCATCCGCTTCCTTTAACAAAAAGTGTATCTTCACCATCTATTTTTGATTTTACAGATGTATTTCCACCACCACTTAGCACTAATTCATCGCTAATGCCCAGAAGATTTGAAGTATAAACCCTAAGATTTAAATCCCCAACATATGTTTTAGACTCTGTATAATCCCATAAATTTTTCATCTCAAAGGGTCACTAAAAATTCAAGGTCATTTGAATATTTATCTTGCGTATATGGCTCATATGAAGTTTTGTAAATCTTATAATGAGCTGAGTTTTTATGTCCATCAAGCCTATAATCGTCAGCCCAAGTTTCTACTGCCATAAATTTTTTAGGATTTTGTTTGTATTGGTAAATGTTGTAATTTAAACATCCGTCTTCTGCTTTAGAAGGCTCAACCATAGCTTCCAAAAGTTCTTTTAATTTTTCCTCGCATCCATCTTTTGCTATAAATGTAACTCTTTTTGTGATACTCATAAGTTTCTCCTAGTTTTATCGTTATTTTAACATAAAACTAGGAGTTTGTCTCTAGCTAAGTATTAAATTCCATAAGTTCTTTATTTAGTGCTTCAGATGAAACATCTAGTTTTTTCATAAAATCTATAACTTTTTCTACATTTTTTGCATTTGTATCGGAAATTGTGCTAATTTCTCTTATCTCATCAATCAAATCTGTTGTGATTACAGACATACTTTTAAAATCCTCTAATGATTTTATAGAAGCATCGCCTGTAGCTATCATTATGGTTTCAACCTCATCTACTTGTTGCTCAATGTCATTTGAAACATCAGACAATGAATTCATAGATTTTGCATTTACATTCATATTCTCACTGACCTGATAGATAGATTGGATTATCAGATTAATCGTCGTATTTATATCAACTAAGCTTTTTTGAGTTCGCTCAGCTAGCTTTCTCACCTCATCGGCAACGACTGCAAAACCTCGTCCATGCTCTCCTGCTCGCGCCGCTTCTATAGCTGCATTTAAAGCTAAAAGATTTGTTTGGTCAGCTATCTCAGATATGACAGTAAGGACATCTTTGACTTGCTCTGTATCACTACTTAATTGGCTAAGCTTTGAAGCCATATCACTCTCTACCTCAGACGCTACATTGACTTTTTCTACAAGGCCCAGTATATGACCTTTTGTTGAGTTGAGTTTTTCATTTGCCACAGCTATATCTGAATTTGATTTTTCAGATATATCAAGTGTTTTTTCCAAGAACTCTTTTACATTTTCACCTTTTTCAGAGGATTGTTTTACAAGTTCTTGTTCATCCTTTGTACCAATACCAATACCTTGGATTGTTTGGACGACAGAATTAACAATAGAAGTGTTATCTATAGAAGATTTTTTTGCTATGTCACATACACCTCTAATATGCTCAAAAAAGGCATTAAAGCTTGTAGCTATTATATTTGCTTCATCTTTGGTGTTAACGGTTAACCTCATAGTTAAGTCTTTTCCGTCATTGCTTTGAAGCTCTTTTGCGATATATTTTAATGGTTTTGTGATTGATTTTGAGATAGAAAGGCTTATTAAAAAAACCAAAAGAGAGATAATTGCCAATACGGCATAAATAATATCCATATTTTTAGATAAACTATTTTCTTGTGAAATTATATCAGTATTTGTTTTTTTGTTAATATTAACAAATATTTTATTTATTTTCTTTACAACTTTAAAGTACTTTCCAACCCATTTGTTCTCAATAATCTTTCTAATTGCATCATCGTCTTCATCGTCTAGTGCTGGTTGAATTTTGATGATTATAGGTTTTGCTTCACTCCAAGCTTTAGTGAAATCCAAAAACAACTTTGAATTTTTACCAACAAAGAAAGTTTTTTTACTTTTTATAAATTTGTCAATTCTTTTAACATTTTTATTGACTGCTATATTTGTACCTTCATAAGCGGCAAATCCACTCAAAAGGCTAGTGTAGTAAGCTTGTATATTTTCTACATCTGCTTTAGTTTGTTTAATTTCATTTACAATTTTTATACTGCTATTAACGCTATGCAAGGCATTTTGGCCACCTTTAGAATTATAAATTCCCATAGCTCCTATGGAAATGAGTCCAATCAAAGACAGCACAATAATATAACTTATCTTTCTAGCTACAGTAGCATTTTTTAAAAAATTCATCTTACACTTCCATTAAATATATTTTGGTATATTTGGGTGACATAGTCACCCATCTTTTATTTTGTAGGGAAACCTGCTTTTTTCCAACCAGGAATTCCAGCTCTCAACCAATAAGATACTTTTCCATTTTTTTGTGCAGTAACAGCAGCTTTATAGCCTTTCCAGCAAGCTGGGCCATTACAATAATATACACAAGTTCCAGGAAGTTTAGCTACATCAAACTTATCTTTTGATGTATCCCAAACAGCTTTTTTATTTTTCTTGCCACCTTTTTCATTATAGTAAGTGCTGATTGCACCTTTGATATGCTCTGCTGCATATTCAAATGGTTTTCTAGCATCACAAAATTTTAGACCTTTGTCATAAAGTGCCTTTGCCTGAGTAACTGTTACAAATTTTGACTTATCTGTACTAGTTGGTGTTGTTGGTTTTGATGCAATTGCAAAACTACTTAGCCCTAAGAGAAACACTACGATCAACGAAAAACTTTTCATATCCACTCCTTAAATGTTTTGATAAATTTAGTTTATCAAGATAAACCTAAAAAAAACTTAAAAAAGGACTTATTATCTTACTTGTGATATAATTTGATATAATTTTAAAAAGGTTATTAATGCTAAATTTTGACACTATTTTACTTTTTGTAACAGCTTCTATCTTACTTGCTTTGGTTCCTGGGCCTGACAATATATTTGTTTTAACTCAATCTATGAGCAAGGGTGCTAAACCTGGGATTTTTGTTACTCTTGGTCTCTGTACTGGTTTAATTTTTCATACAACGGCAGTGGCTCTTGGGGTTGCTGCTATATTTCAAACTTCGCAGTTAGCTTTTGATATACTAAAATATATAGGTGCAAGTTATTTGTTGTATCTAGCTTACCTCTCTTTTAAAAGCTCATCAACTCATCATTTAAAAGCTAACCATAAAGAGCTGACTTATGTACAGTTATATAAACGAGGAATATTTATGAATATAACAAATCCAAAAGTCTCTATATTTTTCTTGGCATTTTTACCTCAATTTACAAACACTAGCAATGGAAGCGTTACTATCCAGATTTTTATACTAGGTTTTATATTTATACTTTGTGCCTTGGTGGTTTTTATCTCTATCAGCCTTTTAGCAGCAAAAATCGGCTCTTGGTTTAACAAAACCAAAAATGGTGAAGCTATTTTAAACAAGATGGCAGGTAGTGTTTTTGGGCTATTGGCATTAAAATTAGCTTTTACTCACAAATAAAATTATGAAAAAATACTTACCTATGATTTTTATAGTCCTTTCCCTTACAGTTGGAGTGCTAATTATCGAAACATTTCTTCAAAGTTTATTTGGATAGTGCTGTAAAAATTGGTCTTTTTATACCATGCTTTATGAATGAACTCTAACCCTCCCTAGCTTCTGTAGATAAAAATGGAGCTATGGAGTGCAGGGTTTTATTTGCGGATTTATTTTAGCCTTCTTCAAAATAAAATAAAGATTTAAAATGTTCCTATGAATATTTATAGTACAATCTAAAACAACCAAGAGGAAGATATAATGAATGCTGTAGAAAACACACTTTTTACTAAAAAATATCAACCATTTATAAAATGGGTTGGTGGTAAAAGAGGATTATTAAAACAGCTATTACCACTATTTCCAAAAGAATTTAAAAATTATCATGAGCCATTTTTAGGTGGAGGTGCTGTATTTTTTGAACTGTATTCACTTGGTTATCTCAAAGATAAAAAGATATACCTTTCAGATATAAATTCCGAACTTATAAATGCATACAATGTGGTTAAAAATACTCCTGTTGAATTAATCTCAAATATAGATGTAATCTTGCATTTCAGAAAGACACTAAAAGTAACATAATGAGTTTAAATTTATATTCAACTATATCTGATAAATATAATAGTAATTCTCAAAAAATAAGAGTTCTAACTGAGCATTGGGTAAATGAATATATTTATTGTCCTAGTTGTGGGAACAATGTCAGTGAATATAAAAACAATAAACCTGTTGCAGATTTTTATTGTTCAAAATGCAATGAAGATTATGAACTTAAAAGTAAAAAAAATAAGATAGGTAAAAAAATTGTAGATGGTGCATATTCTACAATGATAGAGCGATTACAAAGTGATTCTAATCCAAATTTTTTCTTTTTGAATTATGATAAAAATAATTTAGATGTGATAAATTTTATGGTAATACCAAAACATTTTTTTATACCTGAAATAATAGAGAAGAGAAAACCATTATCTCAAACAGCAAGACGAGCTGGTTGGGTTGGTTGTAACATACTGCTTGAGACAATTCCAGAAAGTGGAAAAATTTTTTATATAAAAGATGGAAAAGAGGAGAGTAAAAATAAGATATTAGATGATTGGAATAAAACAAGTTTTTTAAGGCAATCAACAAATTTAAAATCAAAAGGCTGGTTACTTGATATTATAAAATGTATTGATAAACTCAATAAAAATAATTTTACCTTAAGCGACATTTATCAATTTGAAAAATACTTAAAATTAAAGCACCCTGAAAACAATAATATTCAAGCTAAGATAAGACAACAATTGCAAATTTTGAGAGATAAAGACTACTTAAAATTTGAAAGTCGTGGAAAATATAAACTAAGGTAGTAAATATGAAAATCACGAGAGAACAAGTTTTAATTATATTAAAGTATTTGGACAAAAATCCTAAGTTTTATTTTCCATTTGAAATTATTTGTAAAGATTTTAATGATGATGATGACTTGTTTGATGTAGATTGTTTAGATATTGAATATGATTATATTTGTAATAACAAATCAATGAAAAACTTTGTGCTCGTAGAAAATCTACAACATCTATGCGAAGAAACTACCATTTTAATGGCAAAAGGGTTTATTGATAAAATCGAAAATACAAGTGCTTTAAATGAAATTTCTTCATTAGCGACAAAATATAGAAAAAACTGGCAAAAAAATTTATGTGAATCTGAAGATATTGAAAAATATGGATTTAATGAATTTATTGGTGGAAAAGCCGATGCATATGAAAATTGTGTGCAAATTATTAAAAAACACTTATTTATAAAATAAGTTTTATCTTTTGGAGTTTTGTCTGTTGTTGAAATTGAGCAATTCTTTTCTACCTCAACAAATGTCCAATATTTTTTATAAAATAGATATTTGCGTATGGAGTAAAAAAATCTAAAACAGCATTTGGATTTATGATTTTGTCATCTCCTCCTACATAAACTTCGATATCTATATTTTTATCTTTTAAAGCTTGGATTTTTTTGACATCCCAATCATAATTTAATAATTCCTCAAGCTCAGTAGAACTGGATTTTTTGATATATTTTTCTATATCTATGTCGCAAGGATATTTTACTTGATTTAGAAAATTTTGGATATACATATCTTGGTTTTTAGCAAAACTTATGGTTTGCAAGCGTTTAAATTTGTCACTTTTATCTTGAAAAAAGGCTGGTGAGAAGAGTTGTAGTTTGTCTATTCTATCCCTACATGTGAAGGCATATTCGAAAGCTTTTATGGCTCCGCGGCTGAAGCCTGCGACACAAAAATCACTTGCTTCTAAATACTCATTAAAAAGTTTAGCTTCATTTTGAAAACAAAAACCACTAAAAAACTTCATGCATAAAACTTTTCATATCTTCTTTGCTAATACTCTCTTTTGTATAAAGTATATGTGAAATTTTTTCTAATGGTTGCTCCATTCCCAATAAAAACTTTTCAACATCGTCATAAGCATCATTGAGTATTTTTTCTATATCTGTATGATTTGGCAAAACACTTTCTCCCATACCGTAATTTTCAACCATATTTTGGGCTAGTGAAGTTGCTCTTTTTAAATCTTGAGTGGAATTTGTAAACTTTTCATTGTATTTGATTTTAGTTGCCACGATTCCTGAAAGATATACTTTTATCTTTGATAGCATACTTGTTTTTGATTCTATCTCTTTTTCTATCTCTTTTATCCTGTCATTGACTATAGTAATCTTGTCAAAATCAACCTCATACCAATACGCACAAAGTGCCTTTGCACCTTGATAAAATGATTGTATTTGTTTTTCTTTATCGCTAAAACTTAACACTTTTGTTTTTCCAAGCAATACTTTCGTGCGAACTGCCGAAAAATCCTCATTTTCTATGATTTTACTCTCTCGTCTCAGTGCATTTATAGCCGCTTCGTTTACTAAAGTTGATAATGCAGCACCTGAAAATCCAACACTCATGTTTGCAATTTCTTTAACCTTCACATGACAAAGTTTGTTTTTTAGATAAACTTCAAGTATATCAACTCTATCTTGAAAATCAGGAAGTGGGATAAAAACTCTCCTGTCAAATCTACCTGAACGAAGCAATGCATCATCTATGATATCTATCTTATTTGTAGCACCTATCACGATAACTCCGCTGTTGTCTTCAAAACCATCCATCTCGGTAAGAAGTTGATTTAGAGTAGATTCTCTCTCATCATTTCTCATGCCGCCTCTTGCTTTTCCAACAGCATCTATCTCGTCTATGAAGATGATCGAAGGTGCATAAGCTTTAGCATGAGCGAAAAGCTCTCGCACTCGTTTAGCTCCCATACCTACATAAATCTGCACAAAACTAGCACCACTTTGATAAAAAAACGGAACGCTTGCCTCGCCAGCTACTGCTTTTGCGATGAGAGTTTTCCCAACTCCTGGAGGACCTATAAGCAAAACTCCTCTTGGCAAAGATATGCCGTATTGTTTATATTTCATAGGATACTTCAAAAAATCAACTATCTCTTCAAGCTCCTCTTTTACCTCTTTTATACCTGCAACATCGCTAAATTTTATCTTTGAGAGTGCTGGATGGATATCAAAAGATGACATAGAATCTAGCGACATAGCTCTTGGTGCATTTTGCTCTATATTTTGCATCTCTTTATCTCGTCTTTTTTTTGCAACCAATAAAATGATAATAAAGAAAATAACCAAAAATATCATGGATACCATGTCATCTACTAAAACACTATCATTTGTAGTCTCTATGGGAACATTTTTTAAAAGTTGCTTGATATCTATACCATCTTTTGCGATAGTATATGAATTATCTGGAGTATATAAAATCACTTCATTTTTTTCAATCTTTGCTTTATTTATCATGTTTGCACTAAGCAATTTATCGTAAAAATTAAGATTGATTACAGTTGGTGCATTTCTCATGTATCCAAACACCAAAAGTATCGCTACCACACTAAAAGCCATAAGAGAAACTAAAAGTTTTTTAGATTTAAAATCTAGCATAGTTGTCAGTTTTTTCAACATCATATTCTCCTATATTTATCCACTCTTTTGTTATATCTTTATCAGAATTTATATGCATTTTATTGTAAAATTGGTCATATCCTACATAAAAATCATCTTTTTTATCTTCCACTAAAATCTTTAGGGGAACTCTATTTTTTTGGCGAAATTCAAAATTTTTATGCTCTATTATACCAGTTAACTCTTTTAATCTCACTTTTGAAATAGTTCCGTTTATACTCTCGCCCATCTTAGCTGAAGGCGTTCCATCTCTTTTTGAGTATGTGAAAGCATGGATATGAGTTAAAGGAAACTCTTTTATCTTAGTTATGGCATCGCCCCAACGCTCTTCACTCTCCCCTGGGTGTCCGACTATAAAATCAGTCCCAAGAGCATATCCCAAACTTTGCAATTCATAAAAAAGTTTTAAATCATCTCGTGCATTATTTCTTCGTTTCATGATTTTTAGCATATCTTCATTTGTATGTTGAAGTGCGATATGAAGATGTTTTTCAAGCCAAGGCTCATTTAAAACTTCTCTAAAGCTCTCATCGATTTGCACAGGCTCGATGCTTCCAAGCCTAACTCTTCTTACACCCCTAATCTTACCTATATTTTGTACTAACCTACCAAGCGAACTGCCTTTGTCTTTTCCGTAGCTTCCTATATTCGTCCCAGTCAGTACAAACTCACCAAATCCATGGGAAGCGAGTTTTTCTATCTGTTCCAAGATTTTACTCTCATCTTGGCTTCTTGCATCTCCTCTAACATAAGGAATGATGCAATAACTACATCTAAAGTTACATCCCTCTTGTATCTTTATAAAAGCCTTACTTTTTCCAAGATAATCCTCAACAATCCTTTTGTCTAAAGATTTTAAATCTCCGATTTGCACAAACCTGTCTTCTTTTTTTAAAAGTTTGTTTAAATTTTCTTTTTCAGAATGTCCAAAAACTCCAAAAACTTTTTCTTTTTTAAAAAGCTCTTCACCTTTGCTAAGAGCCCCACAACCTCCTACAAAAACTTTCTTGCCCTTGCGGTTTAGTGCATTTATATACCCTCTAGCACTCACATCTGCTCCATTTGTTACAGTGCAAGAGTTGACAACCACCACATCGGCTTCATCTTCACTTTTAACTAATTCAAAAT
>JALUXT010000093.1 GCA_027013245.1 Campylobacteraceae bacterium
TCGTTTGACTCATTAAAGAATCAAATACTCTTTGCAATGTATATGCCCTATTATAGGTTGGTGTAAAAACAGTAAACTTATATTTCATTATCAATGACCTAATTTTATAATTTTTGCAAAATATTTACAACTATTAAAAGTATGCTTCAATGTAAATTTAACTTTTTCTTTATAATTATTTACAATTTTTTCTGTACTTTGACACTCTTTATTTGCATAAGAGTTTGCAATGATTTTGTCTACCTTGCAAGAGAGCTTTTTTTGCAACCAAAACATAATCTGAGAAGCTTTGCCATACTTGGCAAGATCCATATTTGAAGCTCTAGATCCCCAAATTATCTTGATATCTTTTGCCTTACACCACAAAGAAAAAAGAGTCATTTCACCTAAAAAAAAGTATATTGCATCCGGTTTTATTTCAAACAATACCTTTTTATATTTTTTATAAAAAATATAAAAATCATATTTTCCTTTTTTCTCATGGTTATAGTAGGTTATATTAAGAATAGTTTTAACAATCTCTTCTTGTACACCTCCATACATAGTGCAAACTGTTACATCAAATTTGCTCTTATCTATATGTTTAACAAGTTCGATAAACTGCCTTTCAGCTCCGCCGATATCAAGAAAACGAATAGCAAGGAGTAACCTCATAATGGTTCTTTTCCTATTATTTTTCTAATCAAATTAACATACTTAGAAGGTAAAATTTTTCTTATACTCTTTTTTAAATAAGAATCCTTCATTTTGTTCAACTCTGCTTCGCTTAAAAATGTCCTTGATGACTCTAAAGACAATCCTTCTTTTTTTAACATGTCTTTTAAAAAAGGATAAAACTTGCCTTTTTCCACAAAATGAGTATATGTAACAAAGTTGTAGTTTGTAACATAAAATCCATCACTATTCAACATAGATTCTTTAGTCTTTCCAGCTTTTACTTCAAATTCCCATGGATTAAAATCGTATTTTAAAAGCTCCATTAAAAACTCTTTTTTCCAAATGGCCATCTGCAAAGATGTCACATAAGGAACTTGTGATTTGACATCTATTTTTGAAAAATCATTATTGATTTTCAAATCCCCTTTCGGATTTGGAACAAGTCTCAAATATACTCCATTATTCGATTTTATAAATTCAAAAGCTTTTTCTATTTTACTATTATCTACTTCTTCTAATATCATAAAATCATCAAGCATTAAAATAAAATACTCTTCATTAATACTATTTAAGTAGCTCATTAAACTTTTTGAAAAAGATATATCTTCTCCATTGTTTACATACTTCCAATCATTAGGTACAAACTCTTTTCTAACTTCTCCATTTGCTCCAAGAGTAATTTCCAAATCTGCTTTCCAACGCTTCTTTAAAAAGTAGTCTGTTATATACCAAATGTCATTTGCTTTTGAATGGCTTGAAATTAAGAGATATTTCATTTATTTAAAACCTTGTTTGTTGTTTCTTTCCATTCGTTGGCAATCTTTTCAATTAAATATTTTTCTCTAACTTTTATTTCCCCATTTTCCAATTTATAAATCTTCTTATATTTCTTTATAATACTAAGTCTATGGGCTATTATTATCAAAGTTTTATCTTTGCTCGCTTCATATATTTCATCCATAACTTTAGCCTCCATTTCGTTATCTAATGCACTTGTAACTTCATCAAGAAGTAAAATTGTTTATCTCTTTTTGTTAATAAACTTCTTAGCTATCAATTATAATCTCCCATCACTCTCATCCAAAATAGACTTAATATCAAAAGTAACTGTATTTAATTGAGAATTAATAGTTGATAATTGAGAATTAAAATCTCTAAATTTATCATGTGCAACTGCTAAAACCACTGCACTATAATTCTCAATTCTCAATTTTCCATTATCAATTAAATCAATTCCGTATTCGTGTTTAACTTCTTTTGGATCTGCCCAAGGGTCCGTTACATCTACATCACAGCCATACTCTTGAAGTTCTTTTATGACATCTATAACTCTTGAGTTTCTTATGTCTGGGCAGTTTTCTTTAAAGGTTATACCCATCACAAGTACTTTAGAACCATCTATCTTATGACCTTTTTTAATAAGGAGTTTTATGACTTGAGAAGCTACATAGATGCCCATACTGTCATTTAATCTTCTTCCTGATAGGATTATC
>JALUXT010000094.1 GCA_027013245.1 Campylobacteraceae bacterium
GAATAGATTTTAGATAAATCTATGTTATAATTTTACTCTACTTTGGGTGGGTCAAAAGTTTTCAAAAAAGTGGGTCAATTTTTATCAAAAAAAACATAGATGCAATTATTAATGTTACACAAAGAGTATGGAATTTAATTTCAATGATTATTTTCTTTCTTTTCTGTATTCCAATTGCAGCGACATCAGTTTGGTTATATTATGAGAAAACTTATATTAGTTCAATTTATATAGTATTGATTTTTATTTTCGTTATGCTTGGAATTGGACAATCACAGAATGAAAAAAGATAAAAATCTAAATTTTAGGGTCAGGACACAACCCGCTACTTGACACCTCTAAATACTTGACCTTGTAGTACTTGCTGGATTGTCATTTTATGTATTTTTTTAAACAAAATAGAAGAATGGAAAAGTAAGTTCGAAAATTGAGATATAGCAAGATCTAGTGGAATTTATATCTTAGTTGTAATTAAAAAGAATGATATAAAACAAACTCAAGTGTATATTGCTTGAGTTTTGATATAATGGTACCTATTGAATCTAAAGGATAATTCATGCAACTTCAATTAAATGTTAATGACTTGAAAGCAAATATTTTTTTAGAACTTTTAGATGTATTTAAAAAAGATAATTTAATAAAAGACTATAAAATTATTAAGAATTACAATGACGATGAAAATCAGATTTTAGATGATTTAAAAGAGTTCAAAATTGATTTAAAAAACAATGGTCACAAAACGGATAAATTCATTCAGATTAATGATGCTTAATGAAACTTCAAGTAGTAGAACAAGAACTTTATAGAAAAGCTCATAAAAAACTTTCCAAACAATATAGACATCTCCAAAATGACATTGACAATTTTTTAGACTCCATAGACTCAAAAGAAGATTTAGGCATAGAGCTTAAGTCTAATATTTTTAAAGTGAGAGTGAAAAATAGTGATAAGAACAAAGGTAAAAGTGCAGGATATCGACTTATTAGCTATCTTGCGGTAATAAACAATGAACTACATCTTCTCTATATTTATGATAAAAGTAAGCTAGAGAATCTAACAGAAAAAGAAATTGACAACCTAATATTACAACAAATTGGACAGTAAAGATACAACAAAACACAGGAAATAAAAAGCCTATTTTCCAAATACATTTGCAACCAAGCTTATTTGTTTTTTGCTTAAACTTGATGCGTAGCTTTTCATGATAGAGTTTGAAGTTTTAAAATAGTTTAATCTTTCAACAATCTCTTCTTTTTTTAAGTTTTTTACGATTCTTGACCTACCCAATGCTCTTTTTTCAAAATTCTTTCCATGACAGTTTTGACAAACTTTTATAAATGAAGCAAAAGTGCTTACATGTAAGAGCACTGATACAAAGAGAATCTTTCTAGCCAGATCCATCAACATCCTTCTTCTGCAGCATCCATCGCTTCCAAATCTTCTGAGATACTTAAAATTGTGCCATTTTTATCTACAATAATCCTATCTTGAGCATGCTTGTATCTTATGATTACAAAGTACTTTTGTGTTTGTGTCTTTCCGATATACACAAAAGTTATCTTTTGTTTTTTAAAATGTTTTATAACACTTTGCTTGATGGTATCTTCGATCGATTTATCACCTGCAAACAAGTTTACCGAAAGACACATAAATAATAAATTTGCAACAAGTGCATAATTTAGGTATTTAACAACCGCCACTTGCTTCCATACCTTTTAAATAGTCACTAATACTTAGAATCTTGCCTTTTTTAGTCACAACAACTTTATCTTTTCCAGATTCAGTTTTTATGATAATCCTAAATTTTGTTCCCATTTTCCTAACCGATAGCACTTTTATATCTTCACCAGCGTATTGTTTAGCAACATTTGTTTTAACAATCTCTGGTAGTTTTGCGTAATCATACGCAAAAGCAGAAGTTGTAAAAATAAATAAAAAGATGAATATGATACTTTTGAAAGATTTTAAAAACATAGAGTCTCCTTTTAATATGAGTGCCTACCAAGGAAGGAGGGAAATCCTTGGTAGGCACAAAATTATTAAGCTTTTACAATTCCTACGAATGAATCATAGAACACTGCAGAGCCGCCTATAAAGTCTTCAAGACCAATATTTTTCATACTACTGTCAACTGCTTGAGCCGCATTTGTACAAATTCCACTCTCTCTAGTTTTTTCACCCTTGATAACTTTGCCATCAACTGTGATATCTCTAGAGCAATATGCCCAGTGACCAAAACTCCAAGATGCATTTAAAACACCTGGCCTCAAGCCTTCAACTGCTCTGATTTTTGCTACCATTGGTTTTTTACCAGATGGTCCCAAATCCCACATTCCCTCAGGATTGTCAGCTGAAACAACTTTTGCCATGTCGCCATCTTTAAAGCCCATTTCTAATGCAGTTTGAGCATTAATATCGATAGTATTTTCTGGCATTACTGCTTGCAACCAGTAATCAACCGCTTGAGTTCTAGCTTGTCCACCAGTCATTGGTTTATAAGTTATAGATTTTAGTGGATAAGCAGAACTTCCAACAATTTCTTTTCCTGCATAATCCATAGCTGGGTTGTATTGGCTGATACCACTAAATCTTTTACCAGTATAACAATGTCTAGTATTTGCTACTGGTTCAGAATAGAAGTTAAACATTTTGCCAAACTTATGTAGGATTTTATCACTATTTTCTACATTTTTAACATAATTTACAAAATCTTCACCTCTACCACCACGATTTAGTAAACTAACCGCTTTTTTGAAATGATTTTTACCTTTTTCATCTATACAAGCTTTTTCCCATCTTGCTAAATCAAAAGTTTGTGAACTTAGATGTCTTCTTGCTTTTTTAAATATTGCCATCTCTTTATCATCAGCATCAGGAAGAGCATCACCATGATCGCCAGCGGCTAAGTTTGATGCCATTTTTAGGTACCAGTCTTCTATAGTTTTAAAAGGCATACCTTTTCCAAAACCATTATCACCATATCCTGGAAGTGCAAGTTTTTCAGCCAATGCTAATAACATTGATTCAAAACCAACATGTTGTTTTTGACCAAATACAGTTATACTTTCAGTCAAAGGCTCGATTGTTGGTTGTCTAAATTTTGACATTTTAGTCACAGCTGATGGTGGTGGATGTGGAACTCCCCATCTTTCCCAAACAACATGATCAGGGAATATATAATCCGCAAACATACTTGTCTCGCCAACGGCAACATCATTTGCGATGTAAAGTGGTGTTTTTTTAAGACTAAGAATGGTATTCATGGACATGTGAGCTGCAGGATTTGACAACAGTGGTGTACCCATGATAGTCATCAAAATCTTAATACCATATGGATATGCATCATCCATAGATGGAATTGCTTCTTGGAAAACATTACCAGTATGTGGGAACCAAGGTCTTTTTGCTGGATAGCCATTTTTTTGGAAATAAGTACTGTGCTCATAGTATGAACCTTCTCTACTTATCTTGTGTCCAAATGACTTAGTTTTGCCAGCAAATGCGTCTTTTTTAAGGTTAAATGGTCCACCTTTACTTCCGTCTTCATGCCAGTGTCCACCACCTGCAATCAAACCACCATTGTAATCTATATTACCAACCAACATGTTTAAGTAAACAACGGCCATTCCATTGAAGTACCCATTTGTATGTTGAACTGGGCCTCTATACATCTCAGCACCAACTTTTCTGCCGTATTTTTCAAAGTTTGTGTATTCTTTGACTAATGCAATTATCTCTTTTTTATCTATACCCGCTTCTTTAGCCCATTTATCCATAGACTTACTCATAGCATACTCTTTAACCATTGTTAATTCTGATTTTACTTTTATGCCATTTAGCTCGCCTGAGAAGAATAAATCTCCAACAACAGGATTTAGTTTATCATTTGCATCAACTGCAACTGGCTGTCCAGCTTGGGTTACTACAAATTGATCGTCAGTTCCAATACCTAATTCGCTAGCTCTTAGTTTCTTTTCTGAACCCTCTTTGTCAAATTTAACTAAGTGAGTTGCACTTGTCCAACTTAATTCATTATCTTTTTTAGCTGCCGCTTTATTTGCATTCACAAGAAAGCTTGTAACGATTCTATCATTTTCAAACATCCATCTAATCATACCGTAGATTAGTGCTGCATCTCCACCAGGACGAACTGGAACCCATTTCCATGCTTTTGCTGCACTTTTTGAGAATCTAGGATCTACAACAACAACTTTACATCCTTCATTTGTTATAGCATTAGTCATCAGGTTTGCCATTATTGGAGGTCCAAAGTTTGCTTCAACAAATCCTGTTCCAAAGTAAAACACAAATCTACAATTTCTAAAATCTGGTTTCATATGTTCAGCTGCTGGTTTCCATTTGCCTTGACCTAAGTATTGGCTTGTGATTTGTTTATAAGCAATATGGTGAGATTGTTCACATACCGTTGTATGCTCCATAAAGTTATTACTTCCGTAAGCTCCTTTATGCCATCTTTTTGCAAACTCTTTTCTACCATGCTCCATTCTACCTGCAAGCATCAAAAATTGATTGTTTTTTGGTCCAAGATCTGGTTGATCTGGGTCTATCAAAAGATCTAAATGTGCAGCATGTTTTGCTTTAAAGTCAGCAAGGCTCATTTTACCTTTTCCGACATTCATAGCATCGCCTGCCATACCTTTTGCAACTTTTGCATCCGCTAAAGCTCTAACTTGACGCATTCCCTCAACTACTCTGTTTTCTTCACCAGGAACATCAGCAAAAAGTTTACCACCTTCTACTACTTCTGTTATAGCTTTATCAAATGGGATAACTTTCCATTTGTTTTCGCCTCTTTTTCCTGCTCTTTTTAAAACTTTTACAACACGATAAGGGTCATATATAGTTTGAAGTCCTGCTTGTCCTTTTGGACAAAGGCCTGCATCTATCTTTGCAGCAATTTGCGGATCAGTTGATGTAGGAATTGGACTATTCATATTTTGAATAGAGTATGGATTACCATCTATTTTAACAGCAACACCATCTTCAATCTTAACTTTTATAGGACAAGCTGTGTGACATTGTAAGCACACAGAATATATCATATTTTCAGCATCATTTAAAGGATAATCAATCTTACCTCTTCCAGTGCCGTCACTATTGATCTTTTCAACTGCTCCTAAACATGCAGCTGATCCACCAAGTAGAGCTGAAGTTTTAAGAAAACCTCTTCTGTCCATTGGTTTATTTTCTATTATTTCATTTTTCATGACTCATCTCCTGCTGTTTGATATATTGGTAAGATTTTTTTACCTATCATAAATACCGCCATTACTACAGCTACTATAAATAATAATACCTGCCACTCCATCACAGATGGTAAGTATGAGAAAGTTAATTTACTATGCACCCAAGCTTCAGCGATACCTTTAATCTCTGGGTCTAACATACCTGGAATTACTATGTTTAGTCTTACTGCTAAAAAACTACCTGCTATCAATAAACCTGCTAGTGCGATTGCACCTGGAGATTTTGATTTTGCTGTTAGTAAAAATAGTGGAATTAATACACCTATTAAAAGGTGAACTATCCAGAATGTGTACCAGTATTGACCAAATAGAATTTGTTGCCAAAGATGTCCTTCTCCATATGCAGAATAGAAAGTACCAACATAAACTTCTGAAAGTTCCAAGATTTCATCTAGGATAAGAAGTGCTAAAGTTGTTTTTCCTAAGAAAATCATCATCTTTAAAAATTCGTCTTTAGATTGACTAGGTCTCCATATATAAGCAACTGTACAAAACAATGCACCACCACTTAAAAATGCACCAGCTAAAAATACTACTGGTAGCATTGGTCCATGCCAGTATGGTTTTGCTATAACATTAGCGAAAACTCCACCAACACCACCATGGAATGCAAACGCTAAAGGAATACTCCAAATACCTAGGACTACTAGGATTTTCTTAACACCTTTTTGTTTTTCGCCTCTTACTTGCTCTTTTTTAATCGCAAAATATAACTCAACACAAAGAGTTACAAAATATGCACTATATAATACTGCCATCCAACCCATCATAGAGTGAAGATTTGGGTCAAATATAAGACTGAAAGCTCTTAGTGGATGACCAAGGTCAACTCCAACTGCCATCATGGCACCTACCAAAGTTGCAATCGCAACCAAGAAAGCCATCTTTCCTACTTTTTTTACTGCTTCTACATTAAATACATAAGTCATAACAGAAATCATCAATGCACCAGCAGATAAACCAATCAACCAAATATAAGCTGAAATCCAAAGTCCCCATGGAATATATGAACCATAAGCAGTATTAATATGACCATTTGCAAATCTGTCCATAATACCGGAAAATCCCCATACTCCAAAACCAATTATTAAAATCCAAACAAGGATGTTACCCATTTTTTCTCTTGTCATCTCATCCTCCTACTTGATGTAATACACACTAGGATGTGTACCAACTTCTTCTTTGAGCCTAAATGCATTTGGCAAAGCTATGAGTTCTGAAACTAAACTATCAGGATCATTTCCATCACCAAAATATGTTGCTCTTCCTATACAAGTTACAACGCACTCAGGTAATAATCCTTTTTCAATTCTTGGAACACAGAAATGACATTTTCTTGCATTTCCTATAGGAGATGCGTCATCTTCTCTTTTCCATTCTTTTGAATACTCATATGAAGCTTCAGTTTCGTATTTACCAGCTTTTTCTTTACCTAAGAAAACTTGTGGTGCATCAGCTGTACCATCTATGTATTCCATTCCAAAGTCAAAAGTTCTTGCATCATAAGGACAAGCATTTAAACAATATCTACAACCTATACATTGGTCATAATCAACGATTACGATACCATCTGGTCTTTTCCAAGTAGCTTCGGCAGGACAAACAGGTACACAAGGAGGCTCATCACACTGCATACAAGGGCGAGGAAGAGTAACATGTCCAACATTTGGATATGTTCCTATCTCTTGTTGTATTACAGGTCTATACACCACTCCTGGTGGCAGTTTATTTTCAGCAGCACAAGAAACTGAACATGCATCACAACCGACACATTTTCGCAAATCTATAACCATATTCCAATGTCTTTGCTCAATTGGTTTTTTAAGTGCTCTTTGAATGTCTCTCATCATTCTTAGTATTGAATCTTCATCTGGTAAAACAGGTGGTAATTCAAAAGGTTCAAAAGGTGTAGAAAAATTTAGATTACTACCGTCCTTATTTGCTTTTGCTTGGACTGGGGCAAGTGCACTTACAACACCTGTTGCCATCAATCCACCAAAAACCCCTTTGGTAAACTTGTCCAGAAAATCTCTTCTAGACTCATCGGTTTCCAAAGTTAGATTTCCGCTAACTTTTGAAAGCTCTTCTTTACTCATGGTAACTCCTTTAAAGCTATTTTTCAAAATATATGTATATAATGCCATACATAAATTCATATACATATAGGCGCAATTACCGTTCCAACTTTTTAAAACCCCCTATATATAGAGATTTAGGTATATTTGCAAAGGAGAACAATATGAAAAACGATAAAAAATCTTCCATCAGTGGTAAAATTTTTACCAGTATATTATTAATTTTAGTAATTTTTTCTGGATTATATGCAAAAACTATAACTTTTTCTTTTACGGGAACAACTCTAAAAGAAGATTTAAAAACATATCTACAATGGCAAAAATATTTAGAAGACAATTCACTCTTTAAAGTCAAGATAAAATTTGCAAGAACTTATTCGGAAGTTATCTCAAATATAAAAGAATCAAAATCTGATATAGCATATGTTTGTAGCTCCACCTATACACTGTTAAAAGATACAAAAAATGCAAATTTGCTCGCTATTCCAATCATTAATGGTGATGATAAATATTACGCTGATATAATCGCCTTAAGAGACTCTAATTATAAAAGTTTATTGGATTTTAAAGGTAAAATCTTTGCATTTACTGATCCTGACTCTACTTCAGGCTCCATATCGCCTACTTATAATATCATCAAAAGTGGAAATAGCTTTCCTAATTTTTTTAGGAAACTAATATATACATATGATCATGGAGAATCTATAAAGGCTGTTATCGATGGTTTTGTTGATGGTGCTAGTGTAGATAGTTTAGTATTAACACAATATGTTAAAAAACATCCACAAGCTATAAAAAAATTAAAAATCGTTCAAAAATTAGGACCTTTTACAATCTCGCCGATAGTAGCAAGGTCAAATCTAAGTCAAAGCGAATTTAAAAAACTACAAAACCTTTTTTTAAATATGCATAACACAAAAATCGGCAAAGAAATTTTAAAACATTTGAATATAGATAAATTTGAAAAACCATCAAGCCAAACTTATGATAAAATCTATAAAATGACAAATTTTCTTAAAGACAATAAATGAGAAAATTTCTACAAAAACTGCACGCTCTATCTATATATACAAAACTTGCATTTTTAATTTTTATGATTATTGCAATCTTCTCAAGTGTAATCATATTTCTAGCGATAGATACATCCAAAAAGCAAACAAATGAAATCATAAATGAGATGATACAGAGCAATATTCAATCAAATAGAGATTTTTTGGCCAGTTCTATACTAGCAAATGACAATTGGGCACTTTTTAAATTTGTAAAATCTTTTTCCAAAAACAAGACTATTCGTAATGCTGGCATAGTAGATACGAATTTCATAGTCTTAGCTCACACAGATACAAAAAAGCATAGAGTTGGAACAATCTTGGATGATAAAGACAAACATACTATATTGCCATTTAAAAAAGATGATGTTTTACTTGGATACATAGTTATGGATATACAAAAGAATTCTATAAAAAATATGCTAGAAAAAAGTTTTTCAATAAATTTTCTCATTATGGTTTTAGCGGCTCTTTTTTCTTTCTTGTTAGCTATTTACTTTATAAACAACTTACTAAAAAGATTAAATGTATTGACGAGTAATGCAAAAGCTATATCTTTAAAAAAATGGGACGATATACAAGAGATACAAAGTGTAGAAAATGATGAAATCACTGATTTGGTTAAGACTACAACATTTTTGATGAAAGAAATCAAAGAATCAGTTGAAAAAGAGGAGCAGCTAAAGAAATTTTATCAACAAATTTTAGCTTCAGTTGATATATTCATCATAATTTGTGATGAAAATTTAAACATAATGTATCAAAATGAACACCCTATAAGTAAAATATTACTAGAAGACGGGAAGTTTAAAAATGCCTATGTGAAAAATCTTATAAAGTGTTATCAAGACAATTCTTGTACATTTTGCAAACAAAAAATCACAAATGATTTAGGCGAGGACTTATCACTTTATTATCAAATAAGTTTAGTAAATGAATATCTCGTTATATCTTTTTCTGATATTACACAACTTTCAAAACTAGAAGAAAATGAAAAGATTTTGCACTCTTTAAAAATCCTAGGAGAGATTAGTTCTTTGTTTGCTCACGAAATTAAAAACCTTTTGCAACCATTAAAACTCCTACTTCAAGATGGTGAAGATTTAGACGATGAAGATTTAGGAATAATAAATAATACCCTTGATAGGATGGATGCACAGGTTATCGACTTTCTTTCTTTAGGAAAACCAATAGACAAAAGGGGCGTAGTAGCACTAAATGTAAAATCAACTTTAGAAGATTTGATTAAAATAATAAGACCAAAACTGGAAACAAAAGATATAATACTAACCCATAATGTTGATGATGATTTAAAAGTTGCAATAAGTCAAAATTCATTTGAAATGATTTTTATGAACTTAATTCATAACTCAATTGAAGCGATAAAAAATGGCGGAGAGATAGATATAAATTGGCATAGAAATTCAGACGACATGAGCATATTAAAAATCAGCGATAGCGGTAATGGCATACCAAAAAGTGTAAGAAAAAAGATTTTCAAACCCTTCTTTACGACCAAGGCCAATGGTTCTGGGCTTGGACTTTTTACAATTTACAAAATAGTATATCTTTCAGGTGGGCAAATGAACCTGTCGGATGATGAAAAAACCACATTTATCATAAATCTACCAATAGGGAAGTAATTAAGCGGAGTAATAATATGAAAATAGCAATAATTGATGACCAAGATGAGATTAGGTATTCTGTCTCAAAGATTTTAAAAAGAGCAAAATATAATACGGTTTTATTTAATGGTTTAGAAGAGGATATTGGAAGGCAAATCAAAGAAAGTGATATAAACCTTTTGATAGTAGATGTTATGCTTAGTGATGATTTTTCCGGTATTGATTTGATTAAAAATCTGTACCACCACAACATAAATTTACCCGTCATACTGATGACTGCATATACGACTCCTACAAACATGATAGAAGCTTCAAAAATTGGTATAAAAGATATACTTCAAAAACCTTTTACTCCTGCCCAGTTAAAAGATACAGTAAAAAAATATGATGAGAAAAAAGACGATTATATCAAGGTGATGGACAAGATAAATGAAGAGTTTGTAGGTTCTTTTGAAACTATGAAAGATATATATAGTAAGATTGGAATCGCAGCAAACAATGATTTACCTGTTATGATTTTAGGAGATACTGGCACAGGAAAAGAACTTATAGCTCATCTTATACATAAAAATTCTACAAATTCAAAATCTCAATTTTTGGCTATCAACTGTGCATCCATACCTAAAGAACTATTTGAATCTCAATTTTTTGGACACGAAAAAGGCTCTTTTACAGATGCAAACAAACAACACATGGGCTATGTTGAAGCCGTTGGCGATGGAACTCTTTTTTTAGATGAGATTGGGGAACTTGACATCTCCCTCCAAAGCAAACTTCTTAGATTTTTAGAAGACAAAACCTTTAAGAGAGTTGGTGGAAACAACGACATGGAATTTAAGGGTAGAATAGTTTCAGCTACAAATATCAATATAAACAACAATATTGCCAAAGAAAGATTCAGACAAGATTTATATTTTAGACTTTCTATAATCAGCTTGGAAGTGCCGACCCTCAAACAAAGGAAAAAAGACATACCTCTTTTGGTAGATTTTTTCATAAAAAAAGCAAATCAAGATTTAAAGCTCAATATAAAAGGAATTTCGAGTGAAGCATTAGAAATTTTAAAAAATAGAAGTTACAATGGAAATATAAGAGAGCTAAAAAACACAGTTTATAACTCTGTTTTAAATGCGCATGAAGACATAGTAGGGCAAGATAATATAAAGTTTGAAATGCAAAACACAGAAGATATAAGCATAAAAGATATCATATCGCAAAAGATAAACGAACAAGGCCTTAAAAATGCAAAAGATATACTAGAGGAAATTGAGCGTGAATTTTATACCGTGCTGATAGAAAAAGATGGCAACATAACTCATCTTGCTGAACATTTAAATATGTCAAGAAGCACCCTAAGAAAAATATTTCAAAAATATGGGGTTAAAACCAACTATAGTACACCCAACAATCATGATTTTCTTAAGTAAGTTCTATGCGGGTCAGGGTTTGAATTTTGAATTTTATTTTGCTATACTTAAGGGGCAGAGGAATTTGTTATGTCAAGAAAAGTAAGAATTGAATCCGCAGGTTTTCACCATATATACAATCGTGGTGTCGAAAAAAGATTAATTTTCAAAGATGATTTAGATAAAGATAAATTTTTAGATATACTTGACGAAACTTCGATACTTTATGGATTTACAGTCCATGCCTATGCTCTTATGGATAATCATTATCATATACTCTTAGAAAATACAGAAGAAAACCTCTCATGTGGCATGAGACAAATAAATGCTAAATATGCACAATATTTCAATAAAAAATACAAAAGAGTAGGACACCTATGGCAAGATAGATTTAAATCTTGGTATGTATTTGACGATAATTACCTTTTTACACTTTTCAAATATATAGAATTCAACCCCGTAAAAGCCAAGATAACTAAAGAAATAGGTGAATACAAGTACGCTATCTCTCATAATATTAAAGAAAACAAACTAAAAGAGTGTATGAAAAAGACATTTGTTTTAGAATGGTACAGTACCCCTAGAAGTATATTGGAGATGATTAATTTAAAAGTTACAAAACTTGATATTGCAAAGATTGATAGATTTAAAAAGGAAGTCATATCTTATAAAAAAGATCCAAAACAAGCTACAAAAAATGAAAATATATCAGAT
>JALUXT010000095.1 GCA_027013245.1 Campylobacteraceae bacterium
TAAATATGGAGAAAATATTGATATCAAAGATGTGATAACCAACAAAGACAAAACAATCTTTCTTAGTTTTCCAATGTCAAGCAAAACTCCTAGCTTTACCCCCCAAAGCGTTCCTATCACTACGATAGGAGCAAAGGCAAAACCTGTCATAAAAAATCTAAGTAAACCCTCTCCAAAGCTATAGTATAAAAGTGCTATTTGTAAAGGTGATGCCAAGAAAAACAGAGCCGAGAGAAATGCTCTTGAAGTTATGGCATTCCATTTGTTTGCCATCACCCAAAGAACAGCTGGAGGTCCGCCCATGGAAACCATACCAAGCGTCAAACCACTTGTAAAAAATGCTACAAAAGTCCAAAAGAAGCTGATGTATTCTCTTGGTTTTATCTTAAAGAATATTTGGGTTGCAACTATAAGTAAAATTGCTATTCCTACTATCTGTTTTACGCTACTTTTATCAAAAGATTCTATAAAAGTTAATAGGTAAATTCCTATAGGAATACTGATATATCTCAATATACTTGCGATTCCAACCTCTTTCCACAGAACATGAGAGCGAAGTTTATAGGTAGAAGTGGCTGATTGAAAAAATATGGGAATTGCAGTTATGGCTATTGACTCCGAAAGCCCCAAGCCGCTCCATATAAGCAAAGGAATCGCAAAGATATTAAAGGCAAATCCAACGATACCTTGTACGACACTACATAAAAAAAGTATAACACCTATGATGACTAAAAGAGAAACACTCAATATAAGCCTTTATTTTTAAGATGATTATACCTTATAGTATGTTAAAATATGATAATTACACAAAAAGGGCATCGTATGAATTTTAGAGAAATACTGGCTTATAGAATTTTAGATATCAGCTTGCAAGACTTAATAATAGCGGCAGTCATATTTATCATCACTTTGATTTTTAGCAGTATTATTAGCAAAATAATAATCACTATCCTAGAAAAGCTGGCAAGCAAAACTAAAACTAAGGTGGATGACCAAGTGCTTGAAGCTGTAAAGGCACCATTGAAATTTTCCATCATTTTGATTGGTTTTTATATTGCTAAAGAGTGGTTAAAACTTTCAAAACTTGATGTTTTTTTAGATAAAATCATCCAAACATTTGCAACTATTATTGTATTTTGGCTTCTTCATAGGTTGGTGAGTAATTTTACATACATATTCGGTAAATTTTCCTCAAGATTTGGTAAAAAATTAGGTAGTGATATAGAGAACTTTATAGTAAAAACACTAAAAATATTAGTTATCATCGTTGCTGTTATGAGTATATTGCAAAGTTGGGGCATAAATGTTAGTGCTTTTTTAGCTTCTTTGGGTTTAGTTGGTATGGCTTTTGCATTGGCAGCAAAAGATACAGCTGCAAATCTCTTTGGTTCTCTTGTTATATTTACCGATAGACCTTTTAAGATAGGAGATTGGATACAGACTCCTGAAGTTGAAGGAACAATTGAAAATATAGGAATTCGCTCCACTAGAATCAGGGCATTTACACAAGCTCTCATAAGTGTGCCAAATGCCACCATAGCAAACTCACCCATCACAAACTGGTCTAAGATGGGCAGAAGAAGGATAAAAACTAGACTTGGATTAACTTATAGCACAACAAAAGAGCAAATGCAAAATATACTTGAAGATTTAAGAGCCATGCTGAAAAATCATTCTGGAATTCACAGTGATACCGTCATGATTTACTTTGATGAGTTTGGAGATAGTTCGCTTAGTATTTCTTGCTATTTTTTCACAACAACAACAGTTCGTGCTAAATTTTTAGAAATCAGAGAGGATATCAATTTTAAAATTATGGGAATAGTAGAAAAAAATGGTTCAAGTTTCGCATTTCCAAGCCAATCAATATATGTAGAAAGTATACCAAACAATACTATGGGGTGATATCTTTTTTATCTGTTTTTTGTTCAACCAATTCTAAAGTTTTTAGATTCATAGCTGTTAGTTTATTGCCATAACAACATCCCGTATCTAGGCATATATAATTTTTGCCTCTTAAAACTTCTTGAAAATTACAATGACCAAATATGTTGATAACTTTATAAGCTTTAAAATCTTCCCAATCTTTCATATGAGTTGAATCATCGATTCTATTTACAAAAAGAGAGTGTAGATACTTTTCATCTTTTCTTTTGTAATATGGTAAACCAAAACCATGCGTGATAAAAAAATCTTCAATTTCTAAGTAAAGAGGTAATTTATCTATCCATTTAAGGTGCTTTTTTAAAAGCTTTTCTTCACCTTTATAGCTTAGTATGGTTTGTTTTCCACCCCATCCACTTCTACTTGCCCACTTACTGCTCAAGTCTTTTTTATCAAATGCATTTTGTACATATGTCTGCATTAAATATTCGTGGTTTCCTTTGACACAAAGATAATCACTTTGAATCACAAAATCTATAACATCTTTTGAAAAATTTCCCCTATCACACAAATCACCCACAAATATAATATTTGCTTGTTTAGGCAACTTCTTAATCAACTTTTCAAGAGTATTATAACAGCCATGTACATCACCGATGACAAAAGTATCTTTTAGCTTAAAATCACTCTTCAAGCACTTTTTCCCAATACATAGTAGGTATCTTTATTTGGCACTTTTTGTACTGCTATTTTGTATTTTTTCGACCATTGATTGATGACTTCATTTGTATTTTTTATCATCTCTGTAGTGCCTGCTTCATTTTTTATCTTGAAATAATCATGCGTACTAGAAATTGATACAAATGATAACTTTGGCTTTAAAGCATCATGTAAAGAAATCAAATGTTTTTCAACATAATCAAAATCTTTAGTGTTTTCCATCACTCTTTGCACCTGCTCCAAAGCATTTGGAGTTACACTATAACCTAATTGTCTCAAAATAGCATCTCTTCTCATGTTCATCCTTTTTATTTTATTGTATTTATACTTATCAGCACATCCTCTATGACTTTTGTTATGTCACCATCTAATATGTTGCTTACATGTGAGTATGCAACTTCACTTCTGTTGTCTTTTACTTGTTGGTATGGGGCTAGGACATAACTTCTGATTTGATGCCCCCAACCTATCTCACTTTTTTCTACTCCATCTTTTATGGCTTGTTGCTTTGCTTGTTCTACTTCATATAGCCTTGATTTCAACATTTTTAGTGCATTTGCTTTATTTTTATGCTGGCTTCTGTCGTTTTGACATTGCACTACTACGCCCGTTTCTATGTGTGTGATTCTTATAGCAGAATCCGTCTTATTTACATGCTGACCCCCTGCTCCACTCGAACGATATGTATCTACTCTGATATCTTTTTCTTCTATAACTATATCTATATCATCATCTACTTCAGGGCTTACCATAACGGAGCTAAATGAAGTATGTCTTTTGGCATTTGAGTCAAATGGTGAAATTCTCACAAGTCTATGTACTCCATTTTCTACTTTTAGATATCCATAGGCATTTTCACCTTTTACCATAAAACTCACATCTTTTATGCCAGCTTCATCTCCTTCTTGATAATCTAAAACTTCTATCTTGTAGTTGCTTCTCTCCGCCCATCTAAGGTACATGCGATACAACATATTTGCCCAATCTTGCGACTCAGTTCCACCAGCACCTGGGTGGATACTCACTATCGCATTGTTTGAGTCATTTTCACCACTAAGCATCATGGCAATTTCTAGTTTTATTATCAAATCTTCTAACTTTTTCGACTCATCAAATAGGTCATTTATACTCTCTTCGTCTCCTTCTTCACGAGCCATTTCGTATAAATCTGCACTATCATCCACTGTTTTCTTGGCTTCAAGATACTTTTGCAAAGTTTGGTTAATCTTGGTTTTCTCTTTCTGGATAACCCCTGCTTTTTTTGCATCTTCCCAAAAAGAGGCATCTTGTTCGACTGCTTGTATCTCTTCGAGTCTTTGTTCGATTTTCTTCGGATTTATAATTTGAGCTATATTGTCGATTTTAGTAGTTAGTTTTTTTAAAAGTTCTGTGTATTCGTAATTGTCCAAATTTATTTCCTTTTAGGTATAATACCAAATTAAACCATAACTAAATACTTTAAAAAGTAGATAAGCCATAAGATTTAGTGTTTTAAAGTTGCAGAACTACTTTATGTAATTCAAAACTTTAAAGTGCTAAAGGTTGTGGCTTAGCTACTTTCCCTTTGGGTGGCTCACTTTTGTCCCCACTCACTATTAAAATTTCTTGATTTAGCTAACGCTAGACCTGCAAAATTTTAACAGCAATTGGAAACAAAATTGAGCCATTAAAGTGTTTAGTTATGGTTTAATTTGGTATATGATACCAACCTTAATTAAACGATTAGTAATATTTTACAATAAAGTGACTAAAATGAAAATATTTAAAACTATAAATGAGTTAAAAAACTACAGAAAAAACTTAAAAGGAAGTGTGGGCCTTGTTCCAACGATGGGAGCATTGCATAATGGACACCTATCCTTGATAAAAAACTCTGTTGAACAAAATGACAAGACCATAGTGTCTATATTTGTAAATCCTACTCAATTTCTACCTGGTGAAGATTTGGATATTTACCCAAAAAGAGAGCTGGCGGATATAAAAATCTGCGAATTAGCTGGAGTTGATGCCGTTTTTATCCCAAATACTAAAGAGATGTATAGTGAAGTTGAGCCTCAAATTTTAGCTCCAAACAAAAAGGGTTATATATTAGAAGGATTGAAAAGACCAGGACATTTTGATGGAGTTTTGAGAGTTGTGTTAAAACTATTTGGCATAGTAAATCCAACAAATGCTTATTTTGGCAAGAAAGATGCTCAACAGCTATACCTAATCAAAAATATGGTAAATTCCTTTTTTCTTGATGTTAATATTATAGGGTGTGAAATAGTGCGTGAGGAGGATGGGCTTGCTCTTTCTAGTAGAAATTTATATTTAAGCTTGGAAGATAGAATAGAGGCTTTAAAAATTTCAAAATCCTTAAAGGTTGCATCACATGCCATGATAAAAGGTATTTTTGATTGTAAAAAAATTAAAAAAATTATGAGTGAAACCATGGAAAACATGAATATAGAATACATAGAGATTGTAGATAGAGATTTTAATAAGATAGATAAAATAGTTTTAAAAAACAGCATCATTCTAGTAGTGGCCATTGTTGGTGACACAAGATTGATAGATAATTTATGGATATAAAAATGAACAAAAAACTACACTTAGTAAGCTTAGGATGCAATAAAAATTTAGTAGATTCTGAGGTGATGCTTGGACGACTTAGGGATTATGAATTAACTGACGATGCCAGTAGTGCCGATGTTTTGATAGTAAATACTTGTGGATTTATAGGAGCAGCAAAAGAAGAGAGTCTAGACACCATATTTTCACTTCATGAGCAGAGAAAAAAAGATTCACTTTTGGTGGTAAGTGGATGTCTAACGCAAAGATATAAAGAAGAATTGAAAAAAGAGCTTAAAGAAGTTGACCTTTTTACTGGTGTTGGTGATTATGATAAGATAGATGAAATCATAAATAAAAGACAAAATATATTTTCAAATTCAACTTATCTGATAGATGATGAGCAAAGGGTGATAACTGGCTCAAACCATCATACTTATGTAAAATTAAGCGAGGGTTGCAATCAAACTTGTAGTTTTTGTGCCATACCTGGCTTTAAAGGAAAATTACTCTCAAGGAGCTTAGAGTCTGTAAAAAAGGAGCTTGTGCGACTGAGGGCACAAGGATATTATGATTTTAGTTTTATCTCACAAGACAGTAGCTCGTATTTAAGAGATTTGGATGAAAAAGAGGGATTGATAAAACTCATAGATATGGCTGAAAACATAGAAGGCGTAAAAAGTGCTAGGATTTTATATCTTTACCCAACTACTACTTCAAACGAACTTCTCCAAAAGATAATCGATTCTAAAATTTTTCATAATTATTTTGATATGCCAATTCAGCATATAAACAGCGATATGCTAAAAAGGATGAAAAGAGGAGCTGGCAAAGAGCGAATACTCGAGCTTTTAAGCATCATGAGAGCATCAAAAGATAGTTTTTTAAGGACGGGTTTTATAGTTGGGCATCCGGGCGAAAGTGATGATGAGTTTAAAGAATTATGCTCTTTTGTAGAAGATTTTGATTTTGATAGAGTTAGTATATTTTCATATTCAGATGAAGAAGATACACTAGCTTACACTATGGAAGATAAGATATCGCAGGAAACTATAAACAAAAGAATTGAAATCTTAAATGAGATAATCGAGAGAAAAACACAAAAAAGTCTTGAAAAAGAGATAGGCAAAGAGCTAATCTTAGTGACCGAGGGGCAAAGTAGCGAACATGAACTTTTCATAGGAGCCAAAAAATTATCTTGGGATAGAGACATAGATGGTGAAATTCTTATAAATGATTCCCTAATTGGAGAACTTGAAATCAGTAAATGCTACAGAGCAAAGATAACAGAATTAGCCGGAGATAAGTTACTTGCAACAGTTACCGCAACTGCATAAATCTACTGTAGATTTTTTAAAAACAAACAAGAATCTTTTAGCGTTTTCTGCTGGAATTGATTCTAGTGCATTGTTTTTTATACTTAAATCCCATGGCATTGAGTTTGATTTGGCGATAGTTGATTATAATACGAGAGCCCAAAGCAAAGATGAAGTTAGATATGCTAAAGAGCTATGCAATTCATACAAAAAGAAACTTTTTTTACATACATGTAAGCTCGAAATTGCGAATTTTGAACACAATGCAAGGCAGGAGAGATATGGATTTTTTACTAAAGTTATAAAAGAAAATGCCTACACAAACCTACTTACAGCTCATCATCTAAATGATAAATTAGAATGGTTCTTGATGCAACTTGGCAAAGGAAGTGGTTTGGTTGAGATGATTGGCATGAGTGAAATAGAAAAAAGAGAGGATTTTAATATAGTACGATCACTCTTACATGTGAGCAAAAATTCACTTAAAAACTTTCTACTAGCAAACGATATAAGATACTTTGTAGATGAAAGCAATAGCGATTTTAAATACACTAGAAATCAAATAAGAGAAAAATATGCAAACTCTTTTATAAAAGATTTTGAAAGTGGATTGGTAAAAAGTTTTGAGTATTTAGATGCTGATATAAATCTTCTTTTGCCAAAAAAAGAGTTGAGGATAAAAGATCTCTTTGTCATCAAAAGGGATAAAGAAGATTTAAAAAATATAAGACAAATTGATAAAATTGTAAAAAAAATAGGAGTTCTTATCAGCTCAGCTGCAAGAGATGAAATAATAAAAACAAAAGATTGTGTGATAAGTGGTAAAATTGCGATAGTTTTTGAGAAGGATTTTATATTTATCTCGCCTTTTATAAAGGTAAATATGCCAAAAGATTTTAAAGAATCTTGCAGGTTAAATCAAATACCTGCTAAAATAAGACCATATTTATATAATGAAAATTTTGATATCATTTCTTTAAAACAAGAAGTCCAAAAACTTTTATCTTAAATGTAGAATTTATTGTTTTTCCATTTGATTTTAAATCAATCGGAAAATCAGCTTGGATTATATTTTGATAGTGATTCAAGCCATCTAAAAATTTGTAAAAATTAATAGGTGTTTTTAGAGTTGATGTAACATTTAATTCATAAACTCTAAACTCTTTTTTATATATACTTTTTTTTACTTCTTTTAGTGAAACTTTGTTGAAAAATTTATTTGCAAATGATATAAACTCATCTTTTCTAAACTCGTGTTTAAAAGAATCAAAAACTTTCTTATTTTTAATATTTAAATTTTTTAACTCTTTAATCCTTCCATCCAAAACATTTTGCACTCTTACCTTATGAACGACTGCATTATTGTATTGGCTTCTATAAACTCGATATTGCTTTACATTTGGCAATATTAGAGCTAGGATTAAAACAAGAGTAATAGCTATAAAAATCGATAAAAATATCAATAATTTTATGATGTTTATCTTTTCCAAACTTCTATCTGTATTATTCACTGAAGCTGTCCATCGTTGTGATTTTATTTGTACTAACAAAATTATACCAACCCTCGGAAGTCAGATAGAACATAGTATTACTTGTTGAAAAGATTGATTTTAAAGGAGCAGATAAAAGAAAATTAAAAGAATCTTTAGTGGGAGTTTTTCCATATATAATCAAAGAATCTTTTTTGATAATGACTCTACTTAGAGTAATCTGATCAGGAACCAAATCAAAAAGATTTTTCATGCTATCTTTCAAAAGAGTATTACTAGAAAATATCTCCTCTCCTAATGATTTTTGTCTTAAAAGGTACTCCATAAAATCATCTTTTTCGTTGATTTTTTTATCAAGCATAGCTCTTTCATTGTTTATTTTAATAGTATCTTTTTTATATATTGCTATTTTGACAAGCAAGAAAACACCAAAAGCAATCAGTAAGAAAGTTATAAAAGCTATAAAAGCTATCCATATCTTAGAAAATGCAGAAAACAGATGTTTTTTTCTTGGCTTTATAAAACTATAACTAGTCATAAATTTCCTTTATTGACATATCGCAAACCATCTCGCTAACATCTATTTTATGCATCTCTAAATCCAAATACAAATCTTCTTCTAAGCTTTGGATTATCTCTTTGCTCATATCATAGCCATCAAAAATAACCATATTTTCTATAAAATCACTCTCATAAGTTGGATTATTATAATATTCTTTTAATGCTCTATTTAAAAATCTAAATATATGCAAATCTCGCCCATACAAAGCTATATCTTCCATGCCTTCATCATCATCTTCTTCATCTTTGTAATCAACCGTGCCTTGGGTACCATCTGTATTTAAAAATTCCTCACTTTGAAGATCATCATCTAGCGTATCGAGTTCACTCAAATCCATCATTTCATCATCAGCCTGTGATTCTTCATCCAGAGTCGCTAGATTTTCAACACCCTGAGCTTCCTCTTCTTCCTCCCAGTTTTCAACACTTTCAGCACTATCAAGGCCATCTTCTATGATTATTTTATAAAAAACACCAAAATCTAATGTGCCTTCTTTAAATACAGCCAAAGTAACGGAGTCTTTTTGATTAAGCAAATAAAGAGTAGATTTAATTTTTAACTTATGCTCAGCAAGAAGAGTATACAAAAGAGCAAAAGGAGAATATATAAAATCCAATCCTACCTTTGAGTATTTTTTATGCAACCAATTAATATCTATAAATGAAGCGTAAGCTGACCAAGTGTCAAATTTTACACTTTTTATGTTTTTAAAATCAACATTAAATTTTGTAAAATCTTCTGCTTGCACACCTTTTACAGCACCTTGTCCCATAGAGTCCAGCAAAAAGGCAATGTAAGCAAAATTATATTTATCTTGCAATGATATAAGGTAATCTTCTAAATCTTTATTTAAAAATTCTGCATTTGCTTTTACAGGAAAAATCTTTTCAAACTTATCCTTTTGTTTTGAGTTTTTTATAGCTTTGCAAAATACTTTGTACGAGTTATCCTCTGCTACAATACTTATAAAAAGATTTGTAAAATATTTTTGCATCATACTAGAAAATAACCTTTCTTTACTATTTGTTTTTATATTTTATGAAATATTAGCTTAAAGCAAAGCAAAAATGATGCCATTTAAAATAATTGTTGATATAGTTGCTTAAATTTATCATACATTTGCTTGGCATTTTTCACTAAGTCCTTATCTGTAAGCTTTGTTGGTACCAATTTTTCATAGTTGCCAATCATTACTTCACATATTAACTTGACACGAACTTTATCTCCATCTTTATATAGTTTTTTTGAACTTATTTTATCTATTTTACCAAAATACTCATTGCCAGCTTTTATATAATCCACATACTCTTTTGCGATTTTACTTTGTGTTAAAACTGTAAAAGCCATTTTATTGTAAGAATCCTCATCATACGCTTTTTTCGCCAATTCATAAGCCTTGGAATAATTCCCTATAAAATAATAAAATCTTGATTCAAATGAGTTTTGATACGAAGAATTTCCCATAAAATAAATGACACTAAGAGATAAAAATAAAAAAGTTACAATTACCAACACGATTTTAGATAGCATTTTCCATCAACCTCTCTTTTATCAATTTTTTTGACTCTTCAATCGTTAAATCACCCAAATAAAATGGCTCTCCTACAAAAATATCAAGTGTGCTAAACGGCTTAGGAATCACAAATTTATCCCAACTTTTCATCTGCCAATACGAAGTAGGCTTACAGTTTAAAGTCACGATTGGCACATTTTTCTTCTTTGAAATCAGTACAATCCCATCCGCCACGCTATGCCTTGGGCCCTTTGGACCATCTGGCGTAATTCCTAAATCTCTATTTTTGGCGATAGACTTAAAAGAAGATTTCAAAGCTTTAATCGCGCCCTTTGTCGAACTCCCTCGAATGGAGCCTCCTTTATATAAACTAACAACTTTTGCTATCAATTCACCATCAAAATGCGCACTTATCATAGTGTCTATTTCTGTGCTTTGCCTAAAATCTATATAACCTTTGAGCAATGGCAAAAGCTCACCATGCCAAAAAGTAAAAATTGCAGGTTTTGGTATATCTTTCGCTTTTGTAATGCTGTGAAAATTTTTCTTACATGTAAAGTATAAAACATTCAAAAAAATAAAAACTAATCTTGGTGCAACTTTTAATAATATTTTTCTCTTAAAATCTTTACTAAATAACTTCGCCATACATTGACAAACGCTTAGGGTTTGTAATCCTCACTGTTTTAATCATCCCAAGCCATTCATCTTTGCCTTCAACTTGCACTAGTGCGTTATTGTCGCTTTTACCTGCCAATAGCCCATTGTTTCTTTTTTCTTCAAAATATACTTTGTATTCTTTATCTTTTTTTGTCAATGAGATTTCATCTAAAATCTTCTCTTGCAAATCTTGGAGTCTTTGCAGTCTTTGCGATGCGACTTGCGGATCAACTTGGTTTGTAAATTCAGCAGCTTTTGTTAAAGGCCTTGGGGAGTATTTAAAAGAAAAAATCTGCTCAAATTTTACTTTTTTCATCACATCAAGCGTGTCTTCAAAATCTTCATCACTCTCACCTGGAAATCCTACGATTATATCTGTACTGATTGAAGCATCTGGCACCATACTTCTTAGTTTTAAAGCTCTATTCAAAAACCACTCTTTTGAGTAGCCTCTCTTCATCTTTTCGAGCAGACGAGTAGAACCACTTTGTAATGGCATATGCATAGATTTACAAACTTTTGGGTTTTTTGCAAATACTTCTAAAAATTTATCGCCCATATGTAAAGGGTGTGGAGATGTGAACCTGATTCGACTAACCTCATCAATCTCACTCACCATATCCAACAGATCGCTAAAATCCATCTTTTGGTGTGCCTTATCACTAAATCTTCTGCCATAATTATTAACATTTTGACCAAGTAAAAATATCTCTTTAGCACCATTTTTTGCAGCTCTTCTAGCTTCATTTATTATCAATTGAGCCGGTATAGAAATCTCATCACCTCTAGTGTGAGGCACTATACAATATGTGCATTTTTTATCACAACCGATAGATATATTTACAAAAGCTTTGTATTGATTGTTTCTAAATTCACTAAAAGCGTAACTGCTCTCATCATAATCTATATCCACACTTATAAACTTATCGCTCTTTACTGCTTCTGTAATCTTAGATACATTTCTTGCGCCAAGTACAAAGTTTACTTCCGGAGCTCTTTTAAATATATCTTTCCCAAGATGACTAGCACTACATCCACAAATACCTATCTTTGCACCATCTTTTTTATGCTTGTTAAAAACACCAATCTCTGAAAAGAGTTTGCTAACAGGTTTTTCTCTAACACTGCATGTATTTATCAAAATCAAATCAGCTTGGCTCAAATCATCAGTTAAGTGATAATCTTCCTTATCTTCAAGTTCAGCTATCATGTGCTCGCTGTCACGAACATTCATAGCACACCCAAGAGTCTCAATATATAATTTTTTTGACAATTTTATACCTTAGAGAATGTGTATTTCATACATATAATCATCATCACCTAGTGCATACTTAACTTCTCTTAGATATACGCTTTGGTCTTTTTCTTCAAAATATTTAACTAAAGC
>JALUXT010000096.1 GCA_027013245.1 Campylobacteraceae bacterium
TCACTTTTTAAGATTTTATCTAATCTTTCTTTTTTATTATTAACACCTTGAAATAAAAAATTTACTCCTAACTCTTTGGCTCTAATTTCTACAATCTTTGAAGACCTACCAGTGATAATCGCAACTTTTTTTCCTAATTTTATCCAAGTTGCAATCGCTAAACCGTCTTTTACATTAAACACCTTAGATTCTTCTGCGTTATTTGAGTATATAATGCCTCCATCGGTCATACAGCCATCAACATCTAAAACCAATAATTCAATCAAATTACACCCTTAGTGCTAGGAGTTCCAGCTCTTTTATTTTCTCTCAAAGCTCTTCTTAAAGACAAAGCAAATGATTTAAAGGCAGCCTCTACTATATGGTGTAAATTTTTTCCTCTAAGTTTTACTACATGTACACTCATCCCAGCATTTACGACAACTGCTCTAAAAAATTCTTCACACAACTCAACATCAAAATCACCAATTTTACCAACGATATCTAAGTCAAACACTAAAAAGGCTCTATTGCTTAAATCCATATCGCATTCAACTGCAGCTTCATCCATAACTGCCACGCTATTTGCAAATCTTTCAATATTTTCTATAGGGTATATAAGATCTCTTAAAGCCTGTCCTATCACAATCCCGACATCTTCAACGCTATGGTGAAAATCTACATGTAAATCACCCTTGCATGTAACATCTAAATCGATAAAAGAGTGTTTTGAAAAAGCTTCTAGCATATGATCAAAAAAACCGATACCTGAATCGACATGAATATCTCCAACACCATTTAAATTTACTTTTACTTGTATATCTGTTTCTTTTGTTTTTCTATTTATTTCCTTTAGCATTACTCTTCCTTATCTTACTATAAATGACCCAGCAAACTCACCTCTTGCTATAAAGTCTCTTGCTTCGGCTTCACTATTAAATCCACTTAGATAAACTCTATATATAGGATAGCCGTCTAACATATATTCTTTGACTTTTGATTTATATCTAGCCTCTACGCTTAGATATCTTTGTGCATATCTCTTGGCCCCAGATTTCTTTCTAAAAGCACCAATTTGCACTAGATAATTACCCAAACTAACACTACTTGGTTTTGATTTATTTGCTCTAATCAATCCTCCAAAACCAAGTACTTCGAGTCTTACTGGTGCTGTTCCACTTCTGATAACCCCAAGCCTTGATGCGGCTGCATAAGATAAATCTATAATCCTTGTCCTCACAAATGGACCTCTATCGTTTATCCTCACAACTACACTTTTAGAATTTCTGAGATTTGTAACTCTTACCATAGTATTCATGGGCAATGTTTTATGAGCCGCAGTCATATCATACATATTGTAATATTCACCATTTGAAGTTTTCTTACCATGGAAATCCTTGCCATACCAACTAGCAATCCCACTAAATACATCACCACTGCTTACAGTAGTTGGATAATATGTTTTACCACCTACTCGATATGGTCGCATGGTCGCTTTTTGCATATTTTTAGAATTATTTATCTTTACATGTCTAGGCGTTGTATAATTTCTTTGATAGCCAGAATAATAAGTTTGTCTTGAACTACATCCCGCAAAAAGTAAAATTACAAGGAATATTACAAGATATTTAGTACGATTGAGGAAGTACAATTTTCTCTCCAATTCTTACCATTGAATTTTTCTTATTGTTGATTCTCATGATTGTATTGACTGCAACTTTAAATCTTTTAGAGACTTTACCTATAGTATCACCTCTTTTTATAGTATATCTTATCGTAGTTGGTTTTAACACAGGAATCACAAGTGATTGTCTGAGTCTAAGGAAATTTGATTTTAAACGATTAAAATCTTTAATAACTCTATAATTTATACCATATCTTTTTCCAAGTTTATACAGCGAATCACCTTTTTTCACGATATGCACATAAAACTTACCTTGCGATTTCTTTGGATCAAAATTTTCCTTAAATGAGATTTGTTTATCATAAGGAATATACACACGGTATTTTCCCTTGCGTGGTGGCACAAAATTGTATCTATATTGTGGATTGTATGACCTAAACTGCTTAAGTGAGAGATTTACACTTGAAGCAATAGAAGCGAAAGATGTGCCTTGTTTTACATAAACTTTTGCAAAAGTCTCTACAGTTCCGCGGTTTAGTAGATAATCGGAATCATTTCCAAGTATAAAATTTGAATTATTTGCAAGACTTTCCATCATAACAATTTTTCTAATATAAAGCCTGCTTTCTCGTGGAATATATTTTTTTCTTGCATTCAATAAAACACTTAAATCATCAGTTTTAGCTCTTCTGATAGCTTTTTTCACTCTTCCTTCACCACAATTATATGCAATAGCAGCAAGATACCATTTGCCAAATATTGCATGCAAATACTTTAGATACTTAATGGCAGCAACAGTTGATTTTATAGGGTCTCGTCTTTCATCTACATAAGAATTAATTTTTAAGCCAAATTTTCTTGCGGTATAAGGCATAAACTGCCAGATGCCAGAAGCTCTAGCTCTAGAGTAAGCTGTAGGGGTAAAGTTTGATTCTGCCATAGCAAGATATAAAAAAGCTTCAGGTATTCCAGCTTCATTTATCAGCTTTCTAAGGTATGGGACGAACCTGTTGCCCTCTTCTAAGACTTTCAAGAAATGCTTTGTTCTATATCTATCTACATTATCTTTCATATCAATAAAAACTTTATCAATCAAAAAGTTTGAATCAATATCAAAACTTTTAAGCACCAATGCTTGTTCTTTATAATTGTTTTGTGTTATCAAAAAAGCATAGCTAGTTTGTAAAAATAAAAGGATTGTTAATATAAATTTTAGCATTGTGCCCCTTTTGGCTAAAAATAGCTTATATTCTACCTAATTTACGCTTTTTAAAGGTTTAATCCAAAAAGTGCTTTTGCATTTTTGGATGTTTTTTCTTTTATTTCACTAAGACTCAAGCCTAAAATTTCAGACATCTTCTTGGCTACAAAAGTTGTATAAAACGGCTCATTTCGCTCCCCACGATGAGGAGTAGGTGTAAGGTATGGAGAATCTGTTTCGATAAGGAGTTTTTCTTTTGGAATATCTGGTAAAATTTCAACCAAATTTTTAGCATTTTTAAATGTCAATACACCACCAATCCCAAAATAAAATCCTTTTTCGCTAAGAGGTAAAAGATGTTTTGAAGCATTATAACAGTGTAATACTCCACCAAATTCTCCTGCATTATACTCTTCTAAGATTTTCCTACTGTCATCATTTGCATCACGAATATGAACGATAATAGGTTTTTTAAGCTCTTTTGCTAATTTGATTTGATTTATGAAAATTTCTTGTTGATTTTTCTTGACCGCCAATTTTTCATCTTCATTTTCTGGTAGTCTAAAATAGTCAAGCCCGCACTCACCAACTGCTACGCATCTTTCGTCTTTAAGATAATTTTTTAAGATTTCTTCATCATAACCTTCAAGATTATATGGATGAACTCCTGCTGCATAAAAAACATTTTCATATCTATGTGAAATTTCTTTTGCTCTTTGTAAATCATCAATATCGGCTCCTGGAATTATAAAGCCCTTGACTCCTCCATCATTTGCTCTTTTTATAACTTCATCTAAATCGTCTATATACCTTTTATCATCAAGGTGTGTGTGAGTATCTATAATCATGCTATCTCCACTCTGTTTCTTCCATTTTCCTTGGCTCTGTATAGTGCTTCATCTGCTTCTTTTAAAAGCTCATCAATTTTTCTATCACTACTAAAAGCTACTCCGATAGAAACACTAAATTTTATCTTTACATTTATCGTATTGATACTTATATCTGAAATCTCTTTTCTTAGCTTTGCGAAAAAGCCAATAGCTTGTTTTCTATTCACATCTCTTAACGCAATACAAAATTCTTCCCCACCAAATCTTGCAACCAAATCTGAACCTTTTGTGTGGTATTTAAGTGTATTTGCCAAAGTTATAATCACAAGATCCCCAAGATCATGCCCGTATTTATCATTTATTTTTTTAAACAAATCGATATCAATCATGGCAATTGCAAAATTTGAATTTGTCTTGTAGAAGCTCTCCACCTCTTGAAAGAAATACCTTCTGTTGTACGCTTTTGTCATAAAGTCTTTATTAGCCATCTCAGTAACCATCTCAAGATGCTCTTTTGCATCAAGGGTATTATTGATTCTGCAAATCAATTCTTCTTTACTAAAAGGTTTATTTATAAAATCATTTGCACCAATTTTTAAGAATTTTGCAGAGACTAGATGATCTTCGCTACCAGTCATTCCGATTATGGGCATATCATCTTTATCATGTTTTTCTCGTATATTTTTTGTCAATTCAACTCCATCGATTACAGGCATATTGAAATCAGTCAAAACCAACTTAATGTCTTGATTATTTTCAAGATAATTTAGTGCTTCTTCTCCATGTGCTGCTATAAGAACGCTAAACATTTGACTTTGTAACAGTTTTTTTATCTCTTTTCTAAAAACTAAAGAATCATCAACTGCCAAAACTTTTATATCGCGATTTTTACTAAGTCTTTGGATAAGAGTAAATATATAATTCACATCTTCTATATTGCCCTTGTAAACATAGTCAACTATATTTTTTCCGAGCATCTCTTTACGTAAATCTTCATCTATGCTACCTGTTAAAACTATAACGGGCAAACCCTTAGATATAACAAAATCTACTATTTCACCATCAGGTGCATCAGGAAGATTTAAATCACAAAGCGTGATAAAAAAATCATCATTTTCATTTATAATTTCTTCAGCCTCGTCATAACTATAAGCTTGAACGACCTCATAATCTAAGTTTTTCTCCATCTTTTTAGTTAAAATTTTTGACAATGCCCTATTGTCTTCAATAATCAATATTCTTTCTTTCATTCCTACTCCATTAACGATTTTGCAAATTCTATGGCTTTTTTGTGCACTTGATCCCCGCTTACCATTCTAGCCAACTCTTCTATTCTTTCATTTTCATTTAAAAGTCTTACAGTGCTTTGAGAGCCATTTTTTTCTACTAGAAAATGCATATTTGCCCTAGAGGAAAGTTGCGGTTGATGAGATATGGCAAATATTTGGTATTTTTTAGACAATTCCAAAAGCACATTTGCAACACTCATCGACTCTTTTCCACTTAAATTGGAATCAATCTCATCCAAAATCAAAACTCCACCATCTCTTTTTAAGAACTCATGCCTACTGGCTAAAAATGCAAGCCTAAGACGATTGTATTCACCAGAACTGATCTTTTTTAACTCAACGCTTCCAAGATTTACTACAACTTCATCACAGCCTAATTCATCTAAGTCTTTATTCTTTATAGTTAAAACCACATCACTCATGTATAAATCTTTTAAATAAGAATTTATATTTTCATTCATCAAGATAAGCGTTGCTTTTCTATTATCTGATATTTTTTTGCATAAACTTTTTATCTCATTCAAAGCAGTTTTGTATTGTTTTTCTAACTCACTTTTTTCAAAAGATATATTTTCATATTCTGCTAACTCTTTTAATTTTATCTCTTTTTGAACAAGTGCTTCTTCTATGCTTCCATACCTTTTTTTAAGTCCTGCAATTTTCTCTATTCGTTCAAGCAAATCCTCGATAACAACATCTTCTAGATCATCCAATCTCTCTTTTTGCATCTCAAATTCAGCTCTTAATTCATTCATACACTCATCAAAAAAGGAGCTATCTTTTTCCATCAAACTCAAAGCTTCATTTACACTTCCTTCGCTATCAAATACAGCTGATGCTTGCTCTAGTGCTACCTCAATCTTCTCTTTTTTTGAAATTGATTTTTTCTTTTGCATAAGCTCTTCATCTTCACCAACTTTTGGATTAATTTCTTCAATCTTACTGATTTCATACTTGGCAAAATCTTTTAACTCTTCTACTTTCTTCTCTTTTTCTAGTATTTGTGATAACTTTGTAAATAACGTTTTATATACTATATATTTTACATCAAAATCTTTTAAAATCTCTACATGTAAAGAATCTTTTTTAGCACAAATAGCATCAAGAAGCTCAAGCAATCTTACATTTTCAAACTCTCCATCATCTTTTACACTAAGATAATTTATAAATTTTTTAGATATTTTATTGATATTTTTTTTAGATATATTTTGTGAATTTATAAAGTACCTTGCAGTTTTTGTTTTTATCAATTTAAAGATATTTACCTCATCATTCTCAATCCCAAATTCACCCATATCTATATCATTTACAACACTTGCTTCAATCAAACTTGCACTCGCATCACCATACCCAAACAATGACAACACAGCTTGCATCAAAACAGATTTTCCAGCTCCACTAGCTCCTGTAAAAGCTATTAGGCCTGGCTTAAAATTTAGCTCACATTGATTAAAAGAAAAATGCTCTTTTAGGTATATCCTTTCTATCATTTACTTCCCCAATTTAGTTTTTCTTTTAATATATCAAAATAATTTCGCTCTAGTGAATGTATGAGTTTTGCACTTTTATTTGCTATCTTTATAACAACATTATCAAAATCTTTCATCTTATACCTATCTTGTCCATCTATCACAATCAATACATCATCATCGCTTTTGAATTGTATATCAAAATCAATAGGTAACACCAAGGGTCTTTGGGTTAAAGAGTGTGGACAGATAGGAGTTAAAATCAAAATTTTTGCCAATGGATATACAAGCGGTCCACCAGCAGATATATTGTACGCGGTTGAGCCTGTTGGAGTCGAAACAATCAGTCCATCTCCTCTGTAGGAGTTTATCATCTGTCCTCTCACATAGGCATTTATCGTAGAAATAGTAGAAATATTATCTCTAGCAAATACGACATCATTGAAGGCCACAATTTTTTTAATTTTTGCACCTTGTTGCAATGAGATTTCTAACAACATTCTCTTATCAATTCTATATCTATCCAAAAAAAGATTATCCATAAACTCTTCAATTTCATCTGATTTTATATCTGTTAAAAATCCAAGTTGTCCTGCATAGATACCCAAAACTGGCTTGTCATAGCGATAACTTCTCCTACAAACAGAGATTAGAGTGCCATCTCCACCCAAAGAGATTATAAAATCGCTCTTTTCGCACATCTCTTCAAAACTTACGCCAGTTGTATCTAAATTTTTAGCACTATCTAGTTCAACAATCAATCTTACACTATATTTTTCAAGTGCTGCTTTTATGCGATTATAATAACTTCCAAGGTTAGTATCATTTGGCTTAGTCACAAGTCCTACGCAACTTATGGACTCAAGTTTTTCGTTTTCATTTGTTATTTTCATGAGTATATTATACCAATATTTTATATCTTATGGGTAAATTCAGGCACTATCTCTTTAAGTTTTTTAATTTTATCTTTACATGTGAGCAATTCTTGTATATTATCATTTAACTTATTTATCTCATATGCAGTCTTTTTTGCCACCATAATGGAGCTGTATTTTGTCTCTTTATCGCTGTCATTTATGAGTAACTCTTCATATAGTTTTTCTCCAGGTCTTAGTCCTGAAAATTCTATATCTATGTCGTCTTTACCACTTAATTCTATCATCTTTTTCGCCAAATCTACTATCTTTATAGGCTCTCCCATATCAAGGATAAATATTTCACCGCCTCTAGCGATAGCTCCTGTTTGCAGAACCAATTCGCAAGCTTCAGGTATGAGCATAAAATAGCGAGTAATCTCTGGGTCGGTTACAGTTATAGGGCCACCTTTTTCTATTTGTTTCTTAAATTTTGGTATCACTGAACCACTACTTCCTAAAACATTACCAAACCTTACTGCCACGATTTCAGTATTTTTAGAATCTACATTTCCAGCATATAATTCACATATTCTTTTAGTTGTACCCATGACATTGGTAGGACGAACTGCTTTGTCAGTTGAAATAAGTATGAACTTCTCCACACCGTACTTGATAGCCATATCTATACAATTTTTCGTGCCAATTATATTGTTTTCAATTCCATCATCTATGTTCTCTTCAACTAAAGGCACATGTTTGTAAGCTGCAGCATGAATGATGACATCAGGTTTACATGTAAGCATAGTCTTTTCAAGAGCTTTTTGATTTAATACACTATGCATAAATGATTTCACACATTTAGAGTTAAGCTCTTCACATATAGTATATAGGTTATATTCACTGTGGTCTAAGACAAAAAGTTCACGCACACCATATTTTATACATTGCCTACAAATCTCACTACCTATGCTTCCTCCAGCTCCACTCACCAAAACTTTTTTGTCTTTTAAAAAAGAGGATATTGCTTTTTTGTCTAAATCTTGAGGATGTCGTGCGAGCAAATCATCAACGGATATAGATTTTAATTGCTTAACAAAAGGTTTGTCACTAAGAACCAAATCAAGAGATGGAAGCACTTTAATTTCTTTAAAGTAGCCGTTAAGCTTTTGATAGATGACCTTTATGCGCCCTGCTTTGGCTGAGGGCATTGCTATAACTAACAAATCAAATTTATCTCCATAAGTCACATTGTCTTTTAACTTCTTTTTTGAAATAATCTTGATACCATCTATACTTCTTTTTTGCAAAGCCTTATCGTCATCTATAAAGTATTTTATCTTATAAGGTGTATTTTTATACTCTTCTTCAAGGCTCAAACCTGCCCTTCCTGCTCCATAAATCACTAAAGACTTATCTTTTTTGACTTTGCTTCGACTCACGATAAGATAATACAAATACATAGTAAAATTGATACTAAACAGATAGAAAAACAGTTCTGAAACCATAAATGCTACACTAATATGTCTATACAAAAACGACATATAAACAATAAAAGCAACAAAATAGACAAAACTTTTAAGTAAAAAAGTCTTTTGGGTTACTCTAGACCAAGAGAGTGAAAAATCTTTGAAAATCAAAATTGAAGCAATTATTCTTACAAGAATAACCAATAAAACTATATCAAGCACAAAGTTATCATGAAAAATCCAAAAAGTCCAAGCAAAACTAAAAAAGCTTAAAACAATGATAACCAATAAATTTAAAATTCTTTTATCTAGATAAAAATTCATATCTTCAACCTATATACCTTTGCATTTGGGTTTAAAATCACTGGTGTAAATAAATTTTCATCATAATTATTAAATACAAAAAGCTGGATATATAAAGAATTTAACATGGCGTTATCTAACACTAAAAAAGTATTGTAAGACTTCATATATATGATAGATATATTTGCTTTTTCATTAAATACTTTTCTTTGTCGTATAAGTTTTTTATTTTTATCATATGCCGTTATATAAAAATCTCGCACTGGCACTTCTTGTTTTCCAACTTTTATCAAACCTTTTTTTTGATTAAAATATATACCATTTGCAAGATTTATGATGCCATTTTTTTCTCTAAATCTATTTGTTTTATAAAAAAATGGTCTTCTTATGGTGTTGCCGCTCATCAAATCAAGATTACTAAACATGGCAACCGTTGGGAAGATATTCATCATCCTAAACGGAAGATAAAAGTATATATCTCTAGTTTTTTTTGGAAGTTTTATATCTGTTTTTAATGCAGCCAGAAAATCATTTGTATCTTTGAAGCCATAATCTAGTGTCATCTGAGCCATGATGGATTGTAATTTCACTTGCTTATCTGAACTTTTATCAAGATTTGCATCACTAATTTTAAAATCTTTTTCAGTATATTCCACATCTAATCTTGCTAGTTTTGCTGATTCTAACTGTGGATTTGTAAGCATATAACTTAATGGAAAATTAACCTCTCCACTATGCTTTCCTCCATCACCCAATGTTTTTACATCAGCATAATAACGAATAGGATATCCATAATCCCACCAAGATACCACATAATCTTCTCGCTTAGCTATATGTTTTAGTTTATCTAACACGCCAACTTCCTGTTTAGAAAAAACCGTTGGCACTTTATAACCTATAACATGCTTGATATTTGGATAAAGAAAAGCAAAAGTTCCAAGCAAAATGAAAATCGTTCTTATGTAAAAATTACTTTTTCCTTCAACTAAAAACTTTTTAAGATAATCACTAAGAAAAAACAAAAGATAAGAAATACCAAAAGCACTAATTGGCACAGCATAGATAGTAAATCTAAGTCCACCCACATAAGCTAAAAAGCCAAGACCTAACATAGGAAGTCCTAATAGCATAACTCTATATCTTAACACCATTAAAATATAGCCTATAATAGAAAGTACAAAAGTGATTGTATGTCCACTTATGCGATTCGCAAAAGTTTCAAATGGAATTTTACCAGCTTCTCTGACTGTTTGCATGACTGAGAAAAAATGCAAAGGCAAAGTATCTTCAGTAACTTTAATCGAGTCTTTAAAAACATAACCTTTCAATTGTCCCCATATAGGTGCAAATCCCCCTGTGAACAAAAATAATACAAATGCCAAGCCTAAAACATAATACATGTAAGCATCAGCTTTTTTACTTTTATATAAAATATATACAAATATAACTGCGGCAAGCCTAACTAAATCAGGTAAACCCATCATAGCAAAAAGCATCATGGCTAGAAGTTTATAATAGTAAATATTTTTGCGGTTATAAACCAAAGTATAAAGTAAGATCAATCCAAAAAATGCAAATTCCAAAGAGTAGCTCTGTGGGTACCACCACCTATAAGCTACTATTTCAAGACCTGCAAACAATATGTATTTATCTTCATTACTCCTAAAAGCTGACACGAGTGCCCATAACATAAATGTCGGAAAAACGATATTTAGCATATCTGTATCATAATACCCCACCATAGTACGGTTATAATAACTCCAAGCGATGGAGGCTAAAAGAGCAGCGATAAAACCAAACTCAATCCTACCCAAACTTTTAGCAATCAAAACCATAGGAATAACCACAAGTGAGCTGATAAATGAGGGCATATAAAATATAACACTCTCAAAAGAAAAAGGTAAAATCTTAGCCAATATAAAAGTAAGTTGTGATGCCGCAGTACCAACAGGAGAAAGGTCATGAGGCTGATGAATACCACTAAGCAAATCTCTCGCACCCTCTGCCCAAAAATAGCCATCATTTGTATTTATCATAAATTGACCATTCCACATAAAATTGCCAGTATCTTTAAATTGATAAACCCAAATCAACCTAATAAGAACACTAAAAATAAATGCTAAAGCGATATATATATAAGCTTTATTTTCTTCTAGTTTTTCCATTTTTCCCTCATTTTTCTACTTTTTCTATTCATTCTCTTCTTTTTTAATATTTTTTAAAAACTCCATGAAGAAAACCAAAAAAATTGAAAGTATAAAACCTGTTACGAAGGCAACCACAACAATGAGTTTTTTCTTTGGTTTTATGGGGTAATCATTTGTTATAATTGAACCTACTATCTCAGAATTTTTATAATTATATGGTAGTAACATTGAAGCTACAAGATTTTTCTTCTCAATCAAATCATTGATTTTTGTAGTTAATAAATTTTCTTTTTTATTTTTAATATCAAGAAGAGTTAGTGTTAGCTTTGATATAGAATCTATTAAATTTCTTTCTTGCATCAAGCTTAGTGCAGTTAATGATGGATTTTTATCTTGGATTTTTTTGATATTATTTTTTATTTTAATTAATTGTTTTTTATTTTCAAAAAGATTACTTTCCAATATCTTTATTTTTTCATTTATTAATTTTGCTTCTTTATTTTTTATGTTCGAAATTTTAATATTTATATTTTTTATCTCAAATTCTCTTCTTTTTTTAACATCTTCTAAGATTTTTTCATGTTCTTTTTGTATATAATTAACAACTTTTCTAATGTCTTTTACCGCAAATTCATTTGAGATAGCAAGTGATTTTATCTCTATGAAGCTTTTTTGTTTTTTTGGAACTTTAATAGAAGAAATTTCTTCTTTACGATTTTTTTTATTTTTCAGCATTTCTATAAAAAGCACATTCAACTTTTGGCTTAATTGATTTGCATTATCAAGTTGCACTTTATTATTATTATTATTATTATTATTATTATTATTATTATTATTATTATTTAGCTTATAATTTCCAATCTCCACTAAAGTAGTTGCTTCATACATAGGTGTCTTAGTAAAAGCGTAAACCAAAGCT
>JALUXT010000097.1 GCA_027013245.1 Campylobacteraceae bacterium
GATGAGCTAAACAAAGGCATAATCCAAGCAGGCAAAGACATAGGCTTTAAAATTACGCTTGGTTTAGTTATAATAGCCGTAGCAATTTGGAAGAAAAAATAAAAAAGGCTACGCAATGCAAAATCTAAAAGAGAAAATCATCAAAAACAAAGACAACATCATCACTGGGGCTTTTTGGTTGGCTCCAGGTGTATATTGGTTAATCGTCGTTTTAAAATATGGCACAGTCTAAAAACCTCTAAAAATCTAATTTTTTCGCTTAAGGTTAGAAATAAACTTAAACCAACCGCCGCCGAACATAAACACTAAACATCAAACTAACTTCAATTTTACCTCATAGTATTAAATCTTTAGTGCCATTTTTAAAAGAACTATAAAAAGATGAGTATTGGTATAGACCTCTTAAAAAAACCTCTTAAAATTGATTTAAAGGCATATTTTGGAAGATATTTTTAAACTTCAAAAACTATTCACAGTAAACAGCACTCTTTCATCACTGTATTTGCGACCTTAGAAGCAAATACTAATAAGCGGAGCCACTGCACCGCATTCCCTCTATGTTAAAATAATAAACGGAGCCACTGCACCGTACATTTTAGAAGGGGTACCCGCGGAAAGTTTTGAATTTCACAAAATGACAGTAAATAATAAAAGATATCTAAATACAATATCTTCAAAAAAGACAAAGTATCTATATAGGTAAAGCTATGGTGTGTGACACTATAGATATTGTATGCCTATGGTGCGTGACACTATAGCCTATAGTGTGTGACACCCTAGGTATATACAAAATTACACAGTTTTTATGTTTTTAAAGATTTTTTGGAAGATTTAAGCGATTTAAAAGAAAGTTTGTAACATAATGCAGACTTAAGTTTTCAGCTACAAGGTGTAGCTGAGTAATTATTTGGAAGTCATTACTCAGCATACAACACGCATAACCTAATACGGAGGTCATACATGCTTTCAAGACGAATTATACTTAATAAAACTTCAAACATACTTAAAAATTCAATAAATCGAATTGTTTTCTTAAGCCATAAAATAAAGCGATTATTAGTACCAAAGAGGAGAAAATGCCCTACTTGTGGGCATACATGTAGAGTGGATATTATAGTTTCCAATACAAAATCAGCCTCTAAGCTTAAACGGTCACAGCACCTCAAAAGGATGGCATCATGACAAATGGTGCAACACTCTTAGAGAAGTTTGAGAACGGGCGAACAACAATAGAAAACGACCTCTTACTAGATAATCATATAACGGCAGTGGAAAAAGTTTGCTACATGTACATCGAAATGTTAAGCTACAAAGACGGCTATTGCTACGCAACCGATAAACAACTTGGAGAAATTGCGGGACAATCAATAGAGAGCATTAGATGGGCGATTAAAAGACTAAAACAAAAAAAATATATAGTCGTGGACACCTTACAAACTCGAACACCGTACAAAAGAAGAATCTTTACTGAAACAAGATTTTTAAAAGCTTGGAACCGTGCAAAACTCCCAAAAGATTGCACAGTCAAGGAACCACCAAGAAAAAAAGAGAAACTAGATCAGGAGGAGCTGGCAAACTCTTATCCAAAATTTAGAAAGTTTATCAAGATGTATTTGTCTGGCATGGAGTTTAAAGTTTCAAGCGATGGATCCTTGAAAAACAAAATAGTAAAAATCAAGCAAAACGGATACTACGAAAACATAAGCGAAGCAAAAGACCTCACAAAAGACCAATCAAGCGAATTTGAAAGACTACTATACGACAGACGCAAAGAGATATTAGATAACTTTTTTAAAGGTGGTGGTGATGTATAAAGTAATTTTTAATAACGATAAAAAAAACTATGAAGAATTTAAAACTTTAGCAGAAGCGGAGCGTTTTGCAAGTAGCTATTGTAATACTCAAATTGTAAAAGAGGAAGCATGAGGACTGTAATCATAAACAAAGACCATCACAAGGTACTTATAGAGCTAGTAAATGAGAGGATAGAGGATATAAATATCAAAAAAAGATTTGTCCTTATCGACATGGAACAGGCAAAACATGAAGACGCAAACGAGCGACTAGCAAGATCTGCCGATGAGCTTCA
>JALUXT010000098.1 GCA_027013245.1 Campylobacteraceae bacterium
TTTATTCATAGAGTCTTCAAGCAAAGAGGTAATTTTACTTAAAACCGAAGAGTTTACATCATTTAATGCTCTATATCTTATGACAGTATCTAAACAAATATATCCGCTCAAGATTTTTTCACCGCTTTTTATGAGTTTCGGAGTTGATTCACCACTTAAACTTGATGTGTCAAATGAGCCTTGAGATGCCGTGATAACTCCATCAATCACTATCTTTTCACCAGCTTTTACTTCTAGTATATCACCTACTTTTATCTCTTGGACACCTAGTAAAATCTTTTCATCGCCTTTTATGACCATCACTTCAGTTGGAACAGAACTGCTAAAACTATCTAACCTATCAACCGCTTTTTTCTTGCTAAGAACTTCTAGATATTTTCCAGCAAAAACAAAAGTGATTATCATCGTAACCGAATCAAAATAAACCTCACCTTTTTGTGAAAACATGGCATAAATAGAATAAATATAAGCCAAACTTGCCCCAGTGGCTACTAAAATATCCATATTGACATATCTGTTTTTGATACCATAATATGCCCCTTTAAAATACACCGAACCCGTATAAAAAAGAGTGGGGGTTGCTAAAACAAACTCTGCAAAGTTTAAGATATTTTTTATATCAGTTTTCATACCGGTAAAATATCCAGCATATTGGGCTATGGCTATCCACATGATATTCATGGTTGTAAATACACCCACAAGTAACTTGGAGTAATACTCTCTCCTAGTGCTGTTAGCTTGAGCTTCTTGCATACTTGGATCATATGGGTATGCGTTATACCCTATACTTCTTATCGTTAAAATGATTTCTGAGAGTTTTATGGTATCGCTATCCCAAGCTATCTTGGCTTTATTATTTGTTTGATTTATACTCGCTTCTACGATTCCATCTTTTTGGTGTAAAATTTTTTCATTTAACCAAACACAAGCTGAGCAGTGAATTCCTTCAATTATAAGATAAATCTCGTCAAATCCATCTTTGTGTTTTATATACTTTTTATTAAAACCATCTAAATCAAATCTAGCAACATCTCCCAAATCTTCTTTTGCAGGGTCTAGTTTTGCATCTCCCATCTTTTCATAAAAATCGTCAAGCCCCTCGCTTTTGAGTAGATGATAAACGCCTTGACATCCTTTACAACAGAAATATTTTATACCATCAGTAAAATTATTGTCTTTGAGTAATACCTTTTCATCAAATTCAAGATGACAATGATCACATCGCCTTTTTTGCATACAGATAACCTTTTATATAAAACTTATTTCGTAATTATATCGTGACTTTCTTAGTTTTCTTGACAAATGTCTCTCTTTATTATAAAATTACATACAAATTAAAAAACACCTTAGAAACAACTACAAAATTTAACAAACTTCTATATTTCGTTATGTACAAATACAGATAATTTTAAAAAACTTACACAAAAGAAGGCAAAATGAGCACGAATCAATCGTCGCAGAACAACAAACCAAATAGTAAACCAAACAATAATCACCATAGAAAAACTAGAACTCATGTACCAGTAGAAGGTTACAAGATAGAAAATCTAAGAGGCATGGGGCTTGAAAAACTAGTTGAAATCGCAACAGGATTAAATGTAGAAAATCCAAATGAATTAAAAAGACAAGATTTGATGTTTGAGATACTAAAATCTCAAGTGAATAAAGGTGGCTTCATACTATTTACTGGCATACTAGAAATCACTCATGATGGCTATGGCTTTTTAAGAACAACTGATGCAAACTTTAGTGACAGTTCAAATGATGCTTATGTAAGTGCTACACAAGTAAGAAAATTTGCCCTAAGAAATGGCGATATAGTCACAGGGCAAGTGAGGCCTCCCAAAGACCAAGAGAGGTATTATGCCCTGCTTAAGATTGAAGCCATAAACTATCTTCCTATGCAAGACAGCAAAAAAAGACCTCTTTTTGAAAACCTTACTCCTGTTTATCCAACCCAACAAATCAAACTAGAGTACAATCCTATGAAGATAACCGGCAGAGTGCTAGACCTTTTTACACCTATTGGCAAAGGACAAAGAGGCTTGATAGTCGCGCCTCCAAGAAGTGGGAAG
>JALUXT010000099.1 GCA_027013245.1 Campylobacteraceae bacterium
ATAATGATGAGTTAAAATTTAATGATGATACTACATTAGAAGATGGTTTATTGGATGATATTGCTTTGTTTGATGATGAAGATTTAGCCGATGAAGAGCTTAGCGATGATGATTTTTCACAAAGTGTGCTTGATAAAGATGAGGTTAATGAGGTTCAAGGCTTGTTAGAGGATACAGATTCTGATTTTGATGAGGGTGAATTTAACTTTGAAGATAGTGAGGATTCTAAAGAAGAATTGAATGATTTGAATGAAAATTCTAATGATGAAGAGTTAGGTGCTTTAGATAATCTTGATGATGAAGATTTAGATAAATTTTTAGGTGAAGATATAGAAACTGTTGAAGATAACTCTGATGATAGTGCAATCAAAGAGAGTGAACTTGAAAGTTTTGAAGATGATTTAACTCAAGATAATGAAAATACAATAGAGTTAAGTAGTGATTTTACAAGTGATATGGATTTTGAAGACGAAATTCAAAATGAGGTGGATAAGTTGAGTGAAGAAGATTTGCAGAGCGAAGTAGATGAGGGTATATTACCTGATATTATAGAATCTGGGATAGATGAAATAGACTCTTTGACAAGTAGAGATTTAAAACTAGCTATTGGTGAGGAGATTGATGATATTGCTGAAATTTCTCAAGAAGAAGAGCCAATAGAGGAAGATAATGAAACTAAAATTGATGAAACAAAATTATTAGAGAAAAACGATTCACAAGATGATGGAGTAGAATCTATGAAAAAATTATTAAATGCTCTTTTAGACAAAGATATAGTAGCATCTATGAAAGATATGAAGATTGAGATTAAGATTACATTGGGTGGTAAGTAGTGAAAAATAAGACAGGTGCTGTTTTGGTTTTATCAGGCCCTAGTGGGGCAGGGAAAAGTTCTCTTGTAAATAAAATCTTTAAAGAGATTGGAGAGTGTTATTTTTCGATTTCTACAACTACACGTCCTATAAGAGATGGCGAAAAAGATAATGTTGATTATCATTTTGTAAGTGAAAATGAATTTAAAAGAGAGATAGAAGCGGACAATTTTTTAGAGTATGCTATAGTTCATGGAAATTATTATGGTACATCTTTAAAACCTGTAAAAGAGGCTCTCTCAGAGGGTAAATTAGTTATTTTTGATATTGATGTTCAGGGAAATACAGCGGTTAAAAATAGACTTGGAGACATTACAACATCAGTTTTTATAACTCCTCCGACTATTTCAGAACTAAAAGAAAGGTTAACAAATCGTTCAACAGATAGTGAGGATGTTATTTATAGACGACTTAAGATGGCGAAAAAAGAGATACAGAGAATTTCAGAGTATGAATTTTTAATTATCAATGATGACTTAGAAAAAGCAGCTAGAGAGTTAAAGTTTGTAGCTATGGCTGCTAGATTAAAAAAGCCAAGTGAAGAAATTAATATGTTTGTTCAAGAATGGGAAGATGGATAACATTAAATATGATATAATTCACAACTAAATTTTATAAATAAAAGGAAACAACTATGGGAATGCCTAGTGGAACAGAACTATTACTTATCTTTGGAATTATCGTTTTATTGTTTGGAGCTAAAAAGATACCAGATTTAGCAAAGGGACTTGGTCAAGGTATCAAGAACTTTAAAAAAGAGATGAAAGATGAAGATTCTGTTGTAGTTGAAGCTGATACTACAAAAAAAGTAGAATCAAAAGAGCAAACAGCTTCAGTTGAAACACCAAAAACTACTACACAAGCGTAAAACTTGAAACAACGAGTATCGACGCTTTTGCGTGAAAAATTTGGTCGTACGGTTGTTTTAGAAAAGCCAAAAGAGCGTTCTTTTGGTCATTTTGCTACTCCAATTGCCTTTTCTTTAGCTAAAGAGCTTAGAAAATCTCCTATGATTATCGCTGATGAACTTGCATCCTCTTTTGAAAATGATGATATTTTCTCAAGTGTAGAATCTGTAAAAGGGTATCTTAACTTTCGTTTAAGTGAGGATTTTTTAAGTGAGTATGCCTCTTGGTCTCTTGAAAATACAGATAAATTTGCAAAACAAGAAAAGAAAGAGAAGATTCTTTTGGAGTTTGTAA
>JALUXT010000100.1 GCA_027013245.1 Campylobacteraceae bacterium
TTCTTAGCGAGGTAAAAAATTGAGCTTTACGTGTAAGAGGCTTTTTGTCAAAACAAACGAAAAGAAACTTTTAGATATATCTTTTGGTTTTGATAAATCATATGCCTTGATAGGACAAAGTGGTAGTGGCAAAAGCTTGACACTTAAGGCACTTTTAGGGATGTTGCCTCGCGAGCTTAATAGTAAGGTAGAACTAAAGTGTGAGTATGAATTAAAAAGAGGTGAAAGTGTGTCGATGGTTCCGCAAAACCCTTTTACGGCATTGTCGCCTTTGACTAAAATAAGTAAGCAATTTTTTATCTCACCTGATTTGGCTAGAGAGTATATATCGTTGGTTGGATTGGAAGAAGATGTATTTAAAAGATTTCCCTCTGAACTTAGTGGAGGACAACTTCAAAGAGTGATAATAGCTATGGCATTGTGTGTAAAACCAAGATTATTGCTTTTAGATGAGCCTACGACTGCACTTGATAAAGAAAGCAAAGATTCAATTTTGGATTTAATTAAACGATTGCAAAAAAAAGATAATTTTGATATGCTATTTGTAACACATGATATATCTAGCGTTGAGGATTTATGTGAATATATCGGCATCATCAAAGATGGCCAAATCTTAGAAGAGGGGAATATGCAAGAAGTGCTAAAAAATCCCAAAAATCCTTATACTAAACAACTTTTAAATTCAGGATTTAGCAGAAGGGATTTTAGAAAATGAAGTATTTTTTATCTATAGTTTTTACGGGTATAATTTTGTTGTTTGTTGGTTTTTTGTATTTGTATTCCAACATTAGGTTTGAAGCATATAAGATAATTGATTATAAGCCAGATTTAACCACGCAGATATTTGATAGAAATGGAGAACTTATAGCAAATATTTTTGATAAAGAAAATAGAGTATATGTTAAATACAAAGATATACCACCTCATCTGATAGAGGCTCTTGTTGCTATAGAAGATACATCTTTTTTTGAGCATGGTGGTGTAAATTTTGAAGCGATATTTAGAGCCCTTTTAAAAGATATAAAAGCTATGAAATTTGTCGAAGGTGCAAGCACTCTTACTCAGCAACTTATAAAAAATACAATCTTAACAAGAAAAAAAACATTAAGTAGAAAGTTAAATGAAGCAATTTTAGCATATAAGATTGAAAGTGTGCTAACAAAAGAACAAATACTTGAGCGGTATCTAAATTATGTCTATTTTGGACATGGATATTATGGCGTGAGAACTGCATCTCTAGGGTATTTTAATAAAGACTTGAATGAGTTGAGTCTAAAAGAGATTGCTATGCTAGTTGGATTGCCAAAAGCACCTAGTTCATATGACCCTACTAAACATATTGATCTGTCGATAAGTCGTGCAAATCGCGTAATAAATAGACTCTTTAAGTTAGGCTGGATAGACAAAGCAACTTATGAAAAAGCATTAGATGAACATCCTATTGTATTTGATAGTACTCTGAGCAAAAATAGAGCACCTTATGTAGTGGATGAGGTTATTAAAAGAGCTAGCAAAAAATTTACAGATTTAAAAACGGGCGGGTATAAGATATATTTAGGTATCGACCTAAAACTTCAGCAATTAGCAAGAAAATCCTTGATGGTTGGATATAATGGAATACTTTCAAGATATAAAGATGCAAATACTTCCTTGCTAAATGGTGCCATGGTGGTCTTGGACAATAAGACTGGAGATGTTTTAGCGATGGTTGGTGGTATTGATTATCAAAAAAGCCATTTTAATAGAGCCACGCAAAGTAGAAGACAGCCAGGAAGTAGTTTTAAGCCTTTTATCTATCTTGATGCACTAAATCTTGGATATAATGGACAAACAAAGATACCAGATATTTCTAGGGTTTATGTCGATAAAAAGCGTGATAAAAAATGGAAACCAAAAAACTATGAAGAAAATTTTGAAGGTTTGGTTACATTAGAAAATGCACTTGTTCACTCAAGAAATTTAGCTACTATAAATCTTTTAAGTGCACTTGGCATGGATAGCGTTTATAAAGATTTGAGCAAAGAAGGGTTTAAGAAATTACCTTACAATCTATCCATGGCTTTAGGAAGTT
>JALUXT010000101.1 GCA_027013245.1 Campylobacteraceae bacterium
TGACATAGCAACCTTCTGAATCTTTTCAAAGATTAATTTTGCTTCTTTTTCATTTCTGACCATATTTAAGATTAAATGTAAACTATTTTTAATCTTGCTAGTCACTTTTATAGTAGCATACGCATCTGTTATGGCAGCAGGGTCAGGGACGGTTACCACTATAACTTCATCGGCTGCTTCTAGAAACAACTGTATGTGCCCGCCAATTCCGGCTCCCGTATCAACTATAACAAAATCCAAATCATCAAGCATGGCAGTTTCATCAAAAAATCTCTCAAATATAAATTGGTCACTATATTTTAATATCTCATCTCCACTTTCTCCTGGAATCAAGATAAGGTTTTTACTAACTGGCACAATTATTTCGCTTAAAGAACATTCGCCCTTTAGAACATGTAGTATATTTTTGTTTATACGAACGTTTAGTATGACATCTAAGTTAGCTAAGCCGATATCTGCATCAAAAAGAGCAACTTTGTATCCGTTTTTAGCTAATACATTTGCCATATTTGCACTAACTGTACTTTTACCAACACCGCCTTTTCCACTTGTTATCGCCACAAATTTAGTATTGCTTGGCTTGGTTGTATCGTTTTTGACGATATCTTTTAGCTTATTTGCTTGATTTTGCATACTCTTCCTTCTTTGCATTAAACCCATCAAGTATGCAATTTACTAAAAATTCACTTGAAGCTGTGACTATGTCATCTGGTACTTCTTGTCCTATAGAAAAATAACTAACAGGCTTTCCTGTATTGTATATCAATGAAAAAACAGTTCCAAATGCCCTTGTTTCATCAAATTTTGTAAATATCAAAGTATCTAAATCTAAAAATGAAAAATTCTTATATATGTCTTCTAAATCTTCTAATTTACACCCAGCTGAAAGCACAAGATTTACATCTATTGAAAATTCACTTTTATTTATAAATTTTTCTAATTTTGCAAGTTTTTGTTTATCAAACTGTGAGCTTCCGACAGTATCTATAAGGATAATATCACAATTAGCAAGTGATTTTAGAGCATCATTAAAATCATCAGGATCAACTACATCTTCTATGGGCAAACGCATCATTTTAGCATATTGGAAAAGTTGCTCCACCGCTCCAATCCTATAAGTATCTAGTGTGATGATACCCACTTTGCTTCTTTTTTCTTGCAAATATGAGTATCTTGCTGCTAATTTTGCTATCGTTGTTGTTTTCCCAACTCCCGTTGGTCCTACAAACATCATGACTTTTTTTAATTTTCTATCAGATTTGGCTTCCACTCTTATAGGTATAAGTTTTCGTAAAAGTACCAAAAAATATCTTTTTATTGTGCTGCTATTGGTTCGCATACGAACTGGCATATGTTCTAGCGTTAGATTCATTATGTTTTCAAGATGGTCTTCACCCATGCCACTTTTTTTGGCTAATTTGTATATTTCAGAAAATTCTGGTGGAATTTTTAGATTTTCAGGTGCTTTTTCATCCCAAAACATCTCTTGTATAAGTTTTATCTTATCCGCTAATTTTGTGATTTCATCTTTTATGTCTCCTAACTCTTCGCTAGCTCTTGGCTCAACAGATGATTGGATTGCATTTTCACTTACTGTATTGGTCGTTGTAACTTTCGCTATCTTAGATATTTGCTTTGCTGCTTCTGAGATATTTAGCAAAACATCTTCGGTGCTTTTTTTGACTGGTTTTGGTTTTGGTCTTGTGTATTTATCTTGTGTTTCCTCGACTGCCACAACAACTTCGTACAAAGAAGTGGAATTTATAGTTTTTTTTCTAATCTGTTTTGTACTAACAACAAGGGCATTTTCTCCACACTGCTCTTGCGCCTGCTTCAGTGCATTTGCTGGAGTTTCACCACTAAATGTAAGAAATTTCACTAAACAATCCTTTTTATGAAGCTAAGTGGTATAACCACGCTATTTCGTTCTTGCCATTTTGGATGAGGAATCATCAAATTTTTTGTTTTTATAGATAAGTCATCAAACATTATTATATCCAAATCCAAACTCCTTGGTGCATTTTTAAAA
>JALUXT010000102.1 GCA_027013245.1 Campylobacteraceae bacterium
ATGCTTCATCTTTTTTTTTCTTATATTATGTAGATAGTAATAGTAAATCATTGATACAAAAGCTCTACAAGTAGAGCTAAAAATCAGTGTCAGCAATGAATTTGATGTTTTTTGTGGTTATTTAATTATTGCTACTTGTTGCAACTTTAAAGCCAAAACCTATCAAAACACTTCCGACAACTTTTTCGATGACTTTTTTATATCTATCAAACTTTTTTAACAATGGCGGATGAGTAAAAAAAATAGCTACGGCACCAAACCATAGCAGATGTGCCAAAGATATAATAGCTCCATATACAAGTTGAATCCAAAGCGGTGTATCAGGCTTGACAATCTGTGTAAATATACTCAGGAAAAAGATGGTAGTTTTAGGATTAAGAGCATTTGTGATAAAGCCAATCTTAAATGCAGTAAAATCAGATATGCTCTGTTTTCGCCCTTTAACATCAGTATCGACCAATGAATTGGAGTTAAAAGTTTTCCAGCCTATGTAAATTAAATATGCAGCACCCAAATACTTGACTATAGAAAAAAGGATTATTGATTGTGAGATGATGATAGCAAGTCCAGCGATGCAATACGCTACATGAACCCAAATAGCCAAACTTATACCCAAAGCAGAGAATAATCCCGCCTTGCGAGAGGAAAATATACTGTTTTTGGTTATCATTACAAAATCAGCTCCGGGACTTATCGCCATAAATATCGCAATAGTAGTAACTGTAAATATCCCCGATAGGTACTGTGAATTATCAAGTATCTCAATCATTGTTGACCTTTGTTTTTATATCTTAATTTATTATATCATATATTTATATTTTTATAGTATAATTCAAAAAAATAAAAAGGTTAAAAATGTCGATATATGTTACAGGACACACAAATCCAGACTCTGATTCTATCGTTGGGGCTATCTCTTTATCTTATCTTAGAAGGCAATTGGGCGATGATTGCGTGGCCGCAAGGCAGGGGAAAATTTCTGCTGAAACTCGATTTATATTGGATAAGTTTGGTGGAGATGAGCCACTTTTAAAAACTTCTTATGCGGGTGAAAAAGTTTATATTGTAGATATTAGTGATTTGGCTGTATTGCCAAAAGATATACTACAAGCTACTGTTTTAGGAGTGGTGGATCATCATAAACTTGGTGATTTGACGACTTCAACTCCGCTTGAGTGTTGGATAAGACCAGTTGGCTGTTCAAATACCATCATCAAAGAGATATTTGACCACTATAAGGTTGATATTCCAAAAGATATCGCTGGCATGATGATGTGTGCAATTTTAAGTGATACTGTTATCTTTAAATCTCCAACTTGTACGAAAGTTGATACAAAAGCCGTGAAAGATTTAGCAAAGATTGCTGGTGTTGAAGATTTTAAGGCACTTGGCATGGAGATGTTTATAGTAAAATCTGCAGTCAAGGGTGCGAGTGCAAGAGATTTGACTACCAGGGATTATAAAGAGTTTGACATGGGTGCTAGTAAGATTGGTGTTGGACAGCTTGAAGTTGTAGATTTGAGCGTTTTTGATGATAAAAAAGAGATGCTTTTTGAAGATATGAAAAAACTCAAAGACGAGAGCGGACTTCATAGCGTAATAGTATTACTTACTGACATCATGACTGAGGGTTCACAGCTTTTGGTTGTTAGCGATGATGAGAGCAAAATAGAAAAAGCATTTGATAAAAAATTAGACAATCATGAAGTTTGGTTAGAGGGTGTACTTAGTCGTAAAAAACAGATTATACCGTTTTTGCAACCACTTTTTTAAACTTTTAGACGGTTTTTTCTTACAAAAACCGTCTGCTTCTAAATTTTTTGTCTTAAATATGCTATGATTCTACTCATGCAACTAATATCTTTAACAAATTTACTTTTTATGTTTATCCCTATAATTATCGTGGGTTTTGTCTATTTTGCATGGACAAAAAACCTAAAAGAGATAGGACTTGCAACTTTTAGGATGGTTACTCAGCTTTTGATTATAGGTTATTTTTTAACTTATATTTTTAAAAATGACAACTCTGTGATGGGTTTTATCATCATCTTTTTCATGATTAGTGTTTCTAGTTTTATAGCTCTTAGAAATGTAAAAAATAAAAACCTAGACACTTATACCAAGTTTTTTATCTCCATTGCGATTGGTGGAAGTTTCAATCTTGCCCTTGTGCTGTTTTTTGTGTTGGATTTGCACCCTTTTTATCAACCTAGATTTATAATCCCACTTGCAGGCATGATTTATGCAAATGCTATGAATGCTATATCCCTAGGAGCTGAGAGATTTGAAAATGAGATAATAACAAAAGACTATATAACTGCTCGTGCCATCTCTTTTAAAGCTTCACTTATACCGCAGATCAATGCCTTTTTAGCTGTTGGTTTAGTCTCGCTTCCTGGTATGATGACAGGTCAGATACTCTCAGGCATAAGCCCCATAATCGCCGTAAGATACCAAATAGTAGTGATGGCGATGGTGCTAGGAAGTGCTGGCATGAGCGTTATGATATACCTATATCTACAAGGAAAAAAATATGGAATTTAAGATAAAAGATAAACAAAATATCTCAAAATGCTGTTTCGTTTGTGGTGTACAAAACACCATAGGTCTAAAAGCAAGATTTTACGAGAGTGTGGATGGCGAATCCATAGCTTTATTTACGCCAAAAAGTGAGCTCCAAAGTTATCCAGGAGTGATGCATGGGGGAATCTCTGCGACTATACTAGATGAGACTATTGGACGAGCTATCATGAATATGTACGGGCAAGATAGTTTTGGTGTAACTATTGAGTTAAATCTAAGATATAAAAAACCAGTTCCGACTGAAGTAGAGTTAAAAGTAGTAGGGCGAATCACAAATGATAAAGGCAGAATTTTTGAGGGCAGTGGAGAGATTTATCTCCCTGATGGAACTGTTGCAGTCAGCGCAAAAGGAAAGTTTATGAAGAGAAGTTTATCTCAGATAACAGACAAAGAGTTTGCAAAAGACGAGTGGTTTAAGCCTGAGGGAAAAGATTTTGAAACGATAAAGGTATAACATGAACAGCAATTATAGTAAACTAACAAAAGAAGAAGAGTATATCATAGAACACAAAGGCACAGAAGCCCCATATAGCGGAGCTTACAATGATTTTTATGAAGAGGGAATCTTTACATGTAAGAGATGTGGCACTCCTTTGTATAGCTCAAAAGATAAGTTTAACTCAGGATGCGGATGGCCTAGTTTTGATGATGAATTGCCAAATGTGATAAAAAGAAATACAGACAAAGATGGGCGAAGAGTTGAGATAGTTTGTGCAAATTGTGGAGGACATCTTGGGCATGTGTTTGAAGGCGAGGGCATCACAGAAAAAAACACTAGGCATTGTGTAAACTCACTTAGTATAAAATTTGAACCAAAAAAACAAGATGAAGTCTCATATGCATATTTTGCAGGAGGTTGTTTTTGGGGAGTTGAGTATTTTTTCAATAAAACCAAAGGCGTGATTGAGGCAACATCTGGATTTATGGGAGGAAAATTAGAAAACCCAACTTATGAAGATATTTGTTATAAAAATACAGGTCATCTTGAAGTCGCACAAGTAAAATATGACAATATTGAAATAAGCTACAAAGAGTTAGCAAAACTTTTTTTTGAGATACATAATCCAGAGCAAGAAAATGGACAAGGCCCTGATATCGGTTCTCAATATCTTTCAGCTGTTTTTGTATCAAATGAAGATGAGAAAAAAATCATAGTAAATTTGATAGCACAGCTAAAATCAAAAGGCTATAAAATCGCAACAAAAGTTTTAGATGTTGAAAAATTTTATAAGGCAGAGAGTTATCATCAACACTATTATGAAAAAAATGGCAAAACCCCTTATTGTCATGTTTATAAAAAGAGGTTTTAACCTTTTTTATAAAATACTTTAGATAGAATAGTGCCTATTATATTTAGAAGGAATTTTATGAGTAAAACAAAAGTATGGAAATTTGGAGACAATATAGACACAGATTTGATAATCGCGGCTAGATATTTGAGCACTTCTGACCCAGTTGAGTTAGCTAAACATGTGATGGAAGATGCTGACCCTGAGTTTTTAAACAAGATTAGCAAAGGAGATGTGATAGTAGCTGGTGAGAATTTTGGATGCGGAAGTAGTCGAGAACACGCTCCTATCGCGCTAAAAGCCGCTGGTATTAGTGCTATTGTGGCTAAAAGTTTTGCTAGGATTTTCTATCGAAATGCTTTTAATATGGGACTTCCTATCTTTGAACTTCAGCAAATCGATGAGATTAAAGAGGGCGATGAAATAGAGATAGATATGGAAAATGGCGAGATTAACAATGGTGATAAAACCTATAAATTTACCCCGATTCCACCTTTTATGCAAGAGCTTGTAGCAAGGGGCGGTTTGATAAATTTTGCTAAAAAAGAGATGAAATGAAATCGTACGATATAGCAGTTATCAAAGGTGATGGAATCGGACCTGAGATTGTGGATGAAGCCATAAAGGTTTTAGATGCAGTCAGTAAAAAAGAGAATTTTGGGTTAAATTATAAAGAGTTTTTGATGGGAGGTTGCGCTTATGAAGCTGTTGGAACTCCTATACCAGATATTACGATAGAGGGATGCAAAGTCAGTGATGCCGTACTTTTTGGCTCTATCGGTGGCTATAAATGGGATAATCTACCAAAAGAGATGAAGCCAGAGAGCGGACTTTTGAAGCTGAGAAAAGAGTTAGGGCTTTTTGCAAACCTTAGACCAGTTTCAGTTTTTGATGAACTCATAGAAGCAAGTAGCATGAAATCTGAAGTCATAAAAGGTGTTGATTTGCTGGTTGTTAGGGAATTAACTGGTGGCATATATTTTGGAGAGCCGCGAGTTAATGATGGGCAAAGAGCTTATAATACGATGGTTTATACTAAAGATGAGATTATAAGAATCGCAAAAGTGGCATTTGATTCAGCCATGAAAAGAAGAAAAAAAGTTTGCTCAGTTGATAAGGCAAATGTGCTAGAAGTTAGTCGTTTATGGAGAGCTGTTGTAGAAGAAGTGGCAGTTGATTATCCTGAAGTTGAGCTAACTCATATGTTTGTGGATAACGCTTCCATGCAACTAGTACGCGACCCAAAACAATTTGATGTCATCTTAACGGGTAATATCTTTGGAGATATCTTAAGTGATGAAGCTAGCATGATGACTGGTTCTATCGGTCTTTTGCCTTCTTCTTCCATAGGCGGAATCGTAGGTCTTTATGAGCCTATTCACGGTTCAGCCCCAGATATAGCAGGACAAGGAATCGCAAATCCACTTGCTACTATACTGAGTGCATCCATGATGCTTAGATTTTCTTTGGGTGAAGTAAAGGCAGCTGATATTATAGATGACACTATCAAAGATGTACTCCATGATGGATATAGAACTCCAGATTTAGCTTCATTTCACGCCAAAGAGGTATGCTCAACTAGTGAGATTGGCTCTATAATCGTAGAAAGAATAATGAGGGCATAAAGCGATGGTAAAAACACTAACTCTGGCTTCTATATATGAACTTCAAGGCTTGAAAGAGGATGCACTTGATATTTACAAAGATATCTTGAAAGATGATCCAAAAAATAAAGAAGCTAGAGTTGCATTGAAGCGATTGAGCGGTATAAGGAAAAAATACCTCGGTGTTGACGAGCAGATGAAGAAATTTTTTGTAAATATGAAAAAAGATGTAGAATTTTTAGAATTTGAACGATGGTTGGTAAAACTTTAATGAGTGGGGATAAGATGGAATTAAAAGATATGATTATGTCAACGCTAGCTGAGCTTGAAGAAGTTGATGAAATAGAGAAAAGGTCAGTAGAAGAAGAGATTGAAATTAAGACACAAGAAAGTCAAGATGTAACGCAAGAGCCATCAAGCTATCCCGAAACAGAGCAAATTTCGAGTAGTGAAAGACAATTTTATGAAAATACAAGAGAGAGAATTTTGGTCCTTTTTGAAGGTTTTCAATCCCCAAATAATAAAAACATAGAAGCAAAGGTTGATTTGACTTTAAATTTTTTAGAGTATCTTTTGGCTAGTTTGGATGAAAGATTGGAAAATATAAAATAAAAAACGATGAACCTAACTAAAACATTACCTCCTCATCTAAAATCACAGTTTGTAAAAGTGCAAAAATTTCTAAACAATTATACCAAGCGTGCTTATCTAGTTGGAGGCGGTGTTCGAGATATTTTAATGGGAAAGTCTATTAAAGATTTGGATATAGAAGTTTATGATATAGACGATATTTTATTTGATGAGATTATGAACAAACTTGGCTCCATAGGGGTTGGCAAGAGTTTTTTTGTGTATAAATTTGGTGATATTGATATCTCTTTGCCAAGAACTGAACAAAAAGTTGGGATTGGACATAAAGCTTTTGAAGTGAGTATTTGCCAAGATGAAAAAGAGGCTTCAAAAAGACGAGATTTTACCATGAATGCTATGATGCTAAATATCTTTGATTATAAGCTTTTAGATTTTTATGGCGGGGCAAAAAGTATAGAGAGAAAAACTATCTCTTTGATTGATGAGGTGAGTTTTAGGGAAGACAGCTTGCGGGTCTTAAGAGCTGTGCAATTTAGTGCAAGATTTGGTTTTAAGATTGATAAAAAAACACTTGAGATTATGTATATCTTATCTCTAAAAGATTTGAGTAAAACGAGGATATTTTGGGAATTTGAAAAGATGTTTTATGCCTCAAATCTTGACTTTGGATTGTTTTACATGTATAAGCTTGATTTATTTGAAAAAATCTTTATATGTGAGGCAAAAAAAACTCTTTTTTTAAAAACAGCACTAGAATTAAGAAGAGGAGTTAAAAGGTTTAAAGAAGATTTGAAACCATATTATTTTTTATATATAGTTGTAAATTTGCTTGGACTTAAAATGCAAAATATATTAAAATGCATAGATGCCCCAAGAATTTATATAAGAATTCTAAAAAATCAACCTTTTATTCAAGATAGCGTGAGCGATAAAGAGTTAAAAATCATAGCAATTGATAGACCTATAAAAGAGTGGCTTGGAAATTATAAAAAAGGCATAGAAAAAAGAGCAAAAGAGTTAGGTGTTTGGTATAATGCTTATGATGGCGGTGTAAAAGTTAGCGATGTTATCGCAGATGGCTTTGAAAAACAAGAGATAAAAAAAGAGTTAAGAAGAAGAAAGATTAAATGTATAAATATGTATTAAAGATAAAATGTTCAGATGCAAAAGGTTTGATTTATAAGATTTCAAGTGTTTTGTATAAAAATGATTTAAATATTGAAAAAAATAGTGAATTTGTTGATAATGAAAATAATAAGTTTTTCTTTAGAGCAAGGCTAGATGGCACTATTGACACACAAAAGATAAAAAAGGAACTTCAAGATGAAATGCCAAGTGATGCTAAAATAACACTTGCAAAAAAAGTGAAGAAACAAGTCATAATACTAGCGACAAAGGAATCGCATTGTTTGGGTGATATATTATTGAAACACGATAGTGGGGAGTTAAATGCTGATATACTTTGTGTTGTGTCAAATCATGATGAATTGCGTCCGCTTTGTGAAAAATTTGGTGTGAAGTATCACTTTGTTTCTAGTTCTGATTTGCAAAGAGAGGAGCACGAGAAAGAGATTTTGAGTGTTCTTGATAAATATAAAGTAGATTTTTTGGTTTTAGCAAAATATATGAGAATTTTATCCCAATCTTTTGTGGATAGATATGAGCAAAAAATCATAAACATACACCACTCCTTTTTACCTGCATTCATAGGAGCAAACCCATATAAACAAGCATACAAAAGAGGTGTAAAAATCATAGGAGCAACTGCTCATTTTGTAAACAATAACTTAGATGAAGGACCTATAATCGCCCAAGATGTTATAGGAGTGAATCACGAACAAAGTTGGAAAGATATGCAAAAAGCCGGTCGAAATGTGGAAAAAACTGTTTTGTCAAATGCCCTAGATTTAGTCTTTGATGATAGAATTTTTGTTCACCAAAACAAAACGATAATCTTCTAATGTTTAATATTGTTTTAGTTCACCCCCAAATACCTCAAAATACAGGTAGCATAGGAAGAATTTGTGTAAATACAGACTCTAAACTTCATATCATAAAACCAACTTGTTTTGAGATAAATGATAAAAGTGTAAAAAGAGCAGGTTTGGATTATTGGGATTTGTTAGATATCACCATTTGGGAAGATTTGGATGAGTTTATGGATGCAAATGGCGACAAGATAGATAGATTTTTCTTTTCAACTACTAAAAGTAAAAAACCGTATTTTCAAGCTGACTTTAAAGATGGAGATTTTATCTTGTTTGGTGGAGAATCCACAGGTTTGCCGATGGAGCTTATGCAAAAAAAGTGGCAAAATGCCATAACGATTCCTATGGGGAAAAATGGAAGAAGCCTGAACCTCTCTGTAGCAGTTGGTATAGTTTTGTATGATGCCATAAAACAAAATTTCGATACTTTGGAAGCTTTTGAAAAGTTTAAAGTTTAACCCTGACCCCTTTTTGGGGCGATGATGTTTGATGTTGTTTTTGTGGGGGCTGGGGCTAGTTCTTTGATGGCGGCTTCTTTTTTAAGAGGTAAAAAAATTGCTTTGATTGATAGCTCTGATGTTATAGCACCAAAAATTAAGATTTCTGGCGGTGGGCGATGTAATTTTACAAATCTACATGTGAGTAGCGACAATTATTTGGGCGATGGCGGGTTTGTCAATCAAGTATTTGAACACTTTGGACAAAAAGAGTTAATAAAATTTTTTGATGAAAATTATCTCAAATATGAACTGCGGGACAATGGTAAATATTTTTGCCAAAACAGATCTTATGACATCATAAATATACTTTTAAAAGCAACAAAACATTGTGAATTTTTTCTAAATCAAAAAGTTTTAAAGGTTGAATTTAAAGGCGAGTTTGTCATAACAACCAATAAGCAAATATTTAAAAGTAAAAAGTTAGTTGTCGCTAGTGGAGGGCTTAGTTTTAACAATCTTGGAGCAAGTGATATAGGGTATAAAATCGCAAAAGATTTTGGACATAGCATCGTGCCTACTGCCCCCGCGTTAGTTAGGTTTACCTTGCAAAAAGAGCAGTTTTGGATGAAAAGCCTCAGTGGTGTGTCTTTAAAAATAGCTCTACATGTAGAGGGTAAAAAATTTCAAGATGATTTGCTTTTCACCCATCGAGGCATAAGCGGACCTAGTGTTTTGTCTGCTTCGCTGTATTGGAAGAAAGGTTTGATTTGGGTGGATTTTTTGCCAGGCATTGATATCTCAAAACTGCTTTCTTTGAAAAATAAAAAACAGATTAGCACTATTTTAGCATTACCTAAAAGATTTATAAAAGAGTATTTAAAATCTGTTGGTTTAGACGATATTAGTATTGATAATCTTAGTACTATTGACAAGCAAAAGCTTGAGAGATTAAATCACTACGAATTTGCTCCTGCTGGAAATCTTGGCTACACAAAAGCTGAAGTTACAAGAGGTGGAGTTTGTACGGACGAGGTAAATCATTTAACTTTTGAGAGTATAATGCAAAAAGATTTGTACTTTATAGGAGAGGTGTTAGATATGACTGGTGAGCTTGGTGGATATAATTTTCAATGGGCATTTTCAAGTGGTTTTGTGATGGCTAAACATATGGAGCAGAATTTATGAGATATTTGATTTTAGTTTTTTTAGTTTTTACTTCACTTTTGGCAAAAGATTTTAAAATTGCAACTTATAATGTTCAAAATCTTTTTGATTTAAATATTGATGGCGGTGAATATAAAGAATATATCCCAAATACTAAATCCAAATGGAATAAAAAGAATTTTGATATAAAATTAGCCAATATCGCCAAGGTCGTAAAAGGATTAGATGCTGATATAATCGCACTTGAAGAGATTGAAAATCTAAATGTTGCCAGAGAGCTAAACAAAGCTTTGGGCGATAAAAGTTATCCATATATTTATACATTTTTTAAGAAAAATAAACATCGCGTAGATAGTGTTGTATTTTCAAGGTACCCTGTTGCAAATAAATACTCTATAGAGGTGGATGGTTACTCAAGAGCTCTACATGTGATGAAATTTTATTTAGATGGCAATAAGATAACTTTTATTGTAAATCATTGGCCAGCTTTTAAGCATGGTTATAAGGCAAGAGCTGCATATGCGAATAAATTAAAATCAATATTGAATAAAAAAGATGAATTTATAATTTTAGGAGATTTAAATACTCCTTTAAGAGCACATAAAGATGGCTGGGGTAAAAGCCTCAAAAATATTTTGAATGTTGGTAATTTTGGCAAACCACTTTATGATTTATGGTATGAAGTTCCTAAAGATTTGAGATATACTCATGTTTATGGAAGAGTTAAGAGTGCGATTGACCATATCATCGTCTCCAAAAATTTATTTGATGATAAGGGAGTAGAATACAAGCCAAAATCATTTGGTATTTTTAGAGAGAAATATCTTATAGATAAATATGGCTATCCAAAAAGATGGAAACTTACTAAAAAAAAGGTACATGTAGGTGTCGGCTTTTCTGACCACTTGCCGATATTTGCAGTTTTACAAACAAAGCCATATAGCAAAACTAAACTTGAAACTGTAAGTATAAGTTATCTTAAAAATATGTTTGATGATTTGTTGCCAGTGGTTCTAAAAAATGTTGAAGCTATAAGAGTTGATAAATATGGAGTAACTATTGCTAACGATAAAGATAGGATAGACATATATCTTCCTGATGACAAGTTTGAAAAAGGAAAAAAATATGATATTTTGGTTCAAAATATAGGACTATATCATAGAAAGATGGAGATAAAACTCTGCAGAATCATAAGAGAGGTAAAATAGACTTCTTGCAAAACTATTTCTTAGAGGCAAATCCTCCCGTTGGTCTGAGCCTCACGAAATAGTTTTGCAAGAAGTCTATTAAAAAAAGGTAATAATATGTTTGATTATATAATGATGGGTGCTTTTGTTCTATTTTTGATTTGGGTGATGATAGGATTTTTTAAGCAGATGGAAAGAAGAAAACAAGAAAGAGAAAAAAAAGATAACTAACCTTACGCATTTTTTTCTCAAAAAGTCCTACTTTTTGTAGCTTTAGGGGGTTGTAGGGACTTTGAGTCCCTGCCACTATAATGGGCTTTGCTCATTATAGTGTATAAGGTTAAAAAAAAAGATAACTAAAAGCTGATTTTAGATAAAATATAACCCTTAAAATTATACAATTAAGGTTTATATATGAACAAACCACTACTTATCGAGATTGGTGTTGAGGAACTTCCTGCTATACCATTTTTAAAAGAATATCCAAATATAGAAAAGAAATATCTACAGGCTTTAGAGAAATATTCACTTTTATGTGAGTTTGAGTTTTATTATACTCCTCGAAGATTAGTTTTATGGCATAGCCAATTTCCACTAAAGCAAGCTGACAAAGAAGAAGAACTTTTTGGAGCACCCCAGAGTATAGCTTTTAAAGATGGTATCGCTACTCCTGCGGCTTTAGGATTTGCTAAAAAATGCGGTGTTAATGTTGATGAATTGCAAAGAGCCACAAAAGGCGGAAAAAAAGTTTTATATTATAAAAAAGTCACAAGTGGTGGTGAATCAAAAGAGATGATAGGAAATATCGTTGATGATTTTCTAAAAAGCTTGAG
>JALUXT010000103.1 GCA_027013245.1 Campylobacteraceae bacterium
TGACTGAGGATTTTGTAAAACAGTGGCAGTAAGATCTTTAAAATATTTTTTATTAATTTTTGCAGTTATAATGATTTTTTTATTGACAAAAAATCCTTATGAGCTAAGTTATAATTCAACAAAAAAAGAGTTGGCATATATAACTTTGTTTAATATTAAAGCATATGATATATATAAAAATGGTGTAACTTCTCTTTTGATTTCTGATAAAGTTGAAAGATTTTCTGGCTATGATAAATTATATAAGATTAATGCTTTGCATAGAGGTGATTTGAATCTTATTGATTCAGTTGTGTCAGATAAAGGTTTATTGGCTAAAGGGATTTTATATCTCGATGATAATGTAAAATATACAAGAAGCGATGATTTAACACTAAATACAAATAGTGTGAAATATGACATGAAAAATAAAATTTTAAGTGGAAATAGAAAGTTTGAATTTATAAAAAAAAATACAGATACCAAAGGCACATCATTCACTTATGACATGCAAAAAGGTATAATAAACGCTACAAATATAAAAACTGTAATAAGGATAAATAATTGAAATATTTGATATATTTTTTAATAATTACTTTGCTTGGCGCTAGTGAAGTACAGGTGACTGCGGATAAATTCATGGCAAATGAAGCAAAAGGAATTTCCACTTTTACAGGAAGTGTACATGTTATAAAAGAAGGGGATGATCTTAAAGCTGATAAAGTTGTTATAAATTTTGATAAAGATAAAAAACCAACTTTATATACAGCAACGGGGCATGCTAGTGTAAAAATGAAGATAAAAGATAAAAGGTATTTCGCTAAGGGGGGGATTTTGATATATGATCCAAACCTTTTAAAATACACCATCAAAAAAAATGCTTTTTTACAGGAGATTGATACAGATAAAAAGGTATATGGAGAGACCATATGGGTGGACCAAGTACGAGGATATTATGAAGTTGATGGGAAGAAAAATAAACCTGTAAAATTCATATTTAAGATTGAGGATAAGAAAAAGTGACCAGGATAGTCGAAGCAAATTTTGCTACTTCTGCTACTGGAGTTAGTGATTCTTTGCCAGATGACACAAGCGAAGTTGTTTTTTTAGGTAGAAGCAATGTTGGCAAAAGCTCTTTTATAAATGCACTTTGCAATAAAAAAGGTTTAGCAAAAAGTTCGTCAACACCAGGAAAAACTAGGTTGATAAACTTTTTCAATATTGTTTTTTTAAAAGACAAAGAAAAATTTATAGCTAGATTTGTTGATTTACCAGGCTTTGGATATGCTAGGGTATCAAAAAGTATGAAAAATGAGTGGCAAAGAAATTTAACAAACTTTTTAGAAAAAAGAAGCTCTATTCGGATATTTGTTCAATTATTAGATGCAAGACACCCAAATTTAGAAATTGATTCTAGCGTAAACGAGTTGTTGAGAAAAAATAAAAGAGGCGACCAAGATATAATCCAGATTTTCACAAAAGCAGATAAATTAAATCAAAAAGAGATGTTTGCTTTAAAAAAAGATTTTCCATCATCCATTATGGTATCAAATAGTAAAAAAACACATATTGATAAAGCTTTGGAATTGATATTTAACTCACTATTTTTTGAAGGCAAATCTAATGATAATATTTAAAAATGCAAGCTTATATGATATAAAATCAATGCAAGAATTAGTTAGACCTGAAGTGGAAAGTGGTGTTATTTTGGCTAGAAGCGATGATGAGATATCTACAAATATAAGATCTTATATATTGGCTAAAAAAGATGGTAAGCTTCTAGGTTTTGGCGCTTTACATTTTCATACAAGTGCACTTGGAGAAGTTAGAAGTCTTATCATTTTACCAGAAGCTAGAGGGAACGGTATCGGTAAAAACATAGTTAAAAAACTATTATTAAATGCTAAAGAGTACGGTGCAAAAAAGATATTTACATTAACTTATAAAAGAAGTTTTTTTGAATCCTTGGGTTTTATAGAGATTCCAAAAGAAGATTTACCTGCACATAAAATATGGGCTGATTGTATAAAATGCAAGTTTTTTCCAATATGCGACGAAATAGCTCTAATCCAAACTATTTAAAGATTTTTTTAGTAGCACTATGCCTAGTGTTGCTGCAAATATTTTCAAATTTATTCCAATTTTTTCCTACATTTGTTGGCGTCTTTTTTGCATATATTATCATCAATATAGAAAATGAAGAAGATTTTATATATGTTTTTTTTAGTTTTTTATATTTAACATATTATGAATTAAACAAAGGCTTCTTCGTATTTTCATATATTTTATTGTTTATAATTTTTTATAATTTGTTTTATCAAAAAATAGAAAATTCATTTAAATGTAAAAATTGCAAACTTTTTATCTATATAAGTGTTGCGTATATCGGGTGTTTTTTCTTAAATGCTTTTGGGTCATATGTGCTAAAACTTGAATTTCCTAGCTTTTCATATGAATATTTTTATTATATAGCTTTTGATTTTATCGTTAGTATTATCTTTTTTAGGACAAAAATATGAAAATTAAAATAGCTCTTGGACTGTTTTTATTGGTGTGGATAACTCTATTAGCAAGGGTATATTATATTAGTATAAAATCAAATACTTATTATGAAGAATTAGCCAAACAAAATGCGATTAGAAATGAAGAGTTGGCACCTCTAAGAGGCTCTATTTTGGATATCAACGGAAAACCACTTTCAGTAAATAAAATTGGTTTTTCAATCGGGATTGCCCCAGATTTAAGTTCTTCTGGGAAAGTTAAAAAACTAGATGTCGAATTGAATTTTCTTGCTTCCATCCTTCCTAAAGTTGAATTTCTAAAATTAAAAAAAATATATTTGAAAAAAGATTCTCCTTATTCGCATAAATTTGTAAAAGTCATAGACTTTATATCATATGATGATATTATAAAAAACTTTGCAAATATATCATTACATAAAAATTTACAGATAAAAATATCCTCTAAAAGATATTATCCCTATGGTGATTTAGCTTCACATGTTATAGGCTATGTTGGAAAATCAAATTTACAAGAAATGGAAAGAGATTCGATATCAAAACTAACGGAATATACTGGTAAAACAGGCATAGAAAGATATTACAATAAAGTTCTAGAAGGTAGCGAAGGTAAAAAAAGAATAAAAGTTACTGCCTTTAATAAAGAATTGTCAGTAATAAGCAAGAAACTCCCAAAAAGTGAAAACATTAATCTTACTCTTGATGTAAAGTTGCAAAAATATATATCCAAACTTTTTAAAGGAAAGAGTGGTGCGATTGTTGTTATGAATGCAACAAATGGCAAAATTTTGGCAGCAGGAAGTTTTCCTGAATACGATTTAAATAATTTTGTATCAGGAATAACTGAAACTGAGTGGAAGAAACTTTCAACTAATTTTAATCACCCTTTTACAAATAAATTAATTAATGGTTTATATCCACCAGGCTCAATCGTGAAACCAGGAGTTGGATATGCTCTTTTAAAATCTGGTTTAATTACAACCCGCACTACATATTTTGATAGTGGCTCAATTGAACTTGGCGGAAGAAAATTTAGATGTTGGAAAAAAAGAGGGCATGGTAAGGTGCAACTTATAAAAGCCATAAGAGAAAGTTGTGATGTTTATTTTTATGATGCCAGCATGAAAGTTGGAATTGATAAAATATCACCTGTGCTATATACTTTAGGTTTTGGACGAAGTACTGGTGTTGATTTGCCAAACGAGTTTACAGGAACACTACCGAGTCGTCCGTGGAAAAGAAGAAAATATAATCTTCCTTGGTATCAAGGTGAAACGCTTATTACTGCAATAGGTCAAGGTTTTTTTCTTGTGACCCCAATGCAGATTGCAAGATATACGGCACTTTTGGCTACAGGATATGGTGTAACACCTCACTTTATAGATGGAGTAGGAAAACTAAAGGTTGAGTATGGTAAACAAAAAAATATATTTAATAAGAAAGATATAAAATACTTAAAAATAATAAGAAGAGGTATGTATGAGGTTGTACATGTAGCGCACGGAACCGCCAAAAATTATATACGCACAAAAGTTTCATTGGCTGCTAAAACCGGCACTGCTCAAGTAGTCGGTATCCCTCAAAGCGAGAAAAAGAGGATGAAAGAGTATGAGCTAGAGTACTTTAAAAGGTCACACGCATGGCTAACAACATATGGCCCATACAAGAAACCAAAATATGTTGTAACTGCCTTAGTGGAACATGGTGGTCACGGTGGATCAGCCGCAGGAAAGATTATCTCTAAAATATATGATAAGCTAGTAGCATTAGGTTATATTAAATTAAAAGAATGATTAATGAAAATAATGATTATACTTAGGAGTACTATTCCAGCCGGTTTTTTATAGAGTTTTGTAGCACTTATGTAAACCAAAATAACGGAAGAGGCAAAGACACATAAGACATCAAAGCCATTTTTAAATAAATCTACATGTAGTGGATTGACTAATGCTGAAGCACCAAGAACTACTGCAAAATTTGCCACATTACTTCCTATAATATTTCCAATCGCCATATCTACATTGTTGTTTTTTACAGCTATTATACTCACGATAAGTTCTGGCAAACTAGTGCCAAATGCAATAAATAACAAGGAGATTACCCATTCACTAATTCCAAAATTTACAGCGATTTGAGATGCACTTTGTATCGTGTATTGTGCACCAGTTATAACAAAGGCAAATCCTATGATTAAAAAAAACGATGTTTTTATCCAGCTAAAGTTTACCTTTAAAATATCATTATCCAATTCAGCTTCTAGACTTTTTCTATCATCTTGCAAAAATATAACATATGCAACCATAAGAAATAAAAGTATTAAACCATCAATTCTGCTTATGCTTCCATCATAAGCCATTAATATAAATAAAACAGGAGGAATGATTATCCAAATACTATCATTCTTAAAAATATCTCTGGTTGGAGTGATATTTTTTGCCAATAAAAATATAACTCCTAAAACTAGAGAAATATTAAAAGTGACACTACCAAGAACATTTGCTACAGCCATATCTGACTTTCCGTGATAACTAGCTGTTATGGATGCTGCCATTTCTGGCAAACTCGTTCCAAGTGCTATGATTGTTGCACCAATTATAAAAGCTGGTATTTCAAAATATAAGGCTATTTTCTCTGATTCAATTACTATAAAATTAGCACCATATATTAATGCACTCATCGAAACTAAAAAAATTATATATTCCATTAATCATCACTCCTTACTATCAGGCTAAGAGGTAGATTAAATCTATTTATTAGCTCTTCTTCTTTACTTCTCATCTCACCATCATCCACCTCATGGTCGTATCCTAGTAAATGCAACATTCCATGTATGAACAACAAGGATATTTCGTCATTGATATTATGTCCGATTTTTTTAGAAACCTCTTTGGCTTTTTCATAATTTATAACGATACTTCCAAGAGGAGTATGCCCGCAATCTTGAAGTGGAAAGCTTAGGACATCTGTGCTTTTATCTAAATTTCTTTGATCTAGATTGATGCTTTTCATGTCATTATCATTTATGATGAGTAACTCCACATCTTTTTTGCTAAGTGTTTGCATGATTTTTTCTAATTTTTTATAGTCAATTGGATAATTATTTTCATTTTCAAGATATAACATTAAAAAAGGCTCATTTGTTTTGATGAAGTTTTAAAAAATAAATCTTTAAAAAATACTCTTTCACCAAGGATTAATGCATATCTAAAATTATTTTTTAATATATTTAATAGTTCATCTTTATTACTAAAAATTGACATATTTTTAATATTTATATATTTATTATATCGCTTTGGAATACAAATTAACAATTCATTCGAAAATTTTTCAAGATAATTAATCTCTAAATTTATCAAATCCATATCCTTCTCAAAAATAATAACTTTTGAGCTTTGTCCAAATTCTTTTTTATTTAAATTAAAATCAACAAAACTTGAAGAAAAATGTTCTTTTAGCGTAAGATTGTTAAGATTATAATCAATTTTATTTTCTTTCAGATATTCGATAACAGAACAAAGATTTTTAATAAATATATTTGGAATTTTAATGTTGTTGTAAAAATTCTTGCCACTAGAAAAAGATGAGAAAAAAGGGCTGTAAGATTTTAAAATATTAATATTAAAGCATTCTTTGAGCGTAGAACAAGTAGAATCGATACTATAAGTGAGCCTTTCATCACTGCAAATAAACTTATTGTTTTCTCCAGATTGTCTAATGGTTACTAAACTTTGATACACATTTGATGTCAAGATAGTAAACTCTTTGTGTCTCACGATACTTTGCAATATCTCTTTTTGGATATCATCTATATATATAATTTTTCCATTTTTTTTATTGAATTCATATCTAGAAAGTTTCACACAAGCTAATCTTAGAGAGTCAACTTCTATCCAAGCTATTTCATTATCCATAATTTGTGATATATTTTCAGATATAATCGCATAAGCGCCATTTTCTAATGCTACTACTTGATTTTTAAATGAATTTTTTATATCTAAAAATAGGTCTCCCCTTTTTACTTTAAGAGGATCAATTTTTATAGATTCTATTTCTTGGACAGATGGAATATTTTGAAGTATTCCATCTGTTATTTGTAGAAGATTCTCAATTCTCATCCAACAGATGAACCACTTGTTTTGTTAATTTCTGGTCTCATAAGAGCTAAACCATCAGCATCTTTTGCAGCAAGCAGCATTCCTTCGCTCACTAAGCCCATAATTTTTGCGGGCTTTAGGTTGGCCACTACACAAATTTGTGTATTTATAAGATCTTCAGGTTTATAATATTCTTTTATACCTGCTACTATTTGTCTAGGTTTTTCTTCTCCTAAATCAACTTGTAATTTTAAAAGTTTTTTACTTTTAGGAACTTCAACAGCTTCTATAATCGTTCCAATTTTTAATTTTGTTTGAAAAAATTGATCGATAGTAATAAGTGAATCTTTTTCATTTTCTATTTTTTCTATTTTTTCTTTCTTAGGTGTGTTTTGAATACTTGGCTCTGGTGTTGTTAAAAGTTCAGCTTCGATTTTTGGAAAAAGAGGTGGCACCTTTTCTATCACAAAATCATTTAATAAATTTCCATTTTCAAGTAAATTAGTATAGTTTTTATTGGATATTTTAAAACCTAGAGCTTTTGCTATTTTATCTGTAGTCTTTGGCATTACAGGATGAAGTAAGATAGAGACTTTTGCTAGTATATTTGCTACAACGGCTACTGTAGCGAGCGCAAAATCACTGTTTCCCTCTTTCATCTTTGCCCATGGTTCATATAAGGTTATCGTTTGATTTGCAATTGTTAGAGCCTTCCAAAGTTCCTCTAAAAATCTATTGGTTTGTAGATCGTTTAGATTTTTTTCTGCTATTTTTAGATGTTCCATGACAGTATCTAACTCTTTTTTGTGGAATTTTGCTACATTTTTAGAAGTTATATTAAAATCACTATATTTACCACTCATCCCTATGATTCGATTAAGCAAGTTTCCAAGTTCGTTACTTAAATCTGAGTTTATCCTATCTATCAAAGCTTTTTGTGAAAAATCTCCATCTTGCCCAAATGGCACTTCTCTTAACATGAAATATCTAAAATTTTCAAGCCCATATGCGTCAGCCACTTCTTTAGGATTTACAACATTGCCTTTTGATTTACTCATTTTTTCACCATTTCTTGTCCACCATCCATGAGCTGCTACATGTTTTGGCATTGGTAGCCCTAAACTCATCAAAAATGCAGGCCAATAGATAGCATGGAAGCGAAGTATGTCTTTTCCCACAAGTTGAACAGTAGAGGGCCAAAATTTCATATTTTTTTCATCGGTTCCATATCCAAGAGCCGTTATATAGTTAAGAAGTGCGTCAAGCCAAACATACATAACATGTTTTGGGTCGTTCATCTCAGCGGGAAGTTTAACACCCCAATCAAAACTTGTTCTTGTGATTGACAAATCTCTTAAGCCATGCTTTACAAAGCTTATGACTTCGTTTTTTTTACCTTTTGGAAGTACACATGTTTCATCTTCTTCGTACCACTTTAAAAGTTTTTCTTGATAGTTCGAGAGCCTAAAAAAGTAACTATCTTCTTTTACGATTCTAGTTTCTTTTCCGCAATCTGGACAGAGATTTTCGTCTATCAGCTGAGTGTCTGTAAAAAAAGTTTCACAACTTACGCAGTAGTGACCTTCGTATTGACCTTTATAAATGTCTCCACTATCAAACATGGTTTTAAAGGCTTTTTGCACACCAGTTTTATGGTCTTTGTCCGTTGTTCTTATAAATTTATCATAGCTTATGTCAAATTCATCCCAAAGTTTTTTAAATTTTCCACTTATTTCATCAGCATAATCTTGTGGCGTTCTGCTTCTTGTTCTTGCTGCTTCTTCAATCTTTTGACCATGCTCATCAGTGCCGGTTAAGAAAAAAGTTTCATATCCTTTTAGCCTATAATATCTAGCCATAGTGTCAGCTATAATAGTTGTATATGCGTGGCCAATGTGTGGTATATCATTCACATAATATATGGGTGTTGTAACAAATGCTTTTTCTGACATATTCTTCTTTCCTTTAAAATTCAAATCCACCGCTTTGCCCTTTGGACATACTGTTATATACGGCATCTACGTACTTTTTTCTTATTTCGCAATCAAAAAGTTTTTCGCAATCAAAACAGCTTTGAAGTTGTAAATTTTTTTGACAATCTTTTAAATCTTGAGTAGCCTTTATTAGCAACTCTTTGTATTTATCGTTTTGCTTATTGTTCATAATATCTTGAAACTAGTTTTATCTCTTCGTTTGATCCAAAAAAGCAAGGCGTTGTGTCATGCGGATGAGAAGGAGCTAAATCTAGCAATCTTTTAGTGCCATTAGTCGCACCACCACCTGCTTTTTCATACATGTAAGCAAAAGGAAACACTTCAAAAATCATCCTTAGTTTACCTTTAGGACGGTCAGTAGTGCTTGGATATGAAAATAATCCACCACCTTTTAAAAGAATCTGATGTAAATCTGGCACCATTCCGCCAGAATATCTAAGCCTATATCCACTTGCGAAGATATCATCTATCATTTGTTTATGTTTTTTAGACCAGCAACTTTGCGTGGAGCCTGGAGCATTAAGAATGCCTTTTTCATTTAATTTTATATTTTTAACAAATATAAAATTTTCATCAGAGTCAAGTTTATACATATTAACATCTTCATAAGCTATAACCAACTCAGTTCTTGGCCCATATACGACATACACAGCAGCTTTTAAATTTTTTCCAGCATAGCCATCTTCATATATACCAAAGATAGAACCAACACTCAAATCAACATCCAGCAAGCTAGAGCCATCAAGTGGATCATATCCTACAAGATATTTGCCAGTATCGTTTATAAAAGTTTTATCATCTTTTTCTTCACTTATGATTTCTCGAACGCTATCAATCTTTTTAAATTCATCTTCTATGACTAAATCACTTTCTATATCAACTTTTAGTTGCGTGTCACCAGTAGAGTTTATATTTTGCGAATAACCTGTGTCCTCATTTTCTATGAGCCATTTTATCCGTATGGCAGATTTTTTGATAGCTTCAAATATATTTTGCATTATCTTACCTTTTTAGCATTTTTTAAAACCCACTCTATGATGGCATCTGTATCGTTTAAGTCCAAAATTTCAATATTTTTTGGTATATTGTATTTTTTTATATCAATGCTGTCATCTATGGCAATTGCGTTTGAACAATCAAGATAACTCTCATCTATCTCATTTCTAAAAATTGAAAGTCTTGGCAGAGGTAATGTTTTTAACCCTTCTACTAAAAGAAAGTCGAATTCACCAAAAACTCTTATGATTTCATTTAAATCTTTTCTTTTTTGTGAGAAAAAAGTGGTTCTTGTAGGACTTGCTACTAAAACATCAGCACCAGTTTGAGCAAATTTCCAACTATCTTTTCCGTTTTGATCAAATGTTGCTTTATCACCTGGGTCGTGTTTTACTATTGCTATTTGATTGTCAACTTTGAGAATATTTGATATTTTAATTATCAATGAAGTTTTCCCAGTATTAGAAGGACCACTAAAGGCTATCGCTAGATTTTTCATTTTTCACCTATATTTAATTTTATTGTGCGATTATACCTAAAATATCTTTAGCCTTTAATGAGTTTATTTGGAAAGATAGTTTATAATCATTCAAAATTTTTGGAGAAGTGAAGTGAGATATATACTATTAGTTGTAATTTTACTATTTAGTGCCTGTTCATACAAGAGTAACTATTTGTCAGCGAGCAATAAACAAACAACTGAGCAAGGTGTTGCAAATACTAAAAAAATACAGTTACCAGTTAATGGCAAGCCAAAAATATTTATTACCATCACATATCTTAATTCTCTGAAAAATAAAGACTTTGTGGATAAGAACCTAGAGCAATTTGTCGTTGGAATTCATAATATCGGCTTAAGTGAAAAAGAACTAAAACTTAGTCTTAAAGACATTAAGTTTTCAATAAATGATTCGGTAGATTTTTTAAGCGTGAGAGAGTTAAAAGCTGATGACAAAATTCTAGATATCGTTCCTGCTTCAAATCCTTGGAGTACATATTATCTGGTGCAAACTCAAAAAATTTCTAAAAATATTATAAAATTTATTGTCGAAATATATCCGTTTTCTGAGGCTTCACTAACATTTGAAAAAGATTATTAAGCGATACCTTTTTTCCTAAAAGTTGCATATATATGACATAATTTGCAAGTACCTTTTTCCCATATTTTCTTGTTTGAGCATAGCTGATAAGCTCCAAGCTAAGATAAGGCTCATATTTACTTTTATTGAAAAAATATCCAGATTTTAGCAATCTTTTTACATATCCTATACCTCCATTATAGGCGTAAGCTATAAAAAGTGGATGAAGAAGATAATGACTCAGATAATTTAGATGAATATTTGCAAATTTATATGCAATTTTTGGTTTAAACATATAGTCCAAATCAAACTTTTTCATTTTTTCATTTTTTGCAACAGCTTTTGCTAAAAAAGGCATAAACTGCATCATTCCAAGTGCATAAGAAGTAGATATAGAAGCAGGTATAAATCTACTCTCTTGCCTTGCTAGAGAGAATATAAGAGCTTTTCTTTTGGTATTATAATTTTTAAGATAATAGTAAAATGGAGTAGGAAAATAACTATTTTTATATCCATCCGCTCTCTCTTTTATAAAAGTATATTGTCCAACAGTGTTTCTGTGTTTAAAATTTTTAGCGATTTTTAGTAATTGCGTCGTATTTTTATCTTTTATTTTCCATAGTAAGTTTGTCCATAAAAATGGATTTTGTATGTCATATTTTTTGTTTTTATCTTTGATGATTGGTGAAAAAATATTGTCAAATTTCTTTGAGGTTAATTCATGTGCATAAATAGTATAGATATTAATATCAAAACTTTTTACTAAATCATTTAGATATATTTTATCACTACTCACTAGATATTGCCAAAATAAAATTTTATCTTTGTCAAATCTAAAATAAGCTTTTTTATATGCACTATCAAACCAAGTTAAGGCTAAGCTTTCTTTTTTATATTCTAATGCATTCAAAGCAAGAAAAAAAA
>JALUXT010000104.1 GCA_027013245.1 Campylobacteraceae bacterium
ATATTACCAAAACTTCTCATAAGATTTGCAAGTGCCAAATTTCTAAAACCATGTTCCATTTCAGAAGAAGCTACAAGTTCATTCATATCTATACTATCATCGTCGGCAATACTTCTTACAAATGCCAAAATTTCATCAAAAGCTCTTGTTTCATCCCTATAATGAGAAATCAAACTATCCGTAACAGCTATTGCACCAGCATTTATAAATGGATTTCTTGGTATTCCATTTTCATATTCAAGCTGAACCAGTGAATTAAAAGGATTTCCTGATGGTTCACGACCAATCTTTTTATATAGCTCTGTGCCATAATATTTTAAAGCCATAGTAAATGTAAAAACTTTTGAGATACTTTGAATAGAAAAAAGGTTTTCATAACTTCCCACATTGTAACTCGTACCATCAAATAAAGTTATACTCATAGCAAATTGATGAAAATCTACCTCCCCCAAAGCAGGAATATAATCAGCCACTTTTCCCTTTGAAAAGAGTGGCTGTATCTCTATCTCTATCTCTTGTAATATCTTTTGATAATCCATTTTTTCACTCCCAAATACTTTTTGAATTTATAATACTAAAATTACAAAAAGCAAACTTTTTAGAAAAAAAGTGCGTAAAGTTAATTAAACAATTCACTATATTATAGCAAATTATTTAATTTATATTCACTATTTACCTTTATAGGGGTACAATTTACAAAAAGGATGAATATATGTTAAAAGCAATTATTAAAGATATTAGAGCTATGGAGATTTTAGACTCTCGTGGAAATCCAACTTTAAGAGTTTTTTTAGAACTAGAAGATGGCAAAAAAGTGTCATCTTCTGTTCCTTCTGGTGCAAGTACAGGAGAATATGAAGCCGTAGAGCTTAGAGATGGAGATGCAAATCGCTACAATGGTAAAGGTGTACTAAAAGCAATATCAAATGTTAATACAAAAATAGCTCCTCTTATAGTAGGTATGAATGCAAAAGAACAGGCAAAGATTGATAAAGCTATGATAGAACTCGATGGCACTGAAAATAAATCAAATCTTGGTGCAAATGCTATACTTGGTGTGTCTATGGCAGTAGCTAAAGCTGGGGCAGAAGCAAGTGGACTTGAACTTTATGAGTATCTAGGTGGTGCAGATTCCAGACGAATCCCTATACCTTGTATGAATATTTTAAATGGTGGAGAACATGCAGATAATAGTGTAGATTTTCAAGAATTTATGGCAGTTCCTATCGGTGCACCTACTTTTAGTGAGGGCTTAAGATATGTATCACAAACTTTTCATGCACTAAAAAAGATTTTATCATCAAAAGGACTTGCTACCTCCGTAGGTGATGAGGGTGGATTTGCACCTGATTTAAGTAGTAATGAAGAAGCAATGGAGCTGATTATAGAGGCGATAAAAAGTGCTGGATTTGAGCCAGGTAAAGACATCATGATAGGTATAGATAGTGCAGCGACCTCTTTTTGTTGTACAGATAAAAGTGGTAATTATGACCTTAAATGGTCAGGAGCTGGTCATAAAACAAGTGATGATTTAATAAGCTTAGCAAAAGAGTGGGTAGAAAAATATCCTATTATTTTTTGGGAAGACCCTTTAGCAGAAGAAGATTGGGAAGGTTTTGCAAAATTTACAGCTGAGCTTGGAGATAAGATAGAGATTATTGGAGATGATATTTTTGTAACTAATACCAAGTTTATCTCTCGTGGTATAAAAGAACATACCGCAAACTCGGCACTTATTAAACTCAATCAAATCGGAACAGTAACTGAAACTGTAGATGCAGTTAGAATGTGTCGAGATAATGGCTGGAGATATTTACTCTCTCATCGTTCAGGTGAAACAGAAGATTCATTTTTAGCTGATTTTGCAGTGGCTATGGATGGAGGACATCTTAAAACTGGTTCAGCATCAAGAAGTGAAAGACTTGCAAAATATAACAGACTTTTAGAGATAGAAATGACACTAGATGGTGAAGCACTATATAGTTGGAAGTAGGAGGAA
>JALUXT010000105.1 GCA_027013245.1 Campylobacteraceae bacterium
CCTTTATCTGTAGGGGTATTATAGCGTTTTAGTGGTTTTATTATGGTTAAAATTATGTTTATTTTAGGGTAAAAATAGTAGAATATTTTTACATGTGTTGGGGATGGGTTCTTTCACAGTCTCAGAGTAGCCAATAAATTACCTAGCGGAAATTTATCGGCTATCTTCGACCGTTGTTCGTGCCCGCTACGCGGGCACGAACAACGGTCGCGCTGAGCACACTAGCGTGTGCCACCTGCTTTTTGATTCGTTCTACGCTACGCTACGAACAACAAAAAGCAGGAGACACACCCTCATAGCTAAAGGTGGCAACTGACCCTTTTAATGCTTTAATGCTCTTTAATGCTCATGCATTGACTTTGTACGCACATTGTATTATAATTACATATGAACTTTATTTATGATGAAAAGAAAAACCAAGTATTATTTGAAAGAAGAGGCTTAACATTTGAACAAGCCATTGAAATAATTTCGAAAGAAGGTGTTTTATTAGATTTTCAACATCCAAATTCTGAAGTATATCCAAATCAAAGAATAATGGTTATTTCGATAAATCATTACCCTCATTGTATTCCATATGTTATGGATGGTGAAAATTTTGTTTTAAAAACAATCTTTAAAGACAGAAGATTTAAATATCTATTGGAGGATAATAATGGAAACTAACTATATAGACAATCAAGAAAAAGAATTAATAAACTCTTTAGAAGGTTTTGATTTATCACAAATCAAAAATGATAAAGAAAACAGTAAATTTCTAAAAAAATCTGCAAAAGCATTTGTAAAGAAAGAAGAAACTAAGATGAATATAAGAATTTCATCAAGTGAACTTGAAAAAATAAAAGCAGTTGCTCTACAAGAAGGTTTAAAATACCAAACATTTATCAAAAGTATTTTACATAAATACATTACAGGGCAACTCATAGAAGAAAAACATAGACCTACAGCATAAAAATAAAACTAGGTAGAATTGTTATCGTTATAGAGCTCTGTCATTAAAAACCAACATGGCTAGGTGCTTAGTTCTTAAGTTTGATAAAATCAACTAGCTCACTAAAGACTATTGATGGATTGTCAGCTTTAAGCATTGTATTTACCATTTGAGCTAAATTATCATCAATACCCAGTTTTTTAGCATTAATCTTTGCCAATTTTTTTGGAAATACAGGCGTAAAAATATCTATAAGTTGATATGCTTCTTCTCCTGTAAGGTGTTTATACAGGACTCTTCCGATTTCAAATATTTCAAATTTCTCATTTTTTCCTGTTTTTATATTTTCTTTGAAACCTATATTTATATCAATATTTTTTCTCTTTAGGTATGTTTTTAGTGTCATCATGAAGCCAATCGCAGCTTTGGAGTATTGGTTTAAAACTCTTTGATTAAAATCCTCAAAACTCTCATTTTTATAGCGCAATTTTTTATACTCCAAAACTAAAGATTCGACGTAAAGATGAGCAAATTTCAAAGGGATAGATTTTAAAACACTATAGCCAATCTGAGCATTTCTAGTAGTTCTTCCACCTAGAAAAATATGAACTCCATACTCTTGGTTACCATCTATCTTGACTTTGCATCCTTCAAAACCAATGTCCCCCAAATCGTGCAAACCGCATCCTTTGACACAAGCAGACCAATATATTCTGATTTTTGCATCATTTTCAAGAGGTAGGTTTTCTTCTAGGTATTGTACTAGATTTAAAGCATCTGATTTGTTTGGAATTACCCCAAATTTACAGTGCTTTTCACCCGCACAGGCTATAAGATGATTTGCATATGGAGAGCCTAATTGTTTATATTTTGTAAAAAAACTCTCATCTTGGATATCTTTAATATTCTCTTTTTTTATATTCATCATATATAGATTTTGCTCAATATCAAGTCTTATATCTCCACTACCATACTTTTTTGATATATTTGCTACTTCTATCATATCAATACCGCCAAATATACCAGCAGGGATAGTTACATGTAAAGCAAAAGAGCCATCTTTTAATGCCATTTTACCTTGATCAGCATCTTCATTATCTAGTTTAGTCAAAGTAGTGCCGGCTGTTGTAAAGTCGTGTCCACTGTACTCTCTTATGTTTTTTGCCATCTCTTGGATGCCTACACTCTCTATGAGATAAAAAAGCCTGTTTCTGTTTCTATTGTCTCTAAATCCATACTTTTTAAAGAGATTTATCAAAGCACCATAGGCAAGTAGAACCTCCTCTTCATTTTTTAGAAAGATATCTGCATTTTTTGCTATTTTGCCAACTTTTCCACCTATGTAAAGATTGTATCCATAAAAACCCTCTTTTTGTGCCAAAACGAAACAGCAATCGTGACCAAAAGCGTTGCATCTATTTGAGATTGAACCTATAATGGAAGTATTAAATTTTCTAGGAATCGCACTTATCCACTTTTCATCGTATAAAAATTTCTCTTGCATTTTCAGTAGGGTTTTTTGTGATGGTATGATATTGTCAAAAGCAAAGCTATCTAAAGGGTCAGCGACGATTCCTCTAAAGTTATCTACTCCTGTTTGATATGATGTGACTCCAACACTCTCAAGCTTTTTTAAAAGAGCTGGCATATTTTCTATGCTTATGTATCTAAGCTCTATCTGTGCTCTTGTTGTCAAATCCATATAGTCTCTTCCAAAGTCTCTCGAAATTTCACCAAGTGCAACTGCTTGTTTGTAGCTCAAGTGTCCTCCAGGCACTCGAATCCTCATCATAAATTCATTTGGAGTTACTGGTTTGTCAAAAATTCCAAAACACTTTAAGAAATACTCCTTATCTTCTTTTGGGATAGTGTCATAACCATTTTTTGCATACTCTTCAATCTTTTTATAAGTATCAATTGGTTTTTTACAATTTTTTATCTTTTCTATTTTATTAGTTTTTTCATTTCTAGACTCAAGAGCAGTTTGTAATTTTTCCATTTTTTATGACCTTGTAATATAATATTTGATGAATTATAGCAGTATAAAATTATAATTTAAACATTTAAATGATTAAATTATAATCATTATATTGATTATAATTTCAAAATTTATCGCTATAATTCAAAATATAAAAACTTAAGGGAGAAAAGATGAGTTATGTTAAACCAGAACTTGTAGTTGATCAGATGATTGCGGCAGGTTCTTATAAAGCGAGTTTAGGTGTAAAGGATCTACTGATAAGAGGTTCGCTTTCAGGTGCACTTTTGGGATTTGCTACTACTTTGGCGATAACTGCTACGGCACAGACACACTTGCCTATAGTAGGGGCATTGATTTTTCCTGTAGGTTTTGTTATGATTGTGCTTTTGGGACTTGAACTGGTTACTGGTAGTTTTGCTTTATTGCCAACTTCACTTGCCCAAAATAAGATTGGTTTTGCAAAGATGATTGAAAATTGGAGTTGGGTTTTTATCGGCAATCTAATCGGTAGTTTACTATATGCTGGACTTTTTGTTATCGCTACAACAAAATTTGGACATGTAGAGTCTTCAGCAGTTATTGATTTGATTAAAAAAATAGCAGCTGCAAAAACCGTGGGATATGAACATCTAGGCATAGATGGGATATTCACTGTATTTACAAAAGCCATATTGTGTAATTGGATGGTGACATTAGGAGTTGTTATGGCTCTGACTTCAACAACTACCATAGGCAAAATCTTTGCTATGTGGCTTCCGATATTGACATTTTTTGCACAAGGTTTTGAGCATGCCGTGGTAAATATGTTTGTAATTCCTGCTGGCATGATGCTAGGAGCTGGTGTAAATATGACTCAATGGTGGTTATGGAATGAAATACCAGTAACCCTTGGCAATATAACAGGTGGAGTTGTATTTACAGGACTAGCCCTGTATCTAACTCACCATAAAACAAAAGATTAATGGGGACTGACACAACAAATGAAATCGATTAAAACACCAAGCGATTCAAAAAAACTATTTGTGCTTAACAAACCAAAAGGCTACCTAGTCACACGCTCTGATGATCTTGGGCGAAAAACAGTTTATGATATTTTGCCTGATTGGGCTTTTACTGGGCAGTGGATGCCTATAGGGCGTCTTGATTTGGATTCTAAGGGGCTTTTATTGTTTACGACTGATGGTCAAATAAACAATGCTTTGACTAAGCCTAAAAGTTGTGTAAAAGTCTATGAGATATGGGTAAGAGGTCACATCACAGATGAGCATATCTCACAGGCTTTAAAAGGAGTGGAAAGTAAGTACGGTTTACTAAAAGCTCTTGAGGTGGAGAAAATAGGCTTTGGTGGTGCTAAAACAAAACTAAGAGTGCAGATAGACGAAGGAAAAAACAGACATATCCGTCGTCTTTTTGGAGCTATGAGCGACCCAAAATTTGGTACATCCTTGAAGGTTTTAGATTTGAAACGCATCAGCATTGGTGACTTTAAACTTGATATCGAAAGCAGTGAGTGGCGTTATCTGAGCGTCGAAGAAGAGAGGTCGTTGCTTAAATAAGTATTTAGAAAAGTTTTTTTATAAAAATAACTTTAAGATAATTTCCCTCTTTGAACTTAGGATTTACTTTAAAATCTTTTGGGAGCGTATGGCTCTGTTTTATTTCAAACTTGCCATCTAACTCTTTAAAAGCTTTTGTAATAAAACCTCTAAAGGTCTTCATGTCGAAATTTGCAGAGTTTGTTGAGGCTACAATGACTCCGTGTTTACTAGTTATTTGTATGGCTTCTTTTAGTAGCTTTACATAGTCTTTTGAGACTGAAAATGTATGTTTTTTGCTTCTTGCAAAGCTTGGCGGATCTAGAACTACGAGATTAAATAGTAGTTTTTTTCGCAAGGCATATTTGAAATAGTTAAAAACATCTTCTACTATGATGTCTTGGGTTTTCGGGTCTATATTGTTTATGCTAAATTGCTCGCCTGTTTTAGGACGACTTCTTTTTGCCAAATCAACACTAGTCGTTTTAGTGGCCCCTCCTAAGCTTGCAAAGAGTGAAAATGCTCCTGTGTAGGAGAAAGTATTGAGCATAGTTTTGCCATTAGCATATTTCTCTTTGATGGCATATCTCACATCTCTTTGATCCAAAAATACACCAACCATAGCACCATCATCTAAGTATATTGCAAAATTTACATCGTTTTCTTTTACTATTATGGGAGTATCGGCTTTTTCGCCACAAACAAAATCATCTTCATTATTAAGATACATTCCTTTAATGTCGAATCTCTTTTTCTCATAGATTCCTTTGTAGCGGGTATGCAGTTTTAAAGCTTCTAAAATATCATCTTTAAACTCATATATTCCCTTGCTGTACCAAGTAAGCATATAGTAACCATCAAAATAATCTATACTCAAACCTCCTATGCCATCACCTTCACCATTAAAAACTCTAAAGGCTGTTGTATGTTTTGAGTTAAAAAAATCATCTCTACATGTAAGTGCTATTTTTATCTTTTTGGCAAAATAATCTTTATCTATTTGTTCATTTTTATCTAAAGATAATACCCAACCGAAGCCCTTATTTTGTATGCCGTGGTAGCCTTTAGCGATAAATTTGCCCTTTGAATCAAGTAAGTTTAATATAACCCCTTCATCTTTTATCTTACTCAAATCAGAGATGGATTCTTTTGAAATCAATGGGTATCCATCTCTATACTTTTGTACAAATGCTGATTTTATGGTTAAATCTATGTTTTTGTATGTTTTCATGATGAATTATACTGTTATTTACCTCAATTCTGGCCTATATTCAAAGTGCATAGTGTCATAGTGAAACCATCTTCCTCCCCAGATGAAACCGTGCTTTTCAAATATATTTATTATCTTTTTAGGGATTTGATTTTTGAAAACTTGGCTTTTATCCCATCTCCAATAATTTGCAAATTTTGTGTTTAAATCTATGGCTATGCCAAAGCTATGGGCACTCAATCTTTTCGTTCCTGCTATGTATCTGTATCTGAAAGTTCCAGCTATATTTGTTATGTATTTATCATATGATTTTGGAAGATTGTCAAGTTCATTTGAGATAAGTTGGCCCTCGGTGGCTGCAAGTTCTTTTTTGTTGAAATACAAGATTTTATGCTCTTTTTTTGGAAGCCAGATAACTTTTATGAGATTGCTTTTGACCTCTTTTTCGTTTCTCCCATACAATATTTTAAAAAAAGCCATATTTCTAAATCTACCCGGGTCAAAATTATGAGTTGGTGCTACAATGTCTTGCCTCGAAGGATATTTCTGCCAAAGCATATCTTTGATAGAAGGGTTTTTAAGTTTTTGTGCAAAAGTTTTTGATACATTGTCATCAAATGGCAATACACTTCCATTCTTGAAATAAACTATATTGTTTTGTATCTTTTGTATACTGCGATATGCACTGATAAATTGATTATACTTAGCATTTGCAGAAGTTAAGATGAGTGCTAAAATAAAAATCAATGATAATTTTAAACTTTTCATAATACTTTCATTGTATCAAAAAATATGTTTTTAAGTCCTTATTTTATATAATACTCATACTACAAAACCCCCAAAGGAAAATATATCATGAGAGGCTATAAAGTCTTTGCAGGAACAGCAAACCCCGAGTTTTCAAAAAAAGTTGCCAAATATCTATCTTTACCACTCTCACATGCTGAGATAAAAAGATTTA
>JALUXT010000106.1 GCA_027013245.1 Campylobacteraceae bacterium
GTGATGGTGAAATCAGTGTGCAGATTAGCGAAAGTGTTAGAGGCAAAGATGTTTTTATCATCCAATCTACTTGTGCACCTGCAAATGTAAATTTGATGGAACTTTTGATTTTAACAGATGCCCTTAAGCGAAGTTCAGCCAGCTCTATCACTGCTATTATGCCTTATTTTGGCTATGCTAGACAAGATAGAAAGGCAGCTCCAAGAGTGCCAATCACTGCCAAATTAGTGGCAAACATGATAGAAACTGCAGGAATTGATAGAGTTGTCACGATAGACTTGCATGCAGGGCAAATTCAAGGTTTTTTTGATATCCCAGTTGATAACTTGTACGGCTCAATCGTATTTCATGAATATGTAAAAAATAAAAATTTAAAAAATCCTATAGTCGTAAGTCCAGATATTGGTGGAGTCGCACGAGCTAGGAGTTTTGCTAAGAAACTCGGATGTGATATGGTTATAATTGATAAAAGAAGAGAAAAAGCAAACGAAAGCGAAGTGATGAACATCATAGGCGATGTTGAGGGTAAAGATGCTGTCATCGTTGATGACATGATTGATACGGCTGGAACCATAGTAAAAGCTGCCAAAGCCTTAAAGGCAAAAGGTGCTACAAGCGTTGTGGCGTGTTGTACTCATGCAGTTTTAAGTGGACCTGCATATGAGAGGATAGAAGAGGGAGAATTGGACGAACTTGTTGTCTCAGATACTATTCCCGTAAAGAAAAAGTGTGATAAGATAAAAGTTCTTAGTGTTGCTCCTACATTTGCAGAAGTGATAAGAAGAGTTTATCACAATGAAAGTGTCAATGGATTGTTTGTTTGATGAGTGACCAATCTCGTATAAGAAATTTTTCGATTATCGCTCATATAGACCATGGGAAAAGCACACTAGCTGATAGACTTATTCAGGAGTGTGGCGCTGTTAGTAAACGAGAACTTGGTACTCAGATGATGGACACTATGGATATAGAAAAAGAGCGTGGCATCACAATAAAAGCACAAAGCGTAAGACTAACTTATGTAAAAGATAAAGTACCTTATATCTTAAATCTTATAGATACTCCAGGTCATGTTGATTTTTCTTACGAAGTTTCTCGCTCTCTTGCTTCTAGTGATGGAGCTCTTTTGATTGTTGATGCTAGTCAAGGCGTGGAAGCGCAAACTATAGCAAATGTATATATCGCACTTGAAAATGATTTGGAATTAATACCAGTTATAAACAAGATTGATTTGCCAGCGGCTGATCCCGATAAAGTAAAAGAAGAGATAGAGCATACTATAGGACTTGATTGTACGGATGCTATAGAAGTTAGTGCAAAAACTGGAGTTGGCGTAAAAGAGTTGCTAGATAAGATCATAGAAAAGATACCCGCACCAGTAGGGAAAAAGAATGCACCTACAAAAGCTATCATTTATGATAGTTGGTTTGACAATTATCTAGGAGCTTTGGCACTTGTTAGAGTGTATGATGGCAAAATTACAAAAGGACAAGAGATTTTTGTCATGGGAACTGGCAAAAAACATGAAGTTTTAAATCTCATGTATCCGCATCCTCTAGCTTTACAAAAAACAAAAAGCATAGAAACAGGCGAGGTTGGTATAGTAGTATTGGGTCTTAAAAATATCGGCGATGTGAAGGTAGGCGATACTATCACTGACAATAAAAACAAAACACTTCATGCCATAAAAGGACTTGAAGAGGTAAAATCGTTTGTTTTTGCTGGAATTTATCCGATAGAAACAGACAAATTTGAAGAGTTGCGAGATGCACTTGATAAGTTAAAATTAAACGATTCAAGCATCTCTTATCAGCCTGAAACTTCAGTAGCTTTAGGATTTGGTTTTAGAGTTGGATTTTTAGGACTTTTGCATATGGAAGTTGTAAAAGAGAGGTTAGAGCGAGAATTTGGACTTGATTTGATAGCAACTGCTCCTACAGTTACTTATAGAGTTGTTAAAACAGATGGCAGTGAATTGGAGATTCAAAATCCAAGTCAACTTCCAGCGATAAATAAGATAGAAAAAATAATGGAGCCATATGTAAAAGCTACTATTTTAACCCCAACGGAATTTTTGGGTAATGTTATAACTTTACTAAATACAAAACGAGGCATACAAGATAAGATGGATTATCTAAGCGTAGATAGGGTGCTTTTGGAATATTCAATCCCTATGAATGAAATCGTAATGGATTTTTATGATAAACTAAAATCAGTCACAAAAGGATATGCTAGCTTTGATTATGATCAAAGTGGTTATAAAGAAGGCGATCTTGTAAGACTTGATGTGTTGGTTGCAAACGAAGTCGTAGACGCACTCTCCATTATAGTTCCAAGAACATCTGCGCAAAGCAAAGGCAGAGAGTTTGTGAAAGCTATGAAAGAGATAGTGCCGAGGCAACTTTTTGAAGTGGCTATTCAAGCTAGTATTGGAAATAAAGTCATAGCAAGAGAAACTGTAAAATCAATGGGTAAAAATGTTACTGCTAAATGCTATGGCGGTGATATAACAAGAAAAAGAAAACTACTAGAAAAGCAAAAAGCTGGTAAAAAAAGGATGAAATCTATAGGTAGAGTTCAACTTCCTCAAGAAGCTTTTTTGACTGTATTAAAACTAGATTAAGATGCGTTGTCATCTATGCTTAGGCTTTAGTTGGCGACCGATTTGTGAAAATTGTCTAAACACTCTTTTGATTCCAACTCCTTCCAAAAGAGTTTTAGAAGATGGATTAGTAGTTTACTCTTTTTACAAATACAGTGAAATCTCAAAATTATTACACACAAAACACACCTATATAGGTGCCAAAATATTTTTACAATTAAGCCAACACGCTATACTTCCTTTTTTAGAGCCTTTTAAAAATCAAGATGTTTTTGCTTTGCCAATCGATGACCATGTTAGAAGTGGATATTCGCATTCTGCTGTTTTAGCAAGAGGCATAAGTGAATATGTAAAACCAAAATACAAGGCATTAAGAGCGAAAAATAAGTTTCGATACTCTGGGCAAAAGCTCAGTCTTAGAAAAAAGCAAAAGAGGAATTTTAAGCTTACATGTGAGCCAAATCTGGATGTCATACTTTTAGATGATATAGTTACGACTGGAAATACTTTGATGGAAGCAAAAGATGTTTGCAATAAAGTAGATATCAATGTTCTTTTTGCTATAACTTTAGCAGATGCTAAGGAAAATTGATAAATATTTGATATAATATCTAAATTTTAGTAATATATAAAGAGGAAAAAATGACTAGACAGTTACAAACACTAAAAGAATTTATATCAAAAGAGGCATTTAGCGGAGTACTTCTTTTTGCTACCACCATATTGGCTATGATATTTGCTAACTCTTCTCTCTCTGCTAATTATTATGATTTGTGGCATATGCCTCTTGGTGTAACATTTGGCGACACCAATATATCCATGAGTTTAACTAGTTGGATAAACGATGGATTGATGTCTCTTTTTTTTCTTATGGTTGGTCTTGAGATAAAAAGAGAGATGCTTATAGGGGAGCTTTCTTCTATCTCAAAAGCATCATTTCCTATAGTCGCCGCTATTGGTGGCATGATTATCCCTGCTTTGATATATGTTGGATTTAATCTTAACAATCCCATAGGTTTTGGAATCCCAATGGCAACTGACATAGCTTTCGCTTTGGGTATTTTGATGCTCCTAGGCGATAAGGTAAATCCTGCATTAAAACTTTTTTTAGTAGCACTTGCAGTCGTAGACGATTTAGGTGCAGTTTTGGTGGTAGCGACTGTTTATACTAGTGAGATACATCCTGAGTATTTTTTACAAGTAGGCGTGATTTATGCTCTTATATGGATTTTAAATAAAAAAGGTGTAACGCAATTATGGCCGTATTTGATACTAGGAATTGGGCTTTGGGTCTATATACATAGTATTGGAATACACGCTACCATCGCAGGAGTTTTGCTAGCTTTTGCAATTCCAATAAAATCAAAGATAAACGAAAAAGAGTTTATAGATAATTCAAGAGTTGCGATAGATGACTTTGAGCAAAATATAGATGAAATTAAGATACTAAATCATAAGCAAATAGATTCGCTTGAGAGTATTTCGTACGGATATGATAAAGTTCAAAATCCACTTGTTAAACTAGAACACCAATTGCATGGATTTAGTGCATTTTTCATCATGCCTCTATTTGCATTTTCAAATGCTGGAGTGGCGATAGACTTTGGTGGAGTCTCGCAACATTTGATGATAGTCTTAGGTGTTATGTGTGGACTCATCATAGGTAAACCACTAGGGATAGTTGGCTTCACTTATATAGCGAGCAAATTTAATATAATCAAAAAATCAGACAATCTATCTTGGGATGAGATTGTAGCCGTCGGTTTTTTAGGCGGTATCGGTTTTACAATGTCCATCTTTATAACCGATTTAGCATTTAGCGATGAGGCAACCATAAGTGCTGTAAAACTAGGTATATTTGCTGCGTCATTTATATCAGCGATTATTGGGGTGCTCTTAATCAATAGAGCACACAAGAAAGCATTGCATTAGTTTTTATAAAAAGGCTCAATTTTAAAACAGACATTTTGTCCTTTTAATACATATACTCAAACATTAACACCCAAAGTGTACTCTATAGCAGTAATTATACAAGTAAAAACATTAGATTTCAAGTAGCATATAAAAAAATTTAACAAAGATTTATAAAAGTACCATACATATGATACAAATAAACAGGCATTTTAATATTGAAAATCATACCAAAAGGTGATATAATGTCCACTAATAAATAGTTGTTCGTGCCCGCTACGCGGGCCCGAACAACGGTCGCGCTGAGCACACTTCGTGTGCCACCTGCTTTTTGATTCGTTCTACGCTTCGCTACGAACAACAAAAAGCAGGAGTCACACCCTTAAGT
>JALUXT010000107.1 GCA_027013245.1 Campylobacteraceae bacterium
ACTGTTTGAACATGGTTCAGGATTTTCTTTTATTCAAGCAATCAGACTCTTAAGACTGATTTTTAAAGATAAAGAAGATGATATTGAGAAAAAATTGAGGTTTCGCCCTAGATTGTCTTTGGATTTTCCTAAAAGTGACATTGAAAAGATTGAAAAAAAAGATGAATATATCAAGATAACTGTTACATTTTTGGGTTTGTATGGAGAATCATCTCCTTTGCCTACATTTTACACAGAGATTTTACTAGAAGAAAATCTAAAAGATAAAAAAGCTATGCGAGATTTTATAGACATCTTTAACATGCCAATTTACCAACTCTATTTTAAGATTTGGCTTAAAAATAGGCTAGGCATCAGAGTCAATGAATTTAATGATAAAAAAGCCTTAGATTTTTTGCATATTTTCTCTGGGTTACCGACTCAAAATATTAGAGATAAGTTTGATTTTAATTACTCTTGGCTTAGATATTGTGGACTTAATATGCACTACTCAAAATCTGCCCAATCTCTTAGAGCATTGGTTAGTGATTTTACAAATACTAATCAAGTTGAGATACAGCAATGCGTTGAACAACAAGTTTCTATACCCATAAATCAAAGATGTCAACTAGGAGAAAAAAATACAATTTTAGACAATAACTTGCACTTAGGTGAGAAAGTTAAAGATAGAATGGGAAAATTTAAAATCATTATAAAAAATTTAACCATATCTAAATTTAATACTCTTTTACCTAACACTGAGGAGTTTAAGCGTTTAGTGGACATAATAACACTGTTTTTAAATAGTGCTTTAAATTGGGATATAGAGTTAGAGATGAAAAAGTATGAGTATAAATCTCTTAAACTAGGAAATAGTAATTTTTGTCAATTAGGACTAAATACTTGGCTTGAAAATGGTCAAGAAAATAGAAAATCTTTAATACTAAAAGGAAGATAAAATGGTAACGAACAATATAAAATCTCTGCTGTTAAAACTAGATACTCTTATGACTAATGTCTTACAAAGTTCTGTCGGCTATTGTGTGGCTAGGTCGCATTATGAGATATCTATAGAGCATATTCTATTTAAACTCTTGGACGAAAATGATAGTGATTTTTTCATGATTCTTGAACACTTTGATATATCAAAAGAAAAACTGCAAAGAGCATTGGTATCTGATTTGGATGAGCTATCGAGTGGCAATAGCGGAAAACCAGTTTTTTCTCCTATATTACTTGAACTATTTCAAGATTCTTGGCTTAAATCATCTTTGGATATAGGTGAAAAAAAGATTCGCTCTGCTACTTTTATTTTAGCTTTGCTGATAAGAAAGAATTACTATAGCAATGGTAAGTATATAGATATTTTAAAAGAGATAAATAGAGAAACTTTGGAAAAAGAGTTCTTTGTTATCACAAAAAACTCAAGTGAACAAGAAGAGTCTCAAATATCTTCTAAAAGCCAAGATAGCGAAATCTCAAAAGGCGAAGATGGCTTCTTAAATAAATTTTGCATAGATATAACTGAAAATGCAAAAGAGTCTAAGATAGACCCTGTTTTTGGTAGAGAAAAAGAGATAAGACAGATGGTTGATATACTTGCTAGAAGAAGAAAAAACAATCCTATCTGTGTTGGTGAGCCTGGAGTTGGAAAAACTGCTGTCATAGAAGGTCTTGCTTTAAAAATCACGCAAGGAGATGTTCCTCCTGTCCTTCAAAATGTTAGGTTATTAGGGCTTGATATGGCACTTCTTGAAGCAGGTGCTAGTGTAAAAGGTGAATTTGAAAACAGACTAAAAGGTATAATAAATGAAGTTAAATCATCTGAAATACCAATAATCTTGTTTATAGATGAAGCCCATACTCTGATAGGTGCAGGAGCAGGTGGTGGTTCAGATGACGCTGCAAATATACTAAAACCTGCACTTGCAAGAGGTGAGTTGCGTACAATCGCAGCAACAACTTGGAGTGAATATAAAAAATACTTTGAAAAAGATCCAGCAATGGCAAGAAGATTTCAACTAGTTAAGCTTGATGAACCAGATGTCCCAACTGCTACACTCATCCTTAGAGGTTTAAAAGGATACTACGAAAAAGCTCATGACATAACAGTTAGTGATAAAGCTATAGAAGCAACAGTCGTACTATCTGATAAATACATAAACGGTCGTTTTTTGCCAGATAAAGCTATAGATTTGTTAGATACTGCGTGTGCTAGAATCAAAATCAATCTTTCATCTAAACCCGCTGTTTTAGAAGATAAAGAGAAAATAGTAGAGGCTTTGTTAAGAGAAAAAAATGCAATAGAGCGTGATATAGACCATAATCTAAGCACTGATAAGAAAAAGATAAAAGAAAATGACTCACTTATTAGCGAAACAAAAAAAGAGATAGACCAACTACAAAAAGAGTTTGACTTGCAACAAGAATTAGCTCATAAACTACTTGCAAAAAGAGAAGAAATCGAAAATGTAAAAGATGAAAAATCCAAAAAAGATATGCAAAAAGATTTAAAAAAGATAGAAAAAGAGTTTTTAAAATCAAAAGAGAAAAACAACTTTATAGAGATAGATGTAAATGCAGATATTATCGCACAAGTTGTATCGGATTGGACGGGGATACCACTTGGTAAAATGCTAAGAGATGAAGCTCAAACAATGCTAGAATTAGAGCAAAGACTTCGCTCAAATGTAAAAGGTCAAGACCATGCACATACTATAATGGCTGAGATAATCAGATCTTCAAAGAGTGGTATTATAAATCCAGACCAACCAAATGGTATATTTTTGCTTGTAGGTCCAAGTGGTGTAGGAAAAACTGAAACAGGCTTGACTTTGGCTGAACAATTATTTGGTAGTAGAAAAAAAGTTATAACTGTAAATATGAGTGAATTTCAAGAGAGTCATACTGTTAGCAGATTGATTGGTTCGCCTCCTGGATATATCGGCTATGGAGAGGGTGGTATGCTAACAGAAGCAGTGAGAAAAAATCCATACAGTGTTGTTATCTTAGATGAAGTAGAAAAGGCACATATAAATATAATGGAACTTTTTTATCAAGTGTTTGATAAAGGTATTTTAAGTGATGGAGAGGGTAAAGAGATAAGCTTTAAAAATACTGTTATCATACTAACTAGTAATCTAGCTACAAACACTATAGAAGAGTATTGCCTAGACAATAAAAAATTTGATGTTGATGAATTAAGAAATATTATACACCCTGAATTAGCTAAGCATTTTAAACCAGCACTTTTAGGCAGAATGAGTGTAATCCCTTATACTAGTCTAAATACTGATGCCATGAAAGAGATTACAAAGTTAAAATTAGGTAAATTAGAAAAGAGATTAAAACAAAACAATGACATAACCTTGAGTTATGCTGATGAAGTTGTAAATCAGATAGTTGATAGATGTACTGAAGTTCAAAGTGGTGCTAGAAACATAGAGTATATAATAAACACAAAGGTTTTACCAGTTTTATCTAAAGAGATTTTATCAAATATGGGACAAAAAGAGATGCCAAGCTTGGTACATATTGATACTGATATTGATAAGAACTTTGTAATAGAGTTTAAATAAGGAGCTAATATGAGCTATTTTAAATTTTTATTTTTGATTTTGGCATCCATCTTTTTTTATGGATGCAGTAGCCATGTGCAATCAGTAGATGGTGCAAATGAGAAATTTGCTAAAAATGCTATAGTCATAGATTATAATGCTACAAAAAATTTAAATATGCAAGATGGGCAATCACATACAACCGTTTTGGTCGTTTACCAATTAAACAATATAAATGCTTTTAATAATTTAATTGAAAATAAAAGCGGAGTATTAAAACTGCTATCTGCAAAGAAATTTGCTCCAAGTGTTATGAGTATAGATAAAATTTTTGTGTCACCAGGTAAATCAAACAAGGTTTTTTTAAACAGAGCAGAAAAAACAGTTTGGGTCGCTGTTGTTGCTGGGTATTATAATTTTAGCCCTTCCCAAGTAACTTTAGCGTACAAGATAATGTCATACGATAAGTATAAGTTTTGGAAGAGTAAATTTAATCAAAAATTTTTACATATCAAAATTTATTTGGAAAAATCATCCATACAAAAGGTTAGCAATAATGGATAATCAAAAACGCATTTATTGGCATCAAGGTCTGTTTTTAAAGCCGCATCATTTTCAGTATTTAGAGCTTTTTAACAGCCAAGATAATTTAGTTTTAAAAGAGCAAACAAAGCCTTATTTTTGGGGTTTAACAAAATTATCAATAGATGAAAAAGAGTTATTAAATAAAAATTTTCTACTAAAAGAGTTAGATATAATATTTCCAGATGGTAGTATTGTCAGCGTGCCCAAAAATGCTGTAGTTGCAAATAGGTTTTTTGATAAAAAAATAGAAGAAAATGTAAAAGATTTTAAGGTATATATTGGCTTAAAAAAACTCGGTGTTGATGAGATAAATGTTACCGAGCTTGATTCATATGAAAATCTTTTAAATATAGATACAAGATTTATCACCAAAACAGATGTGCATGAGATGAATAATTTATATCAAGAAGATGAGACTGCTGATATCCCATTTCTGGATTATTTTCTTAAAATTGTTTTTGAAGATGAGATTGAAGAGTTAAACGGATATCAAGTTTTACCTATTGCTAAAATCAATATATCGCAAGAACAAATTGGTTTAAGTGGCGATTTTGTACCACCTTTACTTGATATAAACAGAGATAAAATTCTTTTCGAAATGATTAAAAGGATTGAAAAAAACTTAACCTTGCATAGCATGCAATTAGAAGAGTATAAATTACCATTTGAAACGATTATTCAAGAACCAAATTATTTAAAATACATGATGGCATTGCAGGGATTGGGTGGATTATTGCCAAAGCTAAAACATATGAGCAGTTCAAATACTATGCACCCTTGGGAGTATTATGAGGTGTTGTTACAAGTTGTTGGAGTTTTAAGTACATTTTCAAACAGAGTCAATCTCTTTGGTAAAATGGAAAATGGAAAGTATCTTATATGTTCTTATGAGCATCTTAACCTCTATAAATGCTTTGAGGATGTAAGCCTACTCATAGATGAATTATTAGATGCGATTATCATAGGGCCAGATTATATATTGCCTTTTACAAAAGAAAACACTACCTTTACATTAGATTGTCCAGTATCTATATTTCAAGCGAAATACAGATACTTTGTATCACTGAAAACGGCTACAAATAAAGAAAAAATTGAACGAGACTTTTTAGAATATGGAAAACTTGCAGCGTCTTCGCAGATTGAAACTATAGTGCAAAGATCACTGCCAGGGCTACCGTTTGATAAGTACGATATGCCGATACAAGGGATGCCTCAAAACTCTCAAGTCTCAATTTTTGAGCTTTTTACTGATGATGTCCAATGGACTCATATCCAAGAGACTCAAAACATAACCATAGAGTTTGAAGATGCACAAGATGAATCATCTCTTGAGCTTATAATTTTAAAGAAGTGAAAAAGATATGAATAAAAATCAAATGAAAATCATCGAATGCTTTTCCCCTTTGATGGCATATACTTTGCACTTTAAAGAAAATCTTGAAGACCCCGTTTTTAGTATTGATAAATTAATAGAAGATTATAAGTCATTGATTGAAAAGGCAAAAAAAGAGTTTTATGCCTTTGAAGAAAAAGGGAATTTTGATGATTTTTTATATCCGTTAATAGCTTGGATTGATGAAACTATTTTAATTTCTGATTTTAAAGACAAAAAATTGTGGTATAAACACTTACTTCAAAAAACTTTTTTTAATACAACAAATGCAGGTTATGACTTTTTTACTAAAATAAAATTGCTTCCAAATGAGGATTTTGAGTTAAGAGTGATTTATCTGTATTGTCTATTTCTAGGTTTTAGAGGAAGGTATTGTTATGAAAAAGACAAAATAACACTAGAATATATATTTAAAGAGCAAGAAGAGGCACTAAGAGATAGTTTTCCTCAAAAATTTCCCCAAACGATATTTAAAAATGCTTATGCCCTAAACCCAATACTGCAGAAAAAATCATTTAAAGCATCCTATAGAAATTTGTGGATTACTATTATCGTAACTTGTATTATCGGTGCAGGGTTGTTTTATATGTTTGATTTAAACTTGAATAACATACTCTCAAATCTTAACTTATTTGACAAGGGGAAGTAGTATATGATTAAAAATATATTTATTGGATTGTTTTATATATTGCTTATTGTTGCTATTGCATTTGGAATTTGGTATTTAAGTATCACGAACGCTTGGCCTCATTGGGTAAGCTTTTCACTGTTTGCTGGGGCGTTGGGTCTTTTGCTAGGTATATTTTTTCTAAGAAGATATATATTGCAAAACAATGAAAAAAAGTTTGTTAAAAGAGTAATAGCACAAGAGGGTGAGGCTATATTTTCAGCACAAGAAGAAAATACATTACTTGTTAGTGATTTAGAAAAGAAGTGGAAAGAGTCTGTAAAAACACTAAACAACTCAAAGCTATCAAAAGGGCAAGATCCTATATATGCTCTTCCTTGGATTCTCGTGATGGGCGAGAGTGGCGCTGGAAAAACTACACTTATCAAAAATTCTCACTTGTCATTATCAATCACAAATATAGAAGCTTCATCTATATATGCTGGCACTAAAAATTGTGACTGGTGGTTTTTTGAAGATGCTATTGTGCTTGATACGGCTGGTAGATATAGTGTATCAATTGAAGAAAAAAGAGATACTGATGAGTGGGAGAGATTTTTATCGCTTTTGACAAAATACAGAAGAAAAGAGCCACTAAATGGTGTGGTTATAGCGATTTCTGCTGAACAACTACTCCAAGATAGTAGTGATGATATCGAGATTGATGCCCTAAGCTTTAGAACTAGAATCAATCAACTTATGCTTGCAAACGGAGCCAATATTCCCGTTTATGTTATGATTACAAAGATGGATTTTATATATGGTTTTACAGATTTTTGTGATGCCTTGCCACCTGAACTTCAAGCTCAAGCCATGGGATATATGAATGAAGAAAATGATAAACATTGGGACGAGGTACTACAAAAAAGCATAGATTTTATAAAAAACAAGATTTCATCTTTGCAACTTCTTTTTACTAAAAATGGTACACAAAATATAGAAAAATCACTCTTGTTTTTAAATGAATTTGATCAAATACAACCTGCATTAAAACAAGCTTTAAATATAATGTTTAGAGAAAATCCTTATCAAAAAATCCCTATGTTAAGAGGTATATACTTCTCTAGTTCTTTAACTGATGGTAAAGCACAATCAAAATTTTTATCTGATTTTAAACTCCCTGAGGCAAAAACAGAACCTCAAAATAAGGCATTTTTTATACATGATTTTTTTAAAGTTATATTGCCAAAAGATAGAAATGTCTTTCTTCCAATAAAAGAGTATTTATCTTGGCAAAGAAGAAACTATAAAATAGCCATGATTGCTTGGTTATTGATATTTATATCTTTAGCAGGAATTTATTCATACTCGTATATCCAAAATGTTACCAACATAAAAAGTGTAAGTGAAGTCATAAAACAAAATGATTTTAAAAATTTAGATATGACTTCAAGGATTTTGCTTTTAGATAAGCTAAGATTAAATATCTTAAAAATCAAAAAAGCCAATGAAAAGGTAATAGCTTCACAAGTTCCGTTTATAAACTTTAAGCAGAGTAAAGAAGCTGAAGTTAAACTCAAGCAGCTTTTTCACGATGATTTTAATAAATATATCTTAAGAAGACTCTACTATAGAATTCAAAAATCAATAGATAAAATAGACAATGACACTCCATCTAATGATGTTGTGGATTACATAGGTTTTTTGATTGATAGTATAGATACCTTACAACAAGTACAAGTTGATAAAACTAAAGTTGATATAAGCAAACATTTTTCTGCTTGGATAGAAAATGTTTTACTCCAAGAAGAGAGTAAAGTAGACCCAAGTGTATCTCCACTATTCGTCAATAGTTATATCTCATTTTTAAAATGGAATAATGATAATGACTTACTTATTGAAAATATACGAGAATTTCAAAATCAGCTTAGCATGATTATAGATAAAAAAGGTGCAAATTTGCATTGGCTTACTGATATTGGTGTCTCTTTGACGCCAAATATAACTTTGGATGATTTTTATAAAGGTATCAATGAAGAACTAGCTAAAAATTTCTCTACTATTTCTGGATCTTTGACAAAAAAAGGCAGGAAAAATTTGATTTCTGATATTAAAGAATTATCAAATAAGTTGAAAAACCCTGAAAAATTACAACGCAATCTCAAGATTTTTTGGAATTGGTATGATGAAAGGTTTTATTATAGATGGAAGAGTTTTGCTTTGAGTTTTGCTAGTGCAACTAAGCTTGTTAATAAAGATGCAAAAACTCAGTTGCTTTACTCTATGACGAGTGAAGAAAACCCATTTTTTAAATTTATTCAAAAAATGGCAGGCGAATTAAAAGCATATAAATCTTATGATAAATCTCCTAGGTGGGCAAAAGCTGCTATTGATTTGGATGAGATACTCAATATAGCTAAAAATATAAGAGAATCTAAAAATTCACTTATCTCAAAACTAGAAAAAGGTAAAAATTCGCTTGTATCTAAAATTGAGGATAAAAAAGCAAGAGAGATTTATATTGCTAAAATCAAGTCAGCTGGCTTACTCAACAGATATATAAAAGATTTAACAAAGCTATCTATCATAGTAAATAAAAAAAGTAGTCAAACTCTCGTGACTGATTTTTTTAGCAGTAGTGATTTGGGCTCACCAATATCTCCATCTTTTGGTGAAACACAAAATCATTTTGATATTTTCAAGCACTCTTTACATATATATAATAATTCTGGTTTCATATACAATCTTATGGCAGGACAGAAAAATTATATCATAAGCTACTCTATAAATCAGATGGATAATCTACTAAATACACAGTGGAAAAGTGAAGTCATCGGCTCAGTTCCGATGTCTAGTCAAAGCAACTTTTTGCAGGCTCTATTTGATAAGAAAAAAGGTTTAGTCTGGAAGTTTGTCGATAAAAGACTCAAACCATTTTTAACACTTAGTAAGTATGGATATAGTATAAAATCAATCGATAATTATCGCTTACATGTAAAGCCATATTTTCTTAAATATATAAATAATGGGATAGATATATTAGGAGCTTATAAGCAAAAATATGATGTAACTATATCAACACTTCCATTTAATATAAACAAAGGTGCGAAGACAAAACCAGATTTTATAAAACTTAGCTTACAATGTGCTAAAAAAGATTTTATTATCAAAAATGAAAATTACAAAATTACAAAACCTTTTACCTGGAAACCTTTTAAGTGTGGCGATACTGTACTTACATTTGGATTTAAGAATTTTCAAGTTAAAAAAACATATAGTGGAGAAAATGGATTTTTACATTTTCTACAAGATTTTAAAGACGGTACACACACATATGCTAGAAGTGATTTTGACACTACTCAACCTCAGGTAGTTATAAATAATATCACATACATTCAAGTTAGATATGATATTGCTTATAAAACTGATATGTTAAAACTACTAGATAAGATACCTTATGAATTACCTGATGCTGTAACGGAAGTATCAAAATGAATATTCAAACAAATTTAATTCTTTTTGGAAAACACCCTTGCAGTAGTGAGTACCTAAGTTTTGGTAAAAATACAGATTTTTCAAAGTCCATATCAAATTGGATGCAAAATGGCTATGAGACATTTTTAGAGCAAAACAGTGGAGATAATCCAAGTACATGTAGTCATTTTTGTCTATTAAATGAACAAAAACGAAGCTTTGCATGTGGGAGCATAAAGATAAATAGTGACTTGAAAAACAGGGCTTACCCTTTGATGATACTTTTAGAAGTTTTTCCGAACTCTAAATTTCCTTTGTTTTCAGATGTTTTAAACTACTGCAAAAATATTTGGGAAAATATATCTAAGATATTACATAAGAGATGCAACATGCAAGAGTTAAAAGCAGATTTGGCAAAACTTGTAAAGATGAAATTTGACAAGATTAACAAAACTGAGAATTTTTCTATACAGTGCAGTATAAAAGAGGATGAAACGGATAACTCATGCCTAGTTTCATCTTCTAGTGAAGTTAATTTTAAAAATATATGCAAAAACTTACCAAGCAAAAAAGAGTTATCTATGTTTGTAGATGAAAAATATAACAATATGAAGATTTACTATAGGTCTTTACTAACAGATGACTTTGTGACTTTAGTGAGGTTGTGATATGGATTATGTAAACTTAGCAAAAACAGCTATCAGCGAGCAAAACCCTGCTGGTGAAGATGTTAAATATGACGAAGAGTATGAGGCCATTGATGCACAAATCGCAAAGCTCATCTCAGTTACAGCGACAGATGAACCTGATTGGCACAAAGTCATAAATTTATCTAAAAATATCTTGCAAAACAAATCAAAACATCTCTTAGTGGGCGTGTATCTTACTTATGCCCTGTTTAAAACTGATGGTATAGAAGGTTTTGCAAATGGCATCAAAGTTTTATCGATTTTATTAGAAGATTATTGGGAGATTATGTACCCACCTCTTAGGCGGATAAAAGGTAGAAAAAGTGCGATACAATGGCTCATAGATAAAAGCGTAAAAGAGCTAGAATCAAGGGACGATATAGAGGTTGCACAAGAAAGTAAAGATGATTTTTTAAGTGATTTGAAAAAAATAGATGATTTCTTAAATGAACATGTAGAAGATTCACCTCTTTTTTATAATTTAACAAATATGTTAAACTCAAAATTACTTTGCAAAGAAGATATACAAAAAGAACAAATTTCAAAAACATCTCAAAGCCAAGAGCAAAGTGTGCAATCAAATGACTTAAACCTTGGAGAAAATTTAGATGAAAATTTTCTAAAAATTTCTACTATTTTAAGTAGTGTTGTGGCAAAAATGATAGAAACAAAAGATTATAGACCTGAGCTTTTTACCATAAATAGGGCTATTATACTCTCAAGCATAAATGAGTTACCATCTGCTCAAAACAATGAAACTATGATAAATCCTCCAGATTCCCAAGAGATTGAAATCATAAATAAACTCTTTAGTGATAAAAAGTATGAAGATTTGCTATGGGCTTGTGAGTCTCGCATAGAGAGTTATCTTTTTTGGTTTGATTTGCACTATTTTGTTTGTGAATCTTTGAAAAATCTAGGTTTTGAGCAATCAGCAACTGCTATTTTAGACCAAATGATTCTTTTTACAAAAAAATTACCAAATATAGAAAATTTCACTTTTTCAGATTCCACACCTTTTGCAAACAGAGCTACTAAAAAATGGCTAAAATCAAAAGAGAATCAAGGTGCATCAGGTGATAGTGAAAAGCAAGATGAAGAAAAGTTAGATTGTAGCATAAAAAGCATAGACATC
>JALUXT010000108.1 GCA_027013245.1 Campylobacteraceae bacterium
ATTGAGCTGACTAGCGAAGATGTTAGAGATGCTATCAAAGAGCCTCTCAAAGAAATTGCTGATGCATTGAAAGATGTGCTTGAAGTCATGCCTCCAGATTTAGCTGGAGATATCGTTGATAATGGTGTTGTCTTAACTGGTGGTGGAGCTTTGATTAGAGGTATTGATAAATATCTAGGAGACATAGTAAAATTACCAGTTTTTGTAGCAGAAGATCCGCTTTTGGCAGTTGCTAAAGGAACAGGAAGAGCCTTAGAAGAGATAGAATTACTTCAACACTTGGCAAATGAATAGAATAAAACTACTAGCAATTTTATTTCTAATGGTTTTTGTTTCCGTTAGATATACCGAAATTGGAAGAGGATATGTTGTTGGATTTAACAATCTTATCCTCTCTAAATATTTAAATACTAAAAAAAAGATTACTGATAAGATTGATGAACACTTCTCTCAAAAAAAGATGATTGTAAAGCTACGAGATGAAAATAAAAAACTAGAAAAATCTGCTTTATTATCTATAGCCTTTGCTGGCAAATTAAATGATTTATTAAAAGCCAACAATATACCTAGTTATAAACCAGATGTAAAGCTTATACAAGCTATATCTTATTCTAAATTAAACGATTACAATAAGATATGGCTTGATTTTAAAGACTTTAATAAAAGTAAAATTTATGGGCTTTTATATCAAGGGTATGGAGTCGGAATAGTTGTCCAAAAAGACACACATCCAGAGGGTTTGTTGCTTAAAGATCCAAACTCGATATTTTCAGTATATGTGGGAGTTGATAAAATCCCTGGAGTCCTACAAGGTAACACAAAAGATATATTGGTTAAATATATTCCATTGTGGATGAGCCCTAAAATCGGAGATGAGGTGATTACTAGCGGCATGGATGGTGTATTTTTTCAAGGTGCTAGAGTTGGAAAGGTAGCTAAAGTGATGGAAGAGGAATCTTCAAAAACTGTTATCGTTAAGCCATACATTGATTTACGAGTCCCTACATACTTACATGTAATAACAAAAGATTAAGGAAAGAGATGCCAAAGAGAAATGACATAAAAACTATATTATTGATAGGTTCAGGCCCGATTGTTATCGGACAAGCTTGTGAGTTTGATTATTCTGGAACGCAAGCCGCAAAAACTTTAAAAGAATTAGGCTATAGAGTAGTTTTGATAAATTCAAATCCAGCTACTATCATGACTGATCCTGAATTTGCACACAGAACTTATATAGAGCCTATAAACGAAGATATCATAGCAAAAATAATAAAAAAAGAAAAAGTAGATGCAATTTTACCTACAATGGGCGGACAAACTGCACTAAATATGGCTATGAGTATGTACGAAAAAGGCATGTTAGAGGGCGTAGAATTTTTAGGTGCAAAACCTGAGGCGATAAAAAAAGGTGAAGATAGACAAGCTTTTAAGGAAGCTATGATTAAAATCGGTATGGATTTACCAAAGAGTAGATATGCTTACAACCAAGAAGAGGCTGAAAAGGCGGCCGAAGAGATTGGTTTTCCACTAATAATAAGAGCCTCATATACACTAGCAGGTGGAGGAAGTGGGGTTGCTTACAATATAGATGAATTTAAAGATTTGGCAAATATAGGTTTAGAAGCAAGTCCCATAAATGAGATACTTATAGAAGAATCATTGCTAGGTTGGAAAGAGTATGAGATGGAGGTTATCCGAGATAGTCACGATAACTGTATCATCGTTTGTTCAATTGAAAATTTTGACCCAATGGGCGTACATACGGGCGATAGCATCACGATAGCTCCTGCTTTAACACTCACAGATAAAGAGTATCAAAATATGAGAAATGCCTCATTTGCGATTTTGCGTGAAATTGGTGTAGATACTGGTGGAAGCAATGTGCAGTTTGCACTAAATCCTAAAAATGGCAGAATGACAGTAATCGAGATGAACCCACGAGTAAGCAGAAGCAGTGCTCTTGCTTCAAAAGCAACAGGATATCCTATAGCAAAAGTAGCAACCTTACTTGCTGTTGGTTTTAGTCTTGATGAAATTACAAATGACATAACAGGAACGGCGGCTAGTTTTGAGCCAGTTATCGACTATATCGTGACAAAGATACCTCGTTTTACATTTGAAAAGTTTCCAGTTGCTAACTCGACCCTTACAACCGCCATGAAAAGCGTGGGTGAAGTGATGGCAATAGGAAGGACTTTTAAGGAATCATTTCAAAAAGCCCTTTGCTCTTTAGAGACTGGGCTAAGTGGGTTTGATGAGATAAAATACGATGATGATAAGCTAAAAAAAGAGATAAGACGACCAAATGAATTTAGAGTTCTTTGTGTCATGGAAGCACTTGGCAGGGGATATAGCGTAGATGCAGTACATGATTTATGTAAGATTGACAAATGGTTTTTACATCAATTTGAAGATTTGGTAAAATTTGAAAAAAAACTTGATATGTTTGCACTAAATGATGAAAATACACTAAGACTTGCAAAAACTTATGGTTTTTCAGATAAAAAAATAGCATGGCTTATCAACAAATATGACAATTTGGAATTAACTCAAAATGATATATATTTTGCAAGACAAAAACTTGGTATTGATTTTGAGTATAATGAAGTAGACACATGTGGAGCTGAGTTCAAAGCTCTCACACCTTATCTCTACTCTAGCACAAACATAACAAAATTGCCAAAGAAAAAAGAAACACCTAAAACAGATAAAAAAGTGATGATAATAGGTGGTGGACCAAATAGAATAGGGCAGGGAATTGAGTTTGATTATTGTTGTGTTCACGCTGCTTATGCATTAAATGATATGGGTATAAAAACCATCATGTACAATTGTAACCCAGAAACTGTTTCAACCGACTATGATACAAGTGACATACTTTACTTTGAGCCGATAGATTTTGAACATGTCAGAAGTGTAGTGGAAACGGAGCAACCAGATGGAATCATAGTTCATTTTGGAGGGCAAACTCCTCTTAAAATTGCAAAAAGATTGACAGTGATCGGAGCTAAAATCATAGGTACAAGTGCAAGAGTCATAGATGAAGCAGAAGATAGAGAAAAATTTTCAGCTTTTATCAGTGCCAATGGCTTACTTCAGCCAAGAAATGATGTAGCCTCAAGCCAGAAAGAAGCTATAGAAAAAGCAAAAGAGATAGGATATCCAGTTCTTGTTCGACCAAGTTATGTTTTAGGTGGACGAGCTATGAGAATAGTTTATAATGAGAGTGAACTTCGAACTTATATGGATGAGGCGGTTAGCGTTAGTAACAGCTCTCCTGTATTGCTTGACCAGTTTTTGGACAATGCAATCGAGCTTGATGTAGATGCCGTTTGTGATGGAAAAGATGTTTATCTAGGAGCCATCATGCAACACATCGAGGAGGCTGGAATCCATAGTGGTGATAGTGCTTGTTCGCTTCCTACGGTGAGCGTTAGTAAAAGACTTATAAAAAAAGTGGAAGAACAAACTAAAAAAATAGCTTTAAATTTAGGTGTTGTAGGGCTTATGAATATACAGTTTGCCATATATAAAGACGATATCTACATGATAGAAGTAAATCCAAGGGCTAGCCGAACTGTTCCTTTTGTTTCAAAAGCAACAGGAATTCCACTTGCAAAAGTAGCCACTAGAGTGATGTATCAAGGAGACTTAAAAGAAGCATTGGATTTTTATGATACTTTTAAAGTGGTTTATGAAGAAAATGGAATATATAAAGCCAAAAATAGAGGACATGTAGCAGTAAAAGAGGCAGTTTTTCCTTTCAATAAACTTCAAGGGGCAGATCTTATCTTAGGACCTGAGATGAAATCAACTGGTGAAGTGATGGGCATAAGCGATAACTTTGCTACATCATTTGCAAAATCTCAAATAGCATCAAATAATGTTCTTCCAAAGAGTGGAACAGTTTTTATATCTCTTACGGACAATGACAAGTCATATGCTCGGAACTTAGGCAAGAAATTTGAAAACTTAGGTTTTCATATATTGGCAACTGGTGGAACAAATAAGATTTTAGAAGATGCAGGCGTTAAAAGTGAGTTTGTTTATAAGATAAGTGAGGGAAGACCAAATGTGGAAGATAAGCTAAAAAATGGCGATATAGATTTGGTTATAAATACAAGTGATAACAAGTCGAGTAAAGATGATGCCAAAAAAATTCGCCAATCAGTACTGAGATTTAATATACCATACTTTACTACCATAGCAGCTGCAACTGTAGCAGCAAAAAGTTTGGCTTTTATCCAAGATGATAGTGTTTATGAGCCAAAAGCTTTGCAAGATTATTTGAAATGACACAATGAATCCAGCAGTTATATATCTAGCTCAAACAGATACAACTGTTGGATTTTTATCACAAAATAAAAATGCACTCTTGCATGTAAAAAAAAGAGATATAAAAAAAGAGTTTATAATTAGTGTAGATTCTTTTAAAACCCTAAAAAATTTTACTAGAATTCCTCGAAAATACAAAAAATTTATTAGAAGAGCAAAAAAAACTACTATAGTTTATCCTAAAAATCTGGCTATTCGAGTGGTTAAAGATAAAGAGCATTTAAAATTTTTAAAAAAACTAAAATGGATATATTCAACTTCATCAAACCCATCAGGGCAAGACTTTAAAAGAGATTTTGCAAAAGAAAAAGCAGATGTGATTATCTATAGTAAATTAGACTTTGATGAAAAAAAACCTTCAATGATAGTAAAATGTGCTAAAATATTAAAAAGGAGGCTGAGATGATATTTCGTTTAATCAATAGTTTTTTTATGGGATTCGCCTTTGTGTCTTTGATAGATTTTTTATATTTTATAGGATTAAAACTGCACTATTTTGATTTTTACCATATAAGTGAGTATTTTAATGTTATTTTTGTAGATAACCAAAATTTTTATCTTTTAGTTCCAAGTTTTTTTATAGTTGGTTATTTGATTCTTTATTGTAAATTTTCCAAAATTTTTATTAAAATCTATATACTTTGTATAATCATCAGTATATCAGCATTGTATGAGCCAATAGGAAATTATCTAGCTAGGAGTGCTTTTATGAGCGAAAATCAAACTTTTAAAGTGGGCTCTACAAAATTTACTGGAGACCTTTTGTATAAAGGAAGGAAAAATACTTATATATACAGAAAAGATTTATCCAAAACTATAAAAATTTTAAATACAGATATTAAAATACTTCATTAGCAGGATTAACTAATTTTTTAATCGCTAGAGAAGCGAGGGTTAAGCCAAAACTTCCAGTGACCCCTACAAAACTTCCTAATTCCTTGCACATAGGTGCTTCATCTGAAAAAACAACATCAAAATCACCTTTAAAGCCACTTTTTTTGAGTTCATATCTAAACTTTTTAGCTAACCCATCACTATAAGTTTTCCAAACTGAAGTTATCTGTATCTTTGTTGGGTCTAATTTTTTAGCACCACCGGTTGAGCTTATGAGCTTTGGTGAGCATTTGTTTGCAAGGGCGACTTTAGCCCTCATATCATCAATGGCATCTATCACTAAATCGTATGGTTCAAAATCAAAATTATTTACCCACCCAGGAGTTACTTTTATATTTATGGCTCTAGTGCAATCATATTTTTTTTGCAGCACTTCGACTTTTATCTTATCAATGTTTTCACTTCCGATTTGTCTATTTTGATTTGTGATTTCAAATGTGTCAAAATCAACTATAGTGATATCTTGCACACCACTTCTATAAAGCGCATCTAAACAAAATCCACCAACCCCACCTACTCCCAAAAGAAGGATTTTTGATTTTTGAATTTTTTCAAAATCATCTCCAAACAACAACTTGCATCTAGCAAATCTACCCATCATCTATCCAGTCATTTAGCTTCTCAATCTCATCATGGGAAGTCATATCTAGCTGAATCGGTGTAATAGAAACAAAACCATCAGCTATGGCACTTAAATCACAATCTTTTGTCTTGTTTTCTTTATGCCTAAGAGCATGAGTTCCAAGCCAATAATACTCTTCTCCTCTTGGATTTCTATGAAGATGGGCATCATTTCCATAGATTCTGTATCCAGCTTTTGTGATTTTGTAACCTTTGAATTCGTCAGCACAAGGCACATTTATATTTAAAAATCTTCTTCTTTTTAGTGGAAAGTTGCCATCGAAAATCTTTTTGACGATGTCATATATAACTTCTTTTGCTACTTTGTAACTATCCTTTGTTAAATTACTAGGTGAACCATCATAAACTTGTGAAATCGCAATAGCAGGAACCCCTTGCAAGACCGCTTCCATGGCAGCACTTGCCGTTCCGCTATAAGTTATATCTTCACCCATATTTGAGCCTTTATTTATGCCACTCACTACCAAGTCAGGTAAAGAATCTTCTTTAAAAAGCGTATTCATGGAGAGATATACACAATCACTTGGAGTTCCATCGTCAAGTTTGAAAAAATCATCCGCAATCTCTATAAAACGCAAAGGACGAGTTAAAGTAAGCGAATGCCCACAAGCAGACTTTTCACTACTAGGAGCCACAACTGTAATACGCCCCAAAGGCCTTAAAGCCTCAACCAAAGCTTTAAGCCCATCACTCTCAAACCCATCATCATTTGTTATCAGTATCTTTTTCATAAACTACCCATTAGATTTTTGAACAACTATATCAAAAAAGGGCTAAATATATGCCTAAAAAATATGTATCAATAGTTTGTTAATATTGACTTAATATTGCTTTTGTATAATGAAATAAAAATAGTGGAGGAAAAAATGAGAGGGTTAATTTTATCTTTATTTTTGGCTAGTTCAAGTCTATTTGCAAATATATATGTATTGAAACCAATCAAAATTACCAAAGATATCACTTGCGTAATTGGCGATTTTAATCCGCCAACAAAATCAAATAAAGGTTTTGTGTCAAACATGTGCTATGTTGACATGGGAGATAGTTTAGTTGTTCTCGATGCAGGACCAACGTATAATTTTGCAAAAGAGTTTTATGCTTTGATGAAAAAAGAGTATCCAAATAAAAAAGTTTCAAGTGTGGTTTTATCAAACTATCATGATGACAGAACTCAAGGAGTTAGTTTTTTTAGAGACCTAGGTGCTAAAATCATCGGACATAAAACCATCAATGATGATATCAAAAAAAATCCGGCAAAATTTACACGAATGAAAAGAATAATGTCAAAAGCAGATTTGAAAAACACAAAAGTTATACTCGCAGATACTTTGGTAGATGGTGGATATAAGATAAAAGGGTCTAAAAAAACTCTCACTATTTTAAAACCTAGTGCAGCTTCGGAAGAGAGAAGTGATATAGCGATATATAGCTCAAGTGACAGTTTTTTATTTGTTGGAAATATGGTTTTTAACGGAAGAATGTTAAATTATACAAAACATTCAAATGTTGAAGGCTGGATAAAAGCATTGGAAAAATTATCAAAAGTAAATGCAAAATATATGCTAGGTGGTCACGGAAAAAGATACGATAAAGACTCTTACAAACCGTCACTAAACTATCTGAAGATTTTGAAAAAGATAGTAAAAAAAGCTGTTGAAAATGATGTTAATATGGAAGATATTAAAATTCCTGATAATGTATTTAAAAAAGAAAATATACCGTATTATGAAAAGTTAAATTATAATAATGTAAGTATATATTATGATCAATTACAGTGGGGCTGATAAATAAATTTTTGGAGACCGCAAAATAATCGGTCTCTATATCTTTAGCCTATGCCATTATAAAAAAATTATTTTTCCAACACGACCATATTGTTAACCACATCCTTGATTTTTACTTTGTCCCCATTTTCATATCCGCTTATGTCATCTAATGTTTTCCAAAAAGTTCCATCAAATTTGACTGCCCCATCTTCTATAATTCCTACACCACTTACATGTGTTCGCTTTTCCGTATCCAAGTTTGGTTTTGATAGTTTTTTTAAGAGTGTTTTTCTTAGAATTATCGCAAATACCAATGCAAGTATAAAAGAAAGAGCTATTTGGATGATTCCGCTATCAAAAATATAGAAAAATGAAATTATTGAAACAACGATAAACCCGATACCTAGAAAAAATAGAACAAAAGTGAAAGTTAGTGCTTCTAAGCCTATGAAAAGTATACCAAAAGCAAAAAGCCAATACGCCGCTATTGTTTCAAGCATTCTAAGCTTTCTTTGATGAAATAAAATCTTTTAAGACAGATAGTGAACCTATAAGTTCAGTGGTTTCATAAGGAACGAGTATCTTGTCTTTGGATGGGCTTTTTGCTAGTTCACTAAATGCTTTTACTCTGTCTTTTGCTAGCATAAATTCTGCTGCTTTTACATTATTTGCCATAGCAGTGTTGATCATAAGCATCGCATTTTGTTGCCCCTCAGCTAGTTTTTCTTGTTCATATTTTTTGGCATCTGCCATTCTCTCAATCGCATCAGCTTGCAAGAATGCTTTTTCTTTTTGCCCCTCAGCTTCTTGGATGACAGCTTCTTTATCAGCTTGTGCTTTTAATTCAATCGCTCTTTTTTCTCGCTCAGCCTTCATCTGAAGGTTCATAGCTTCCTCTATCTCGATAGGAACTGATATGTCTCTTAGCTCAACCCGCATAGTTTTTACTCCCCACTTAGAAGATGCTTCGTCTATGGCTTGCAAGATTTTTCGGTTTAGTGTATCTCTTGATGAGAGTGTTTCATCAAGGGCTAATTGTCCTATCTCAGCACGAAGTGTTGTGGTGGAAAGATTTGCTAAGGCGGACTTAAAATCGACGATGCCATAAGTCGCTTTTTTTGCATCTTCGACTTGTATAAAAACTATACCATCAACACTGATATTTACATTGTCTTTTGTTATGACATTTTGTTGCGGTATATTGATGATTTGCTCTTGTTTTGTAAGTTTTGATCTAATCGCATCCATAATTGGTATGACGATATGAAATCCACCTTCAAGAGTCCGATTAAATTTACCAAGTCTTTCTACGACAAAAGCATGGGTTTGAGGCACTATAACTATGCCCTTTGCGATGATGATACCTACAGCTATGATTATAGCAAAGCTGATTACACTTGCGGCTTCGTATTGCATTTATGACTCCATATGTTTTCTTAAATACTACTCTAATTTAGTAACTTCGTCAAGATGTTTTCTAAATTCTCTAAACAATCTGCTTTTGTATTTATTTTTATGATAGATTAGATACAGATTTCTTTGTATAGGTAGATTTTTTAACTTAACTTCAAACAATTCTTCTCTTTGTAGCTCTTTTTCCACAACAAATTTGGATATACAAGTGATGGTATCGATATTATTGCAAAGTAGCGTTTTTGCTTCCTCAAATTCGTTAAATTCTATAAATATCTTTAAATTTTTAGCGATAACTCCAAGAGCATCTAAAAATATTTCTCTAGTTCCTGATCCCTTCTCGCGCAAAATCCATCTTTTTGAAAAAAGCTCATCTATGTATACGGTTTTGTTTCTAAGGCTACTATCGCTTGTGATTATCTTAAGGTCGTCTCTTCCAATTTTTTCTTTGATGATTACTGAATCATCGCATTCAGATTCTATGAGCCCTGCATCTATAATCCCGTTTTTAACCATTTGGATTATATTTGTTGAGTTTTGTATATCTTTTTGAACCTTTACATGTGGAAATTTTACTAAGAAATCATATAGGATTTGAGGCATTATAAACTCGCCTATGGTTTTACTAAAAGCGATATTTAACTTACCAGAGATTTTATCTACCATAAAAAGGTGCTTGGCATCCATCAGGTTTAAAAAGTGTGTATATGTCTTTTCTCTAAACTCTCTGCCTTTATCATTTAATAGTAGTTTTTTACCAATCCTATCAAAAAGTTTAACTCCTAATTTATTTTCAAGAGATTTTATAGATAATGATAGAGCTGATTGTGTGAGATTCAACTCCTTTGCGACTAAGCTTAAGTGTGTATTATCACATAATCGATAAAAAATGTTTAACTCTTTTAGTGTCACAATAATCCTTATAAAAAATATTTAATATTATAACAAAATTAATTTAATTTACTTATTAAGTCAAAAGTATTATAATTTCACAAATTAAAACAAAGGCAATACATGTTCAATAAAGAAAACAGAAGCAATACGCTAAGTGGCATACTTTTTGTAGCTCTTTTTGCGATGAGTGCAACTTATCTAGCCGCTTTTCCAATCTTCAAAAATCTAGCGATTAGTCCACTAATCATAGGTATAGTTTTAGGTATAATTTATGCAAATACACTAAGAAACAAATTGCCAAACGAATGGGTTCCAGGAATCATCTTTTCAACCAAGATTCTTTTAAGAGCTGGGATCATAATGTATGGTTTTAGACTAACTTTTCAAAGTATAGAAGCCGTAGGGGTGGCCGGAATATTTACGAGTGTAACAGTCGTAACTTTGACTTTTATCATCGGGTATTTTGTCGGTACAAAGATTTTGAAGATGGATAGAGATACTACTATATTGGTGACAGCGGGAAGCTCAATCTGTGGTGCTGCCGCAGTTTTGGCAACAGAGCCTGTCGTAAAAGGTGAGCCATACAAAACTGCAATTGCCGTTTCCACTGTTATCATCTTTGGAACAATTGCTATGTTTTTATATCCGTTTTTATACAGAGAGGGTTTTATACCACTAAGTCCACAAGACATGGGTATATATATCGGTGGAACTATCCATGAAGTGGCTCATGTCGTAGCTGCTGGAAATGCCGTTGGTCCTGAGACTGCAAAAACAGCGGTTATAGTAAAAATGATAAGAGTTATGATGATAGCACCATTTTTATTGGTTCTTGGATTTTGGTTAGCAAAAACATCAAAAAATGTAGTAAATAAACAAAAAGCAAAAATTGTAATCCCTTGGTTTGCTGTATTTTTTATGGTAGTGGCTGGTTTTAACTCATTTAACTTTTTACCTCTACATGTAGTAAATGACATCAACTCAATAGATACATTTTTACTAACAATGGCGATGACGGCATTAGGCATGGAAACAAGTATAGACAAATTTAAAAAAGCAGGTATGAAACCACTGTATCTTGCTTCAATTCTTTTCATCTGGTTAATCTTCGGAGGCTTTTATATAGTAAAGATAGCTACCGGTTTATAAGATAATTATCTCCACTAAGGTATAATATTAGAAAGGTTAGTGGAGATTATTGTGAAAAGAGAAAATAATACACTTTTTCATATGTT
>JALUXT010000109.1 GCA_027013245.1 Campylobacteraceae bacterium
TCATAACATGTGGCTTGAATCAGTTCTTTATCTCTTTTTCCAAAATATTTTTAGTTGGCACTTTTTTATCATTGTCTTTGTAAATACTACTTTGACCTTCAAATATCGCCTTAGTTTCAATCATTAAATCTTTTGAAACAATTTTACCCCTAAGTATTCCACCTTTTAAAAGTTCGATACTGTTACAAACTGCGTCACCTTCAAATAGACCATTTACTATCAACTTTGAAGCTTCAATTTTACCAAAAACTTTACCTTGTTTTCCAATGGTAACAATATTTTTAGAGTGAACTTCGCCTTTTATTTCGCCATCTACATGTAACCTAGATTGACAATTAAATATGCCTTCTACTTTGGCTCCGTTGGCAACAATAGTTGTTTCTGAATCTGAAAACGATTGTTTATCATGTTTATTAAAGACTCCCATGGTACATATTTCTCCTTTTTAAATATATCTTTGAAATTACTGTTATTCCATTTAACAAAATAGATAGGATTTAGGGCTCTAGAGATAAATCTTACCTCATAATGTAAATGTGGTCCAGTTGAAAGACCGCTACTGCCAGTATATCCAATTATTTCACCTTTTTTTATGAATTGTCCAGCTTTTACAGCAACTTTTTTCAAATGCCCATAATATGTTCTGAAACCATAATTATGGTCAATTATAATCAAGTTACCAAATCCGCTTCTTTTATGAAATCCTGCAAACTCAACAACTCCGTCTGCTGGGGCTCTTATAGGCGTATTGCTTTTTGCTCTAAAATCTAAACCTTTATGAAATTCTCTTTTTTTGAGTATTGGATGTATTCTCCATCCAAACTTTGAAGCAATCCCAGTATATGGGACGATATAACCGTTTGGAATATTTTGAAATATAACATGCTCTTGCTTGCTAGTAAATTGTAAATTTTCCAATCTATCACTCATGACAGTTTGTGCATCTGTCTTTAAGCCTACAAGTTCTTCTATGTTATTTACTTTTTCTTTTATTGCATCATACTCTTTTGTTTTAAGATTAATCTTCTCTTTTAATTTTTTATTATTATTCTGAAGTTTACCGTATTCTTGATTTATTTTGATTTTTGATTTAAGGTACTGCTCTTGTGCTACAATTTTCTTGTGTTCAAGTGAATCTACTTCGTTAACCAAAAAACTAATAAAAAGTGAACCTCCTATAATCACCAAAACCACAAACAAAATAATATACAATATTATTTTTTTTATAATTTGATGAAGCAGATAATGCTTAGAACCGTTTACATCTGAAATGGTGATTGTAAATTTACTTCGCATACTTATCCATCAGTTTTAAGAATTCTTCAACCACAACAAATGAACCAAATACCAAATAATCTTTTTTACAATCAATCTTTAGAAAATCACTCACAGGGATACTATTTGTTTTGCAAAATTCTTTTATCTCGTAAGTTGCCATACCTCTTTGATTTTCTATATTTAATATTTCAATTGATTTGATTATTGGAGATAAAATTTCTAAAATTTCTTTAAAATCTTTATCTTTAAAACTATTATATACTAAAGTTATTTTTTTACCTCTAAATGTATCTAGCAGAGCAGTTGCCGCCATAATATTGTGTCCAACATCTATAGTGATATTGGTAGAAATTTTTTGACATCTTCCTGATAAGGTGGTAAGATTTAAAATATTTGGCTTAAAACCAAGTAAAAGCATTGTACAAAAAGCCGTTGTTAAATTTAGTTTTTGAAAATCTGGCAAATAATTATTAATAGAATATTTTTCGATATATTTTTTATCTTCAAGTGAAAGCAAATCATCACAAAAAAATAATTGTGCATTTTTTTCATCACATATCTTTTTGGCTATTTTTTTTACAATATCATCATATTGCTGAGATATAAGCACTTTGTTTGTTATTGATTTTAACTTAGTTGTTGCGATATCTGATAGATTGTTTCCTAAAAAATACTGATGGTCAAGTCCAATTGGTGTAATAATACTAAATACTTTTGGGAAAACGGAAGTTGCATCATGCTCGCCTCCTAAACCAGCTTCTAGCACGATATAGTCGCATTTATTTTCAAAAACTATTATTGCTAAAAATGTTGTATATTCAAAGTATGAAAGCGACTTGATAAATTCATCAGGCAATATAGTCTGTAGTTTTTCATGAGCCTTTTCTAGCGAAATATCTCTCACATCTTTTCCGTTTAACCAAATTCTTTCATTAAATTTCATAATATGCGGAGAAGTATAATGACCCACAGAAAAGTTTTGTTCTTGAAACATATGAGCCAAGAATCTACCTGTACTGCCTTTTCCATTTGTACCGATTATTTGGATAATTTTTGGCAAATTTAATTTCTTTTTTATACTTTCATAAGCCTTTGGCATTCTTTCATAGTCAATCTCGTCATAATAAAGAGGCTTATCTTCTAAAAATTTACTTAAATTCATGAAATCTTTGGCATAACTCTATTTCTACCTAACTCTTTTGCCTTATAAAGCATTTTATCGGAAGCTTCTATAATTTCTTTTACTGATTTTTGTTTGCTTCTTTGAGATACTCCTGCACTTACTGTTATATTTATTCTCTCACCTTTATACATGAATTTAAATGACTCTATGATAGTTCTAATCTTATCTGAAAAATAAAAAGCTTGTTTTATATCAATACTAGGCAAAATAATCAAGAACTCTTCGCCTCCATACCTAGCCACAAAATCTGCTTGTCTTACATATTTTCGTAAAATTTTTCCAATAGTAGAAAGAATCACATCACCTGCTTCATGACCATAAGTATCATTTACTACTTTAAAATGGTCAATATCGATAAAGCTAACGCAGAAGTCAGTCTTATATCGTTCAAATGCCTCATTTGCTCTTCTTAACTCTTGGTCAAGTGCTCTTTTGGTTGCGACATGGGTGAGAAAATCTTCTTTCCCTTCTTTTTTAGCACTTACTAATGCAGTTTCAAGATTTTTTACTTTCGAATGAAGTCTTTTTATAGTGTCTTGATTTTTTTGCATTTTATCGCTCAAACCTTTTGTTTCGGTCTCCAAGGAAGTTGCGATATGCACCAGTTTTACTTGTATAGATTCAAAGCTATCTTTAGAAAAGTTGATACTCTGCAAATCTCTTTTGATATCTTTAACTTCTTTGTTGCTCACATTGCTAGAATCAATCAAGTCAAAAATTTTCTTATTTATCTCATCAAGCAATTTATCTAAAGTAGAAATTTTACTTTTAACTTCTTCTTTATCCAAATCTATTCTTTTTTTTACAAATTTTTTAATTTCTCTTTGAGTTGCCTCCGTGGCCAAAGATTCTGGGTCATTTCTTAGTATATATGATATTGAAGCCAAATCATCATTCATACTTGAAGCGATAGATGGGGTAAGACTAGCTATAATCAGCGGCGCGATACTTTTATAGATGGAAGTATCATTATCTTTTGTAAGTATTTTTTTTATATCTATAACCATTTTTTCTAAATCAGTTTTATTTAGTTTACCATATGCATCTAAGCTTTTAAGATAACTGTCATCATAAGTTGTGACAAATTCAAACCATTTATCCTTTAGCATATCTATCGTTTTAACATTTTGGCTAAAATCTAATCTTGAAAGTGATGTATTTGCCAATTCTCTTGCTTTTTTGTCGTGCAAAAGAGTAGTTGCCTGCAAAACTCTTTTGGAGAGCACTATAAGTGAATTTATGATTTTTGTACTATCGCTTTCATTTGATCTTTTAACTTTTGCAATCAAAAATGAAATCAATTCATCAATGGTGCTTACTTTAAAATTTTTTAAATCAGAGCGGTTTTTTTCATCTAGTTTCTTTACAAACTTTTCAATCTTTTGACAATCTTCTACTATAACGCCTTTTTTCTTAGCAATACCGCAAAATATTTTTGAATAATTATCTGGAGTTAAATTTAAATTTTCATCTCTTATCTTTTGGATGCTATCTTTGATGATTTCATTTATAGTGCTTGCCATTTTATTACTCCAAATATATTTTTATATGTTTTCTTATGTTTCCACCACTGTTTTGCTTATGCATGATTCCTATGATTGCAATCTTAGATATTATCTCATTTATAGCATCCGCGGAAGCATACTTAATAGCTTCAAATCTCTTTGAATCCGAGATTACACTATTTGCTGCTATCGGAAAGTCAAATTCACCTGTTGTTGAAAAACTTTCATTTTTTCCATTATTGGTTTTATAGCTTGCATTTAAGACTACTTTGGCCTTATAAGAGATGACATAACCATCTTTATCATAAGATAAAGCTATAAATGAAACAGATCCAATGCTCACTATCAAATCCGTATCTGCATCTTTTTTGTCGATAAGTTTTGCATCAAATCTTCCAACAATGGCTTCGTTAACAGCATCTTTTATAATAACACTATTTTTTGGGTCAGTCCTGCTTATTTGTGCACTTACATGTATATTGCTTCCTAATACTTTTTTTGTATAAACTGAACTTGGTTTATAACCACACCCAATCAATAAAAATGGTATTAGAAAAGATAATAATTTCATTATCTTATCACAAAATTAATTAATTTTTTTGGGACAAAAATCTCTTTTATAATTATTTTATCCTCTAGCCACTTTTTAGCATCAATTTTTGCAAGATTTAATATATCATCTTTTTGCATATTTGCATCTATTTCTATCTGAGATCTTTTTTTACCATTGATCGTGATAGCTATAATCATACTGTCTTCTTCAAAAACTTCATTTATAAAAGATAGTTTACAAAAGTTTTTAAGTCCAAACAGCTTATCACTGATTTCCCAAGAAATATGAGGTATTATAGGTTCAAGTATATTTGTAAGGATAAAATACCCTTCAGTCCAAACATCTCTATTTTCTTGCAAATTTAGTGCATTCATGGCTTCCATGCAAGCTGCAATAAGCGTGTTAAATGTGTAAATTCCCTCAAATACATCGTTTGATTTTTTAAGAGCCTCATATAGTTTTTTTCTTGCATATTTTGATTCTTTTGATAGTTTCGCATGTTCAATACAAGGTAGCTTTTCACAACAATTTGCCATCTCTACTTTTGAAGTAAACCTTTTTATAAATTTAAAAGCACCCTCTACTGCACTATCATTCCATTCTAATTCTTTTTGTGGAGGAGCTGCAAACAGTATGAAAAGTCTCGCCGTATCTGCTCCATATCTATTTATGATTTCATCAGGGTCAACTGTATTGCCTTTTGATTTGCTCATCTTGGAACCGTCTTTTAAAACCATACCTTGAGTTAAAAGGTTTTCAAATGGCTCACTACTGCTTTGCATACCCATGTCTCTTAAAACTTTTGTAAAAAATCTGGCATATAAAAGATGGAGTATCGCGTGTTCAATTCCACCAATATACTGATCAACGCCCATCCAATAATCACTGCTTTTTTTATCAAATGCTTCGTCATTCCATAAAGCTGAATCAGTGGTATATCTTAAAAAATACCAACTTGATTGAAAAAATGTATCCATAGTATCGGTTTCTCTTTCTGCCTCACACCCACATTGTGGGCAACTTGTGTATTTCCAAGTTGGATGAGTAACGAGAGGATTACCTTTACCTTCAATTTTTACATCTTTTGGAAGACAAATTGGCAAGTCTTCTTTTGCAACAGGCACCAAACCACACTTTGGACAATGAATCATAGGTATTGGAGCACCCCAATATCTCTGCCTACTTATTCCCCAATCTCTTAATTTGTAATTTATAACTTTTTTACCTAAATTATTGTCTTCAAAATATTTAATAATAGCGATTTTGCCTTCACTGCTACTAAGTCCAGTGAATTCTCCTGAATCTACTAAAAATCCATATTCAGTTAGTGCGCTTAATCCATCATATTTTTGTTTTTTATTCTCTATGCTTTGAATTATATTTAAATCATATTTTTTGGCGAATTCAAAATCCCTTTCATCATGAGCAGGTACCGCCATAACTGCACCTCCTCCATACTCAATCAAAACGAAATTTGCTACCCATAATGGCACTTTTTTCTTAGTAAGTGGGTGAATAACATCGAGCTCTAAAAACAATCCTTCTTTATCGACGATAGTTTTATCTCTAGCACTCAACGATTGCATATCTTTTATCTTCTGGATTTTATCATCACTTAAAAGTTTATGTTTTACAAGATATTTAACAATCTCATGCTCTGGTGCTAAAGCAGCGTAGCTAACACCATATATAGTGTCAGGTCTCGTTGTAAAAACTTTAAATTTATCAAAATTACCACTTAATTTTTCTTTTGATACATCATCTAAACTAAAATCAAATTCTAGTCCTTCACTTCTTCCTATCCAATTTTCTTGCATAGTTAAAACTTGTGATGGCCAACCGTCTTTTAAAGTTTTTAAATCATCAAGTAATTCCTGGGCATATTGTGTGATTTTTAGATAATACCCTGCCATATCTTTTTGTTCTACTTCGTTGTCACATCTCCAACATTTTCCATCTTCTACTTGTTCGTTTGCAAGAACGGTATGACAAGTTTCACACCAATTTAGTGTAGCACTTTTTTGATACACCAAACCTTTTTTAAACATATCTATAAATATTTGTTGGTCAAATTTTGTATAAAGGGGGTCACTAGTGGCAAATTCTCTTGTTTTGGAAAATGAAAGTCCAAGAGAATTTAACTCATGTCTCATATAGTCTATATTTTCATATGTCCATTTTTTAGGATGAGTTTTATGTTTCATAGCAGCATTTTCAGCAGGCATTCCAAAAGAATCCCAACCTATAGGATGAAGAACATTGTATCCTTCTTTTCTATTAAATCTCGCTATGGCGTCGCCAATACTGTAATTTCTCACATGTCCCATATGAATCTGACCACTTGGGTATGGAAGCATACTTAATATGTATTTTTTTTCTTTTGAAAAATCATCAGAAGGTTCAAATGAATTATTATCTTCCCAATATTTTTGCCATTTTTTCTCTATTTTTGAAACATTATATTCCATTCATACTCCGATTAAAATTCTTCTCTAGTTTTTGATGCTTCTATTAAAACTAATGCTATAGAAAACAGATTTGCTATCACCGCTCCGATGGCAAATGCTATAGCCATTCTTACATTGCCAGTTATCTCAAACATTATATAAGCTGGTATCAGATGCAAATCCGCTACCAGTGAGCTCGCAAAAAGCTCAGCTGATAGTATATTTTTTACGCCTATTTTTAAAAGAGTAGAAACTAGATTGATAGAAGCTGCTATGAAAAGTGCTGTAGCATTGTCTTCATACAAAAAACCAGCCGTTGTGGTCAAGCTCATCAATGCAAAAAATATATATATTACTTTTCCCCAATCCATTCTATATCTCCTATATTACATCATACCCTTTTCATACATCGAACGGGCCTTATCTTTTTCTATCTTTCTTTTTTCTTTTGCTACTTGTTTTGCTTTGTAATCTTTTAAATCAAATCCCAACCATTTTAACATAGGTGATGCTACAAATACTGAACTATATGTTCCAACTATAATTCCTACTAAAAGTGTAAAGCTAAAGCTGTGAATTATCTCTCCGCCAAGGGCAAAAAGTGTTAAAACCACAAAAAATGTTGTCAACGAAGTCAAAAGTGTTCTTGAAAGTGTTTTTGAAATAGAATCATTGATAACATTGAAAAGATTTAAATCTCTAGTTTCACTAATCCCTTCTCTAATCCTATCAAACACAATAATCGTATCGTTAAGTGAATATCCAAGAAGTGTTAGCAGTGCAGCTAGCACATCTAGATTTACATCTATTTGAAAAAGAGCAATTGCACCTATGGCGATGGAAACATCATGAACTAGCGCAAGAACAGAAGCAACAGCAAAACGCCATTCAAATCTAAAAGCCACATATATAAGTATAGTCAAAATCGACATAACCATAGCCATAATGCCTTTTTTTCGAAGTTCACTGCCGACTTTTGGGCCAACAATATCCACTCTTCTTATCTTAAAATTTCCAGTGCCTTCTAAAAGATTTTTCATCTTATCACCAGCATCCGTACTTACATGATCACTGCTCGTTGCAAATCTAATGATAACTTCATTTGGTGAGCCAAATTCTGTGATTGAAGCATTTGCAAACATTTTATCTTTTGATATACTTTGCCTTATCTTTTTTATAGGTGCTTTTGTATCGTATTTTACCTGAACAATCGTTCCACCAGAAAAATCTATACCATAGTTTAAGCCCTTAGTAAACAAGAAAAAATATGAAGCCAAAATCAAAATTATAGAAACAGAGATAAAGGCTTTGCTTTTGCCCATAAAATCATAAATTTTATCTTTTGAAAATATTTGCATTATTTCACCCTTTTTACACCAAACCAAAATGGCAAGGATTTAGTTTTTTCGATATATGGCACAAGGTATTGATATATCCCAAGTGTTCCTAAAATTGCAGTTAACATTGAAGCTAAGATACCGATACTCATGGTAATCGCAAAACCTTTTATAGGTCCAGTTCCATAAGCATATAAAACAACTGCGGCGATTAGTGTTGTTATATTAGCGTCAAGTATCGCGCTCATAGCATTTGAATAACCTTTTTCAACAGCTTTTGCGACACCTTTTCCTTCTCTAAATAGTTCTCTTATTCGCTCATTGATAATAACATTGGCATCAACCGCCATACCCACCGTCAGGACGATACCAGCCATACCTGGCAGTGTTAAAGTCGCACCAAAAAGCGCCATAACAGAAAGGACTAAAAAAAGGTTAACCACAAGTGCAATATCGGCGATAACCCCAGCCATACCATAATACAAAATCATAAACAGTACAACTAAAACAAAACCACTTATCAATGCAATCATACTAGCTTTAATACTATCGGCTCCAAGACTAGGTCCAACGCTTCTTTTTTCAAGTAATTTTACAGGAGCTAAAAGCGCTCCACTTCTTAGTGCGATGGCCACATCATGAGCCTCTTTTACACTAAAACCACCACTTATCTGACCACTTCCTCCGCCTATTCTCTCTCTTATAACAGGGGCCGAATAGACTTTATTATCAAGGACGATAGCCAAGTGATTTCCTATATTTTTAGCTGTATAATCACCAAATATCTTTGCACCTTCGCTGTTTAGTGTAAAATTAATAACAGGTTGATTCATATTGCTAAATCCTACTTTAGCATCACTCATCATACTTCCATCTAAAATAGGAACAGCTTTGACTATATGTTTCACATTTGGTGTTCTAGAATCTGGCAAAATTCTATCACCATAACTTCTAGCCTCATCTTCGCTCATGCTATTTGCCTGGTCTGTTCTTTTTTCATCAATCGACATAAGTTGCAAGTGAGCAGCCTTTGCTATAAGCTCTCTTGCTCTTTTTTCTTGTTCTATTGTTTTTATACCAGGAAGCTCTACTAAAATCTTATCAACACCTTGTTTTGCAACATTTGGTTCAGCTAAACCAAATTGGTCAAGTCTGTTCCTAATAGTCTCAACTGCTTGAGAAATGGCAAATTTTTTGGTTGCTATTTTTTCTTTATTGCTTAAACTAAGAGTGTATTTGAGTTTATCTTTTTTAACTTGTAAGCCTTGAATCTTTTTCAACATGTCATCAAGATGTTTTTCTTCATCTCCATCTAAAAGTGAAAGAGTGACGATATCACCGTTAATTCTCAATTCATCTATTACTATGTCATTATTGTCCGTAAAAAATTTGACGCTCGAAGCGATTGATTTCATTTTTGATTTTATAGCTTCATTGGTTTTTACACCTAAAAGCATATGCAAACCGCCTTGAAGATCAAGTCCAAGTGATATTTTAGGGCCTTTTTGAGTTTGCAAAAGAGTGGGCAAAGAAAAGCCCACTGCAAATATAATAGCTATGAAAAAAATCACCAAGCGGTAATTTAGTCCACCTTTACTCATCTATTTGTTTCGCTATATATTCTTTTGAGATTTTAACAATTACATCATTATTAAGTGAAACTTTGATAAAATTCTCTTCAGGCTTAACAACCTGGCATATAAGTCCGCCATTTGTGATAACTTTGTCTCCTTTTTTAAGACCAGCTATCATCTCCTTGTGTTGCTTTGCTTGCTTTTGTTGTGGTCTGATCACCAAAAAATAAAAAATCGCGAAAAGTACGACTAATGGTAATAAAGATGTCAATATATTTGAACCGCCTTGCATGTAAATCCTTTTATATAAAAATTTTAAGAAATTATTTTACCATTTCTTACATAATAAAAGGCTTTGTTATTGCTTTTTGTTTGTCAATTTTTATATATCTTGAATATTTTCATCTAAATGCAAAATTATTGGATTCTTTTTTTGCAATTTTGGGATTTTATCTTCTTTTTAAAGCACAAAAATATGAACTATTTTGGAGTGGATTTTTTATTGGAGTATTTTGGTTTTATTGGATTGGACTTAGTTTTAGGTATTATGATTTAGCTTATCTTACCCCTATTGTTACAGTTGGAATTGCTCTTGTTTATGCGTTTATTTTTAGAATTATTGGGATATTTTCAAATATATTCATAAGAGCTGTTTTATTTTTTTCTCTTAGTTATCTATCTCCTTTTGGATTTAACTGGCTTAAGCTTGAATTGCCTCTCATCAATAGCTATTTTAATACAAATATTTACTTTTATGTACTTTTTCTTCTTGGTGTGATTTCCCTCATATATCTCTCTTCTTGGCGAAAGTTTTTTTCTGTGTTGTTCTTTGCTGTTTGTCTATATCAGCCGACATTAAAAACACAAAAATTGCCTCTACATGTAAAGATTGTAAAATCAAACATCAATCAAGCCCAAAAATGGGATAAAAGATATGAATACAAAATTGTAAGAGACAATTTTACACTTATAGAAAAGGCAATTAAAAATAAATTTGACTTAATAGTGCTTCCTGAAAGTGCATTTCCACAATATCTAAATCTACATAGCGATGAGATAGAAGTACTTAAAAAATTATCCTTAAAAATTGACATCATAGCAGGAGGATTGACATATCAAAACGATAAGATATACAACTCTTCATATTTTTTCCAAAGAGGGCGTTTACAAATAGGGCACAAAATCATTTTAGTACCATTTGGAGAGGAAATACCTTTGCCTGATTTTATAAAAAATTTTATAAATAAAGTATTTTTTAACTCCGCTGAAGATTATGCAACAGCA
>JALUXT010000110.1 GCA_027013245.1 Campylobacteraceae bacterium
TACATAGGAAAATATTGAAATAAGTGTAGGATAAAGTGGATAAAAAGCACTACTCATACTATTTTTGTTGTACCCTTCTTTTGCTATTAAATGATAATGCTGTCCATCCCACGTTTGAAAAGTAGTTAAAAATGATATATGTTCTGTTGATGGATAATGTAAATTTGCATAAAAGGAACCACTACTAAATGGAAGAAGATGATATCCAAAAAATACTATAGTTAAAAATGCAAACTTATACAAAAGTACAATAGCTATAACCTTTCTAATATCCTCTTGAAAAACAAAGTTTTGAAAAGTTTTATACATATATTTATAGCCCCTTTATTTAAAAAATGAAATCAATATACCAGCAGCAACTGCAGAACCAATTACACCAGCTACATTTGGACCCATAGCATGCATCAAGAGCATATTGGAACGGTCATACTCCATACCTACTTTATTGGATACACGAGCTGCCATAGGAACTGCTGATACACCAGCAGAACCTATTAGAGGATTGATTTTATGCCCAGGAAATAGATTCATCAGTTTTGCCATAAGTACACCAGCAGCTGTACCAACAGAAAAAGCTATAATTCCAAGAAGCAAGATTGCTAAAGTATTTGGCACTAAAAATTGGTCAGATGCTAGTTTAGAACCTACACCAAGACCAAGAAAAATAGTGGTAATATTGATTAGAGAGTTTTGTAAAGTATCATTTAGTCTCTCGACAACACCACTCTCTTTTAAGAAATTACCAAACATAAATGCACCAATTAAAGGGGTTGATTCTGGTAAGACTAAAATTGCCAATACTAAAACTAAGATAGGAAATATAAGTTTTTCTAAACGAGACACATGACGAAGGGTACTCATTTTAATTTTTCTCTCCTTATCTGTGGTAAGTGCTTTCATAATAGGGGGTTGAATAATGGGAACCATAGCCATATATGAGTATGAAGCAACTGCAATAGCACCTAAAAGCTCAGGAGCAAGTTTGGTAGCTATAAAGATAGAAGTTGGGCCATCAGCACCCCCTATAATTGAAATAGCCGATGATTGTTGCAATGTAAAATCAAATATATTTGTATATTGTGAAAGTGCAACAGCACCAACTAATGTACCAAAAATACCAAACTGAGCAGCACCTCCAAGCAGAGCTGTTTTAGGATTTGATAACAGTGGTCCAAAGTCAGTCATAGCACCTACACCCATAAATATAATAATTGGAAAAAATTCGTTTGCGAGTCCCATATTATATATAACACCTAAAAATCCATCAGGACCTGCAATATTTGCTATGGGGATATTGGCTAAGAAACCTCCAAAGGCTATGGGAAGTAGTAAAAGTGGTTCAAAACCTTTCGCAATGGCTAAATAAAACATCAAAAAAGAGATAAGAATCATAATAATACGACCCCATGATTTATGAAAATCGCTCATCTTCTGTCCATGTGCATTTAATTCATCAGGGTCTGGATGAATAAGTGCTGATAAACCAGTAGATGCTAAAAAGCCATGAACCATCTTAGAAAATTCTTGATGTTTATATGTTTCAACCCTATGAGTAGAGTATTTATCAACAGATTCACTATGTTCTGAGGCAAAAAGATTACTAAAACTAAAAAGTAACAACAGTGCCAATATTTTAAATAAAACAGATTTCATTATTTATCCTATAACTGCCACTTCTTGACCCTCTACAACTTTATCATTTGTAGCAACATTTATAGTTTTAATTACTCCACCTCTTGTAGCCACAACATCTATTTCCATTTTCATAGATTCAAGTATCATAATAACATCACCCTCAGATACATGTTGACCTGGATTTTTTACTATTTTCCAAACACTACCGGGTAGAAGTGCCTTTATTGACACCTCGTTCCCCGACATAGGAGAGCTTGTT
>JALUXT010000111.1 GCA_027013245.1 Campylobacteraceae bacterium
TGAATTAAGTGGAATTTACCTTGATATTTCTAAAGATAGACTATACTGTGATGATAAAAATTCACAAACAAGAAGATCATCCCAAAGTGCTATGGCTCTTATCGCAAGAAGCATGCTAGCTCTTTATGCTCCAATACTCACATACAGCGTGGATGAGATATTAGAACATGCTCCAAAAATCATAAAAGGCGATTGTGAAGATGTTTTTGATTTAGTATATGAAGAGTTACCTGAAATCAAGATGCCTTTTGATGAAGCCTATATGATGCAAGCTAGAGAGAAATTTTTTGAGATAGTTGATAATCTTAAAAAAGATAAAAAGATAAAATCAACCTTGGAACTTGTTCTTTATTCAGCCTCAAATGAGCTTAAAAAATTAAGCAGCAACGACGCAGAAGATTGGTTTACAGTGAGCAATATCATATGTGCAAGTGCAGATAACCCAATCCAAAGTTTTAAAGTGGGTGCTGATGAATTTAATATATATTTTGCAAAAAGATATAAATGCCCAAGATGCTGGAAATATAGAGCTAAAGAGGAAGACAATCTTTGTCCAAGATGTAAAGGCGAAAAACCAAAAGAGAGTTGTATTAGCGATGTTTAGTGAACCAGTAACTCTAAGATTTATCTTTGAGACAATCGGAGTTATATTTGTTTTCATTGCGATAAGCATATTTTTAGTAAAAAGCAGGAGTATGAATTGATAACATTAAAAGAAGCTCTTAGCCTTCCCAAAGAAGAGATAGCACATGTTAGGCAAGATTTAATAAAAAAGATAGAAGATAAAAAAGAGATAGGCGCTTATATAGAACAGTTGACAAATACGGAAATTTCTCAGTATATGGATGGCATCCCAATAGCTATAAAAGATAATATCCAAGTAAATGGCTGGGAAGTAACGAGTGGTTCAAACATACTTCAAGGTTACATTGCCCCATATAACGCAACGGTTATAAACAATATGCTACATCACGGCTTATCCCCATTTGGTAGAACAAATATGGATGAATTTGCTATGGGAAGCTCGACTGAGAGTTCGTTTTATGGCAAAACTAGAAACCCTCATGATTTAAGCAGAGTGCCAGGAGGAAGCAGTGGCGGAAGTGCGGCAGCAGTGGCTGGGGGCATCGCAATAGCGGCTCTTGGAAGCGATACAGGTGGAAGTATCAGACAGCCTGCGTCTTTTTGTGGTTGCGTTGGTATGAAACCAACATATGGAAAAGTAAGTAGATATGGACTTGGAGCATATTCTAGCTCACTTGACCAAATAGGACCAATCACTCAAAATGTTGAAGATGCAGCCATTTTGTATGACATCATAGCAGGACATGAAAGCCGTGATTCCACTAGTGCAAATATCGCTCATAAAAAAGTATCTGATGCTTTAAATCCAGACAAAAAGATGACTATCGCAGTGATAGAAAACTATCTTAGCGAAGCAAATGCGGATGTGCAAGAAAAGATGAGAGAGAGCATAAAAGCACTTGAGCTTGCAGGCCATAAAATCATATATAAAAACTTTATAAATACAAAATACGATATAGCAACCTACTACATCATAGCAACCGCAGAAGCGAGTGCAAATCTTAGTAGATATGATGGAGTAAGATATGGCAACAGGCAATCAAACGAGAGCTTAAAAGACATGTATCTACAAAGTAGAAGCCTTGGATTTGGTGAAGAAGTAAAGAGACGAATCTTGCTTGGAACTTTTGTTTTGAGTAGTGGATATTATGATGCTTACTACATAAAAGCACAAAAAGCTAGACATTTTATAAAAAAACAATATGAAGAGATTTTTGAAGAGGCAGATTTGATATTTGCTCCAGTTGCTCCAACTCCTGCATTTGAATTTGGAAGTAAAAAAGACCCGCTTGAGATGTATTTAAGTGATGCATATACAATCTCTTTAAATCTTGCAGGACTCCCGGGAATTTCAGTTCCATTGGGTAAAAATGCACAGGGTTTACCAATAGGTGGACAATTGATAGGAAAAGCATATGGCGAACAAGAGCTTTTTAACGGAGCTATGAGTTTAGAAAGAGAATTAAAATAAAAAACAGGAGAGTAAAATGAGATACAGAGTTTTTACTCGCGCAATAGGGCGAGGAATTTTTGCGGAATTTACTTCCGTAAAAAGGGGACATTAAAATGAAGATACGCAAAAGAGCTTTAACATTTGAAGATGTTTTGATGGTGCCACAGTACTCAGAAGTTTTACCAAAGCAAGTAAAATTAAATTCTATGCTAACTAAAAACATAGCTTTAAACATACCTCTTGTTTCAGCTGCTATGGATACAGTAACAGAACATAGAGCTGCAATCATGTTAGCTAGACTTGGAGGCATCGGCATTATCCATAAAAATATGGATATAAAAGAGCAAGCAAGAGAGATTCAAAGAGTTAAAAAAAGTGAAAGCGGAATCATCATAGACCCTGTTTCTGTGCATTTTGATTCAAGTGTGCGAGAAGCAGCAGATATCATGAGTGAGTATAGAATCTCTGGAGTTCCTGTTATAAATGATGATGATATATTGATTGGAATTTTGACAAATAGAGATTTAAGATTTGAAACTATGTTTGATAAAAAAGTTGGTGAAGTGATGACTCCTATGCCTCTTATCACAGTTTCAAAAGGAACTACACTTGACCAAGCTGAAGAGATATTTAAAACAAATAAAGTGGAAAAACTCCCAGTTGTCGGAAAAAATAACAAACTAGAAGGTTTGATTACTATAAAAGATTTGAAGAAAAGAAAAGAGTATCCAAATGCAAATAAAGATGAATTTGGAAGACTTATAGTCGGAGCTGCCATCGGCGTTGGACAAGTGGATAGAGCTACAGCTCTTGTAAAAGCTGGCGTTGATGTACTTGTTTTAGACTCTGCCCATGGTCACTCAAAAGGCATCATAGATACCGTAAGAAAGATAAAAGAGTTGTTAGATGTTGATATAATAGCTGGAAATATAGCCACTAAAGAAGCCGCACTAGCTCTCATAGAAGCTGGAGCTGACGCGGTTAAAGTGGGAATTGGACCTGGAAGTATATGCACTACTAGAATAGTAGCAGGTGTTGGAGTTCCTCAAATCTCAGCCATAGAAGAGTGTAGCGAAATTGGTAAAGCTCACGGAGTGCCAATCATAGCAGATGGCGGTATAAAATACTCTGGTGATTTAGCAAAAGCACTAGCTGTAGGAGCAAGCTCTGTGATGATAGGAAGTTTACTTGCGGGAACTGTTGAGAGTCCTGGCGAAATCATAACTTATCAAGGACGACAATATAAAACTTATAGAGGTATGGGAAGTATCGGAGCTATGGCTCAAGGCAGTACAGATAGGTATTTTCAAGATGGAACGGCTACAGATAAGTTAGTGCCTGAGGGCATCGAGGGAAGAGTTCCACTTATTGGCTCTATAAAAGATGTGGTTCATCAACTTATGGGTGGACTTAGGTCATCTATGGGTTATGTTGGTGGTAAAGATTTAATTGATTTTCAAGATAAGGCTGAATTTGTAGAGATTACAAGTGCTGGTTTAAAAGAGAGTCATGTCCACGATGTTATAATCACACACGAAGCACCAAATTATAGGATAAATTAGGTATATATGAAAATTTTTACAAGCAGTGAGTATTTTGACGAGCAACTCTATCTTGAGAGTGGTCGTATTTTAGAAGGATATACTCTTGCTTATGAAACTTATGGTGAGCTAAATTTCGATAAGACAAATGCTATAGTCGTTTTTCATGCACTTACAGGCTCACACCACGCAGCTGGCAAATACGAAGGCGACTCGAAGCCAGGTTGGTGGGATGGACTTATCGGTGATGGTAAAGTGATAGATACTACAAAATACTTTGTAATTTGCGTAAATATCCTTGGGAGCTGTTTTGGTTCAAGTGGACCTGTCAGCCAAACCAAAAAAGGACAAAAACCTCTTCGTATGAAGTTTCCTGTGATAACTATAAGTGATATGATTAATTCTCAGATGAGTCTTTTTAAAAGACTTGGAATCAACAAAGCTTATGCAGTTATTGGAGGCTCACTTGGTGGCATGCAAGCACTTTGTGTTGGAGTTGAACACCCAGAATTTACAGATAGAGTGATTATGCTAGCCTCTACCTATGCGACAAGCCCTTGGGCGATATCGTTTAATAAGTTGGCCATGGAAGGCATCGTAAAAGACCCAAGATTTCAAGATGGCAATTATAAAAAAGAAGATTTTGAAGAGAGTGGATTAAATGGTTTTGCTATAGGTAGGATGGCTGGGCATATTAGCTTTTTAAGCCCAGAGTCTATGCAAAAGAAATTTGGTAGAAATTATGTTGAAACAGATGGTTTGTATGAGCTTTTTGGAAGATTTCAAGTTGAGAGATATATGGAATATAATGGACAAAACTTTGCAAAAAGATTTGACCCGTTAAGTTATCTTTATATCATAAAAGCGATGAATATATTTGATGCTTCAAGAAATAAGGATTCTCTAAGTGCTTCACTAAAAAGTATAAAAGCCAAGATAACACTTGTATCTTTTAGGGGTGATATGCTTTTCATGCCAAGTGAAATGGAGACGATAAGAGACTCTTTAAAAGACTTAGGAAGAGGCGAACGAGTTGAGTATCATTGTGTAGATAGTAACTACGGGCACGATGCATTTTTAGTAGAATATGATAAATTTGATTTTTATATAAGGAAGGCATTAGATGGATAATGAGATAAGCTTTGAAGATAAGTTAAAAAGTGCAAAAGAGATTTTAGAAAAATTAAGCAGCCCAAGTATCACACTAAAAGATGGTATGAATGAATACAAAAAAGGCATAGCAATACTAAACGAAGCTACTAAAATGATAGAAGATGCCAAACTAGAGTATGAAAAACTCCAAATAGACAAGCACTCATGAAATGTGCCGCACTTCAACTTTCTACTCTTCCTATGAGTGAAGCAAAATTAGATTATTATTTTAGAATTTGTGAGAAAAAAGGTGTGGAGCTTATTTTATTGAGTGAATATGCACTAAATAGTTTTTTTAAAGAGTTAGAGACTATGCCGATTCTTATGATAAAAGAGCAGACAAATCACAAAATAAAAATTTTAAAAGATTTATGCAGTAGATACAATATCACAGCAATTGCTCCGATTGTTTTGGTTAAAGGTGAAAAACTGTTTAAATCTGTTGCAAAATTTTCGCCTAAAAGTGTGCATTATTATAATCAGCAATTTTTGATAAATTTTAAACATTGGGATGAAGAAAAGTTTTTTGACAATGTTGTAGAGATATTTTCTACACCAATATTTACATTAAATAAGATAAGATTTGGAATCATAAGTGGTTATGAGGCACATTTTGATGCAGTTTGGATGGATGCTATGAAAAAAAATGTAGATGTGGTTTTGATGCCATCATCTTCAACATTTGATTCTGCAAATAGATGGCAAGCTATGCTAAAAACAAGAGCATTTTTAAACTCTATGTACATTTTAAGAGCCAATAGAGTAGGAAATTACAGTGATGATAAAATATCTTGGAGGTTTTATGGACATAGTAAACTAGTAAATCCTTACGGAGAGATTGAACTCTCACTTGGGCACAAAGAAGAGATACTTCTATGCGATATAGAAAAAGAAGAGTCTTTAAATGCAAAAAAACTATGGGGCTGGAAAAAGCAACTCGCTAAAAGGGGTCAGGGTTAAACTTTTAACTTTTTTAAAAAGTTAAAAGTTTAACCCTGACCCCTAAAAGGAAAAAAATTGAAATTTGAACCATATCCGTTTGAAAAATTAACACAATTGTTAAAAGATATAAAACCATCGCAAGAGCATAGTGAAGCAATTTTGACTATCGGTGAGCCTCAGTTTGAAACACCTTTGATTATACAAGATGAGCTTAAAAATAGCACTAAGCTTTTGAAAAAATACCCCAAAACTGCTGGTGAAGAGTATCTTAAAATTGCTCAGTTAGGTTTTGTAAAGAGAAGATTTGGGGTTGAGCTAGAACAAGATGAGTTGATACCAACATTTGGTACTAGAGAAGTTCTTTTTAACTTTCCTCAGTTTTTACTTTTTGATGTGAAAAATCCTACTATAGCTTTTACTAATCCTTTTTATCAGATATATGAAGGTGCCGCAACTGCTTGTAGGGCTGATGTGATTCATCTAAATTTGACAAAAGAAAATGACTTTAAACCTGATATTAGCGATATAAGATTAAAAAAGGCAAACTTGGTTATTTTAAATTTTCCAAATAACCCCACCTCTTCAACTATGAGTAAATATGAGTTGGCTAGATGGGTAAAATTAGCATTAAAATACGATTTTGTATTGATGAACGATGAATGTTATAGTGAGATTTACTCAAATAATGCACCTGTTTCTTTGCTTGAGGCTAGTTTACATGTAGGAAATATGGACTTTAAAAATATACTAGTCATAAACTCTATTTCTAAAAGAAGTAGTGCTCCTGGACTTAGGTCTGGTTTTATAGCAGGTGATAAAAATATATTAAAAGAGTACTCAAAATACAGAACTTATGTGGGAACTGCAATTCCCCTGCCTTTGCAAAAAGCAGCTAGTATTGCTTGGAGTGATGACTTACATGTAGAAAATTCAAGGGCAGTTTATAAGAAAAACCTAGAATTGGCAAGTGAGATTTTAGGTGTTAAAAAAAGTGACGCTACTTTTTATGTTTGGCTTGAAGTTGATAATGATTTAGAATTTACAAAAAGATTATATGAAAAGAAAAATGTAAAAGTTCTTCCTGGAAGTTTTTTGGGACGAGAGGGAATAGGAAGTGCTTATGTTCGTGTAGCGCTAGTTGAAAATAGTGAAAAGACGAAAGAAGTGTTGACAAGAATTAGCGACTTTACCAAGGAAGATAATATATGAAATTCATCCATTTTGTAGGAATTGGCGGTATCGGACTCTCTGGATTGGCTAGATATCTTCAAAAAGAAGGTTTTGTAGTAAGCGGCTCAGATATAAAAGAAACAAAAATAACTAAAAAATTAAGAGAAGAAGGTATAACAGTAAGCATCCCTCACGACGCTAAAAATATTAAAAACCAAGACCTTATTATCTACACATCAGTTGCAAAAGATGATAATGTAGAATTAGTGGAATCGAGAAAAAGAAATATCTTGACCTTGTCCCGAAAAGATGCTCTTCCTTTGATATTAAAAGATAGAAGAGTGTTTGCAACATGTGGCGCTCATGGTAAAAGCACAACTTCTGCGATGCTAGCATCTATGGTCGAAGGCACTGTTATTATAGGTGCTGAAAGTAAGCAGTTTGATACAAATATGCACTACCAAGTGAGCAATAACATCATCTTTGAAGCAGATGAAAGTGATGAGAGTTTTTTAAATTCAAACCCTTATGTGGCAGTTGTTACAAATGCAGAGCCAGAGCATATGGAGTATTATAATTATGATTTAAAAAGATTTTATGGGGCATATGAGCAGTTTTTAAAAAGTGCAACCATTAGAGTGATAAATGCCGAAGATGAGTTTCTTGGCACACTTGATAAGCTTGAAGCCATAAGACTGTACCCAAGTCGTGATTTAAAAGATATAAAAACATTCATTAAAAATGATGAGCCTTTTACTTCGTTTATACTAAAAGATTTAGGAATATTTGAAGTGTGGGGCATCGGTGAGCATATCGTGATCGATGCTTCGTTGGCGGTACTAGCGAGTTTGAGTGAGATGGATATAGAAACCGCAAGGGCGAGACTTAAAAACTATAGAGGCATCAAAAAGAGATTTGATATCATAGAAAAAGAGGATAATTTTGCTTTGATTGATGATTATGGCCATCATCCCACCGAGATAACAGCCACTATGCATTCTGCTAAAAAATATGCCAAAATGATGAATTTAGAAAAGATAACTGTGGTTTGGCAACCTCATAAATACTCAAGAGTTTATGATAACCTAAAAGGTTTTGTCGAGTGTTTCGCTGGAGTTGATAAACTTATAATTCTTCCTGTTTGGAGTGTTGGTGAAAAGAAAATAGATATAGATTTTGAAAAAGAGTTCAAAAGATATAACCCTATCTTTGCAAAAAGTGTCATCAAAAAAACAAAATCATTGGATTTGGTGATAGATAGCAAGATAGATAAAAAGCTAGACAGCGGCTTAGTCATCGGTTTTGGTGCTGGCGATATCACATATCAATTGCGAGGTGCATAAGTGCAAATAGTTCTATTTTTACTTCTTATTTTGGCTGTTTTATTGGCATTTGTTTCCAAAAATGATTCACTTGCGAAAATAACTAAGATTTATATAATAATTTCTTTGGTGTTGGTTTTCGCAGTTGGATGGTTGTTTACCGTTTATAATCAAAATGTAGCCGAACATGATAGAGGGATCGTAAATGCTTACAGACAAGGTAAAATTCTAACTTGCGGTGATTATAAAGTGGATATAAACTCTTTTTCATTTATAAGCGGAACTCTTAGTTTTGTAGCAAAAGAAGATAAAAAAGAGTTAAAAGGTATCGTTATAGATATCTCTACATGTAAGAGATGAAAAAACTACTCTCAAAGCTAGATTTAGCAGAGTTTACAGACTCTTTTTATGGCTACCTTGCAAGACCAAAGCCACTTTTTATGCAAGGTGACTCTAAGATTCATTATAGATTTATAAAAGAATTGATGCAAGCAACTAGCATAAAAGCACCACTAGAAGTTGAGAATCTTGATATTCCTTTAGCACATCTAAGTAAAAAAGGCATCTTGAAGATTTATGAAATTTATTCATTTATTAAGATAGTCAAATATTTTATTTATCTAAAAACCATATTTTTAGAAGGAAATCTTAGTTTGTGGATGCAAAAGATAGAAATTCCTGATGAGATAAAAGAGATTTGCAAATACTTTGATGAAAAAGGCGAGTTAAAAAGTAGCATAGATGAGCAGTTTGGAGCTATCTCTTATGCTCTTGGCAAGATTAAAGAAGAAACTAGCACCGCTCTTAGGCGTCTTATGTCAAACTCAAAACTTTCAAATTATTTAGTTGACAGGCAAGTGCATTATATCAATAATCAAGAAGCCTTGCTTTTAAGAGGTGGTTTTAATCATGTCATAAAAGGAAGTGTTGTTGGTAGAAGTAGTGGTGGATTTTTCTATATATTTCCAGATTCAATCTCTTCTTTAAAATCAAAAGAGAGTGGATTGGTCGATAAAAAAGAGGAATTGATATATAAATATGCAAAAGAAATATCAGCTAAGTTTTCAAAGTTCGTTCATTTTTTGACATTTGTAAATAGAGAATTCGATAAATTTGATGCTTATTTTGCAAGGGTGACATTTGCTAAAAATACAAATTTAGAATTTGTTTTAGCCAATAGCGGCCATGACATAACAATATCTAAATTTTCACATCCAGCCCTTGGTAGTCCAAAGCCCATAAGTGTTGATTTTGATAAACATGTGCTTATGATAACGGGTGTAAATGCTGGCGGAAAAACTATGTTTTTAAAGTCACTTCTAAGTGCTGCTTTTTTAGCAAAATATCTGCTTCCTATGTCGATAGACTCAACTCACACAAAAATAGGCTCTTTTAAAGATATAGTGGCTATCTTAGATGACCCGCAGAGCGTGAAAAATGATATATCTACTTTTGCAGGCAGAATGCATGAATTTAGTAAACTTTTTGCCAAAAAATCAACCTTGGTGGGCATCGATGAGATAGAACTTGGAACTGACGCTGATGAGGCTGCAAGCTTGTTTAAGGTAATAGTAGAAAAATTAATCCAAAAAGATATAAAGATAATCATCACAACCCATCACAAAAGATTAGCTTCACTGCTTGCTACAAATGAGCAAGTTCAACTCTTAGCTGCAATTTATGATGAAAAAAATCAACAACCTACTTATGAATTTTTAAATGGAACTATCGGGAAAAGTTATGCATTTGAAACAGCCCTTAGATATAAAATTCCAGCACCTATCATAAAGGAAGCTAGAATCGTTTATGGCGAGGATAAAGAAAATTTAAATGATTTGATTCAAAAAAATATAGATTTAGAATTAGAGATGAAAAAACAATCAAAGCTACTTGAAGAAAAATTAGAAGAGGCAAAAAAATTAAAAATTGCCCTAAAAGATGAGCAAGAGTTGTCGAAACTTGAGTTTGAACGCCAAACTGTAAAGATGCAAAAGAATTTTAACAAAGCTATAGAAGAAGCAAAAGTTGCCATAAAATCTAAAGATTCAAAAGAGGGGCATAGGGCATTGAATAGGGCAAACGAGTTTAAGGTAAAAGCAAAAAAGATAAATATAGTCCAAAAAAGTGAAAATTTAATGGTTGGAGATTATGTAAAATATGGGAATTCAAAAGGAAAAATAAAAACCATAAAAAAAGATATAGCATCCATAGAGTGTGAAGGAATTACACTTAGAGTGCCATTAAATACGCTTAAAAAAAGTGGAATTCCTCCAAAAAAAAGAAGAAAAATCACCATCACAAAGCCAAGTGCTACAAGTTCTGTAACTTTAGATTTGCATGGACAACGAGCAGAGGAAGCCATAGAAAACTTAGATAAATTTCTCTCAGATGCTTTAATAAACGGCTATGATGAGGTGCTTGTTTATCACGGTATTGGAACAGGAAAATTAGCATATGCAGTTAAGACATTTTTATCTACTTATCCAAGTTTGGTTTCATACTCAGATGCACCAATCAATATGGGAGGATATGGAGCAACTTTGGTAAAATTATGATTTTTTAATATAAAAAATCTTATAATATGAATGGCTTCTAAAAAAGGAAAATGACTTGAGCAATCTACAAATAGATGCATTGACAAATCTCCATGACAGAGTTGCACTTATGAAAGATATCTATGCCATGGACAAACCAAAGCTTATAATCCTCAATATCGACTCCTTTAAAGATATAAATGAATACTATGGCAATGAAACAGGTGATTATGTTTTATGCGAAGTCGCAGATATTCTTAAAAATCTATCCATACAAGAGGGTTTAAATTTATATAGAATTGGAGCAGATGAGTTTGCATTACTAGAGAATGCTGCGCTTGATATAGACAGATATGAAGAACTCTCAATAGAAATATCAAATATGTTTAAAGGCAAAATGATAGATAATCCAAATTATAAAGATGAGATTGAGATAAATGTAACTTTAGGGTTTGCGTTGGAAAAAGATCATATCTTAGAAAAAGCTTCTATGGCCTTAAAAGAAGCAAAGATAAAACAGATAGATTATCAATGTTATTTTAAAAGAATTGACGATAAAAAAGAGTATATAAATCAGATAAAATGGTCAAAATTTATAAAAAATGCTATAAAAGACGATAGGGTTATACCATTTTATCAACCAATTTTTAATGCACATCGAGAAATTATAAAATATGAATGTTTAGTAAGGATACTAGATGAAAATGAAGAGATTATTCCCCCAGGACTCTTTTTGGATGTTTCTAAAAAGGTGAAAAGATATGCAGATATAGAAAAACTTCTCATAGAAAAAAGTTTTGCTAAGATAAGCGAGACTGGGGCTACTGTTTCTGTTAATCTTTTGGCAAGAGACATGAGCGATAGCAATGTGAGTAATTTTGTGATTTCGATGCTAAAAAAATATAGAGTATCTAAACAAGTTATTTTTGAAATTTTAGAAGATGAAAATATAACTCAAATTGAGCGAGCTGAGAGTTTTATACAAAGATTAAAAAAAATGGGATGTAAGATTGCGATAGATGATTTTGGTACTGGTTATAGTAATTTTTCTTATCTTATGAAATTACACCCTGATTATGTTAAGATTGACGGGTCTTTGATAAAAAATATAGATAAAGACAAGAACTCATATGCAATTGTAAGCTCAATTATCGCATTTGCAAGAAAACTTGATATAAAAACTATAGCTGAGTTTGTTCATAGTGAAGAAATTTTTGAAATTTGTTTAGATTTAGGCATAGATGAGTTTCAAGGTTTTTACCTTGGCGAACCATCCCCTAAACTCAAATAGGAAAAACTACAATATGACACTTCAAGAACTTTTTTTCAAACTACTTCGTCATAAATCAATAACACCTGATGATGCAGGTTTACTTGATTTTATAGAAGAATATTTATCAGATTTCACAGCTATAAGAATAGATATAAATGATACAAAAAATCTTTTTTTATATAAGGTATTTTCAAAAGGCGAACACCTCTGTTTTGCTGGACATGTAGATGTGGTTCCCCCAGGAATTGGTTGGAATAGTGATCCATTTGAGCCAACGCTCAAAGACGGATTTGTTCATGCAAGAGGCACGCAAGATATGAAAAGTGGAGTGGCCGCGTTTTTAAAAGCTTGTAAAGATGCAAAAGATTTTAATGGGACTTTGTCTATTATCTTAACTAGTGATGAAGAAGGTGATGCTAAATTTGGAACTATTGAGGTTTTAAAATATCTTAAAAACAAAAACATGATTCCAGATTTTTCGATAGTAGCGGAGCCTACATGTGAAGGTGTTTTTGGAGACACTATTAAGATAGGAAGGCGTGGGTCGATAAACGGAATCATAGAAGTTTTTGGCAAACAAGGACACGCTGCCTACCCCCAAAAGTCCGTCAATACTATAAATCTTATATCTCCACTATTGGACAAATTAACTGCTCATAATTTTGATAGAGGGGATGAAAATTTTGCTCCAAGCGAGCTTGTTGTTACGGACATAAGAAGTGGAATGGAAGTGACAAATGTAACACCAGGGCATTTAAAACTTATGTTCAATGTAAGAAATTCTACAAAAACCAGCAAGGAAGATATAGAAACTTATATAAACACTCTTTTAAAAGAATTAGATTTTAAATTGATTCTTAATCAAAGTGCAAAATCTTTTGTGACAAAAAGAGATTCTAAAATCGTAAAATTACTCCAAAGCGTTGTGCAGGACATAACGAAAGTAAATCCACAATTAACAACAGGTGGAGGTACAAGTGATGCTAGACTTTTAGCAGAATTTGGAGTAAAAACAGTAGAACTTGGCGTGATAAATGATAGAATTCACGCTATAAATGAAAGATGCAAACTTCAAGAAGTAGAAGATTTAACCAAAATATTTATCAAAATAATAGAAAAATTTTGAGGAGACAATAAAATGAAATTATACAGAGCGATAGCTCGTGCTTTAGTCGCGAGGAATTTGTCAGGAGCTTTGCTCCTAACAAAGGGGGCATAAGATGAAATTTATCCAAACAAATAAAGCACCAACTGCAATAGGACCATACTCTCAAGCTGTTGAGGTAGGTGAGATGATATTTACATCAGGACAGATTGGGCTCACAAAAGATGGTGATTTGGTTGAAGGTGGCGTGGAAGCGCAGGCAAAGCAAGTTTTAACAAATCTTAGTGAAGTTTTAAAAGAAGCTGGAAGTTCTCTCTCTAATGTAGTAAAAACTACTATATTTTTGGCAGATATGAGTGATTTTGCTGAGGTAAATAAGATTTATGCTGAGTTTTTTGGTGATCATAAACCAGCTCGCTCAACTGTGGCGGTAAAAACTTTGCCTCTAAATGTTAGCATAGAAATAGATGCTATTGCCATAAAATTAAGATAATATATTATAATTAATCATAAAAATTTATCATAATATTAGTCTATTATGTAACAATATAAAAATTTCTTCTAAGGATGAATTATATGATGAGAAACCACTATGAAGTATTGGTTATTGGTGGAGGCATTTCTGGTGCCGCCATATTTTACGAATTGGCAAAATATACTGATATTAAAAAGATTGCACTTTTTGAAAAATACAATACTCTAGCAAAATTAAACTCTAAAGGCACAAGCAACTCACAGACGATTCATTGTGGTGATATTGAAACCAATTATACTGTTGATAAAGCCAAAAATGTTAAGCGAACTGCAAAAATGGTAGAAAAATATTGCTTACAGTATGGTTATGAAGACAAATTTATGTTTGCTATGCAAAAGATGGCTATCGGTGTAGGGGATGAAGAAGTGGCTTATATGCGACACAGATATGAAGATTTTAAAGAGCTTTTTCCATATCTAGAAGTTTTTGAGAAAGATAAACTTGCCAAAATTGAGCCAAGTTTGATTTTTGATGAAAATGGTAAGCAAAGAGATGAAAATATCGTAGGCGTTGGAGTTGAAGGTGGACAATATAGTACAGTAGATTTTGGCTCTATGACAGAGAGTTTAGTAGAAAATGCAATCAAGATTGAAGACAAGCAAACAGATGTATTTTTAAACTCAAAAATAGTCCATATAAAACAATTAGGAGAGATGCATATAGTGCAAACTGCAACTCACACATATACTGCAGATTTTGTAGTTGTCGATGCGGGGGCTCACTCTTTGTTTTTAGCTCATGAGATGGGGCATGGGTTAGATTATAGTTGCTTGCCGATGGCTGGGAGTTTTTATCTTAGCACTAAGAAGATTTTAAAAGGCAAGGTATATATGGTTCAAAACCCAAAATTGCCATTTGCTGCACTTCATGGCGACCCTGATATCTTAGCAAATGGATATACAAGATTTGGGCCAACTGCTCTTGCCTTGCCAAAGCTTGAGAGATATACAGGTGGGACTTATATGGATTTTATAAAAACCCTTAGATTTGACCATAATGTTGGAAAAATTTTCTTAGATTTGTTATCAGACTCCACTATACGAAATTATGTCTTAAGAAACTTTTTATTTGAAGTTCCATATTTGAATAAAAAATTCTTTTTAAAAGATGTGAGAAAAATAGTACCTTCTTTGCAACTTGAAGATATAGAATATGCAAAAGGATTTGGAGGCATAAGACCACAAGTTTTGGACAAGAAAAACCAAAAGCTAATGCTTGGTGAAGCTAGCGTAAATCCAGGGACTGGCATACTGTTTAACATGACACCGAGTCCAGGAGCGACAAGCTGTCTTGGAAATGCAGAGCGAGATGTTAAAATCGTGTGTGAATATCTAAACAAAACATTTGATACTCAAAAATTTAATAAGGATTTAGTTGATTGAGCCATTAGATTTATATGCCAAAATAGAACCAATGATTGGTTTTTATAGAGAATATGAAGAGTTATACGAAAAATATTTAAATTTACTATCTGTTCTTGATGTAAAAAAAGTATTGGATATCGGTTGTGGCAATGGTAAACTGTTGAAACTTTTAAAAAATAAGGGTTTTAACTCTTGCGGTATAGATAGAAGTGAAATGATGGTAAAAAGAGCTAAGAGTTTAGGTGTCAATGCTTGTACAAAAGAATTAAATGAACTCGAAGATGCATCTTTTGATTGTGCCTTGGGGGTTGCTGATGTTCTTAATTATATAAAACTTGATGAGATAGATGGCTTTTTCTCGCAACTCTCAACCGTTTTAAAACCTGATGGCTATTTTTTAGCAGATGTAAATACAATTGAAGGTTTTGAATTAGCTGATGGGGTTATGGTTAGAGATGAAAATGATAGATTTTTATCTGTAGAATCCTATTTTGAAGAAGAAATACTCACTACAAACTTAACTTTTTTTGAAAAAAAAAGAGATTTTTTTATAAAATCAACTGGTAAGATACTGCAATATTATCATCATAAAAAAACTTTTGAAAATATAAAAAACTTTAAACTTATAGAGACATTTCCAATAGATTTATTTGGAAGTGGTACAGAAAAACTACTTATGGTATTTCAAAGACATTAAAACTCATAGATTTTTTTAAGCATTATATTGGTATAATATAATATATTTTAATTAATAAATAATTTTAAGAAAACTTAAAGGATTTACTATGGCTCAAAGAGCGATTCGTGAATATGATGGGAAGGCACTTTTTTCCAAGCATTGGGAAAAATACTTTAGTGGATTTCAATATGGGTTTAAATCTGTATTAGTTAGTAGTGGAGACGAATTAAGAAAAAAAGCAAATGAACATGGTTTTGAGTGGCTCAAACAAGAAACACTCGTAGCTAAACCAGACATGCTGTTTGGAAAAAGAGGAAAAAACGGTCTGGTTTTATTTAAAGATAAAAAACCAGGTGATGTCTCTTTGGAAGTTGCCGCAAGTTGGATAGATGAGCAAATATCTCACCCCACAACTCTTCTTTCAGGTCAGCATGGAACTCTTACACACTTTATAATTGAGCCATTTACTCCTCATAGCGAAGAGCAAGAGTATTATATATCTGCTACAACTGTTGGTGAAGATGATGTTCTTTACATGTCAACTGAAGGCGGCATGGAAGTAGAAGATGGATGGGAAGAAAAAGTAACAGAAGTTGTGATCCCTATAAATATGCAAGATGCGAATATAGACCATTTGGTTCGTGCAAATGCGCCAGTTGATTTACCTGCGGATAAAAAAGAAGCATTTATATCTTTTGCTATAGATTTTTTTAGATTTTACAGGGATTTAAACTTTGCATATCTTGAGATTAACCCTCTTGTTATGCTTGAGCAAAACGAGATGGCAATTTTAGACTTAGTGGCAAGACTAGACGATACTGCAGGGTATCTTATGCTAGAAGATTGGGGCAAGATTGAGTATCCAACCGCTTTTGGCATGGAAGATCAATCAACTGAAGAAAAAGCCATATCTGATGCCGATGCAAAGAGTGGAGCTTCACTAAAACTTACTATTTTAAACCCAATGGGAAGAATTTGGACTATGGTGGCAGGCGGTGGTGCTAGCGTTGTTTATGCAGATACTATAGCAGACTTAAGTGGTAATGTAAGCGAACTTGCAAACTATGGAGAGTATAGTGGAGGACCAACCACCGACGAAACCAAATTTTATGCAGACACTATATTTGATCTTATGACAAGATTTAAAGACCCAAAAGGCAGAGATAAGATTCTTATAATTGGTGGTGCAATCGCAAATTTTACAGATGTTGCAAAAACATTTACAGGCATCATCCAATCCTTGGAAGAGTATGCCCAGAAATTTAAAAAAATAGGTGTGAAGATTTATGTCAGACGAGGTGGACCAAACTATAAAAAAGGTTTAAAAGACATCAAAGAAGCAGCAGATAGATTGGGTCTATATATGGAAGTTTATGGTCCCCAAACACATGTAACTGACATAGTAAGAATGTCTCTAGCTAAGGAGGAAAAATAATCATGAGCAGGTTATTTACAAAAGATACACAAGCGATATTCTGGAACAACAATAGAAGTGCGATTCAAAGAATGTTGGATTATGACTATACTATAGAGCGAAAATTACCATCAATCGCAGCAATCGTTGCACCAACAAGTACTGCAAAATTTGATAAATTCTTTTTTGGTAATGCTGAAATTATGATACCTCTTTATAGAAGCACAGCAGAAGCTGCGGAGGCTTTTCCAGGCGCTGATGTTTTACTAAACTTTGGTTCATTTAGAACGGCGTATGATGTTGTTATGGAGGCTATAGAGCTTGATGGGCAATTTAAAACTATCATGGTGACTGCTGAGGGTATACCTGAGCGAAGAGCAAGAACTATGAATCAAGCTGCTAGAGATAAAGGTGTCACAGTTATAGGACCTGCAACTGTAGGGGCCATCGCTCCGGGAGCTTTTAAGATAGCAAATATCGGCGGAACTATGGAAAATATTATAAATTCCAAGTTAAATAGATGCGGTAGTTGCGGGCTTGTTACTAGAAGTGGCGGTTTGTTTAACGAAATGTCAAATATCATCTCTTTAAATGCTGATGGTATAGCTGAGGGTGTAGCAATCGGTGGAGATAGATTTGTAGGCTCCGTTTTTATAGATAATCTTCTAAGAATGGAAAGCAACCCAGATGTAAAATATATGATTTTACTTGGAGAAGTTGGTGGAACTGAAGAGTACAAAGTCATAGAAGCTGTAAAAAGTGGAAAAATTAAAAAGCCTATCATAGCTTGGTGTATTGGAACTATTGCTAAGCATTTTGAAAGTGGTGTTCAATTTGGTCATGCAGGTGCTAGTGCAAATGCAGACAGAGAAACTGCTGAAGCTAAAAATATAGCCATGAGCGAAGCTGGATTTTTTGTGCCAGATTCATTTAACGATATTCCCGCTACTATACATAAAGTTTACGAAGATTTACTAGCAAAAGGTGTTATCAAAGAGATAAAAGAGCCAAATGTTAGAGAAATTTCAAATACAAGAAAAGCCAGAAATTTTATTTGTACTATCAGTGATGACAGAGGCGAAGAGGCAACATATTGTGGTATTCCAATCTCAAAAGTGGCAACTCCAGATACTGGATATACACTTGGTGATGTTATGAGTATTCTTTGGTTTAAGAAGAGATATCCAAGATGGGCAGTTGATTTTATAGAAACAGTTTTAAAAACAGTAGCAGACCATGGGCCAGCAGTTAGTGGGGCACACAATGCAAAAGTAACGGCAAGAGCAGGAAAAGATGTTGTAAGCTCACTCATAGCTGGACTTTTGACGATAGGACCAAGGTTTGGTGGAGCTATAGACAACGCTGCTAAGTATTTTAAATATGGATTTGATAATAATTTAAGCCCAAAAGAGTTTTTAAAATACATGAAAAAACAAGGTATCCCAATTCCTGGTATTGGACATAGAATTAAATCAGTTAGAAACCCAGATTTGAGAATCAGTAGTCTTAAAAAATTTGTAAGTGAAAATTTCCCTTCAAGTCCAATTTTACAATACGCACTTGAAGTCGAAAAAGAGACAACAAGTAAAAAAGATAATCTAATCTTAAATGTTGATGGAACTATCGGTGTATTGATGGTTGATATGTGGAGAGAGCTTGGATATAGCGATGTTGAGATAGACACATTTATAGAAGCCGGGGCTTTAAATGCGTTTTTTATCCTAGGGAGATGTATCGGTTTTATCGGACATATCTTGGATGAAAAAAGACTAAATATGCCAATGTATAGACATCCTTGGGATGATATACTCTATGATGTGGAACAATTAGAATATTAAAATAAATTTGCAGGCTATGAAAATTAGTCTGCAAAATCTTACTCTTACTTTAGAACTTTAATGATATAATCTCTTTTTTTTAAAGGAGCAATCAAATGAAATCTATACTACTTTTTTTCGCAGTCATTGTATTTTATATGCTAACCCGCAATTATAAAAGCGATGGCTATAATATAAAAGTTGATGCAAGGCAAAAATTTAACGGTGATTTAAAAGACCATGAAGCTGGACTTCTCATCGCTTTGATGGCAAAAGTGGCAAAAGCTGATGGACATGTAAGCGAACTAGAAGCACAAATGCTTAGTAACACTCTCACCCAACTTTCATCAGTTTTTCAAAACCAAGAAGAGATAAGAGCGAAACTAAAAGATATATACAAAAAAGAGCTTGAAGGTTTTGAAAATACACTTGAAATCGCTCAAAAATATTTAAAATTAACAAAACGAGATTATAGAAAAAGACTCTCCACTTTAGAGTATTTGTTAAACTTAGCTTTTATTGATAATGAATTTACAAACGAAGAGCGTATGGTTTGCGAAGATATTGCAAATGCCTTAGAGATAAAAAAGAGTGATTTTGAAAACTTAATCAAAAAATTTCAAAATTTTTATGCAAATCAATACAATCAACAAGTAAATACACTAGAAAATGCCTACAAAGTTTTAGGTGCAAGCAAAGAAGATGACATGATAATCATCAAATCAAAATACAAAAAACTAGTGCGAGCAAATCATCCTGATTTACTGATGGGAAAGGGAGCTGAGCAGTCAATCATAGATAAAGCGACTGTAAAACTCCAAGAGATAAATGAAGCTTATGGGATTATTAAAAAGAGTAGAGCTTGAAAAAAATAGTTCTATTACTCCTTTTATCTCTATCTCTTTATGCCTTAGATATAGTAAAGGGAGAAGTGGCACTTGTTGAGCTAAAGCAGGGAGATACTATATCTTTAGATGGCAAAGAGTTGCCGATACTTCAAAATCCAGTAGAAAAGAACAAAAGATTTGCACTTATAGCGATTGATTATAAGAGTAAGCTTAAAGATGAAGTTTTAAAGATAGATGGTAAAAAAATACCTCTACATGTAAGAGCAGGAAAGTACAAAAAAGAGCAAATTAAAGTAGCAAAATCAAAAGTAAAACCAAGTAAAAAAGCACTCAACAAGATATATGCACAGTACAAAGAAGCCAAAATAATATATGCGACTACTACACCAAGAAGGTATTGGAATAAGCCTTTTATCTTGCCTTTGCATTCGAAGATTACTAGCTCTTATGGCAATGCAAGGATGTTTAATAGTGTCTTAAAAAGCTTTCACTCAGGGACTGATTTTAGAGCAAAAATCGGCACGAAGATAAAGGCAACAAACGATGGAGTAGTGGTGATCGCTAAAAAAAGATATTATGCAGGTGGCTCAGTTGTCATCGACCATGGAGATGGGCTTTATAGCTGTTATTATCACCTAAGTAAGATTTTAGTGAAAGTAGGAGACAAAGTAAAGCAAAATGAAATCGTAGGACTAAGTGGAAAAAGTGGAAGAGTAAATGGACCGCATCTGCATTTTGGTATAAGATTGTATTCACACGCCATAAATCCGCTACAATTTGTAAGTACTGTAAATAAACTTTTTAAAGCTAAAATGTGAAGATTTTACATCAAGTGCTTAACCTTCTATCTCTTGAACCCATTGCATCATTTTTTTATTTGCCACGGGGCTAGGGGCTTGAAGAAAGCTTACTACATAAGCATTGTCTGTAACAACTATACCAAATGAACGAGGTCTGATAGCTGCAATTTGAGGGGAAATAAGTTTATCTCCAAAACAGCACAAAATATTTTTTGCGTCATGTATGTCTTCTGAGATTTCGTGTGATTCTAATCCTTTTGTATAAGTGTAATGGTCAAATATACCTATATATATAGCAATAGGATCTTTTTCTATTTTCTGGCGAAGATATGAAATAATTTCGTCCATATTATTGAAGTGTGTTTTATCTTTTTCTATTGTTTTTGTAAATACAGGATATTTATCCATAAATGTGATTTGTTGCATGTTCTCCTCCAAAAATAGTTTTATGATTTAAACGGGAGAGTAAAATTATACACTCTCCCTTGCGCTAAATTATTAGCATTTAACTTCAGAATTTTTTCTATCGTAGTACCACCAATTTAATACAAGACACAACATATAATATGCAACAAAACCATAAATAGCATACTCTGCATGCCCAGATTTTATTTGTTGACCAAATAGTTTTGGCATAATAAATGCTCCATAAGCAGCAATTGCAGCAGTCCAACCCAATACAGGACCTGCTTGAGTCTTATTGAATATATATGGGATACTTCTAAATGTAGAACCATTACCGATACCAGTGCCAGCAAAAAGAGCCATAAATCCCCAAAAGAATGGCCACCAATACTGAGCAGCGGCAGCTTCAGGACCTGATATAGCAGCAACTTCTCTAGCTCTTACAATAAAATAACCAACAGCTAAAGCAGAAACGACTTGAAGAATAGTACTCCAAGTGGTTACTTTTGAACCAGAATTTACTTTATCAGCTAACCAACCACCAACAGGTCGAATTAAAGCACCAACCAATGGTCCAAGAAATGCATAGTGAAATGGATTGATTTGACCTTGAAAGATATCTTGGATAAGTTTTGGAAAAGATGCAGCATATCCGATAAACGAACCAAATGTCATTGTATAAATAATAGTCATAATCCAAGTATGCTTGTTTCCAAAAATATCAAACTGTTTATTAAGATTGCCTTTTAACTCGCTAGGAGATAAAAATTTCATCAATAGCAAGGATACAATTACAACAGTAGGAAGAACTATCCACATATTGATTTTTAAGCCAATTAGCATATATGCACCAACTCCTGAAGCAATTACACCAAAAATCAATAACAATATAGTTTTTCCAAATTCACCTGCGTAATTACCTAATTTTGGAGTAGCACTTTTAAGGTTATTCATACCAAAAAATGAAGCTATAACTACAACCATAAGCAAAGGAACCCAAACCCAAGCAGCATCTTGGAGGTAAACAATTTTGTCGGAATTTGGCATAGTCATACCAGCAGAAAATACGCCAGTAGCAAGAACTATTGGAATTAGAAATTGCATTACACTAACACCTAAGTTACCAAGTCCTGCATTTAAACCTAAAGATGTACCTTGCACTCTCTTTGGGAAAAAATAAGAGATATTTGACATAGAAGATGAAAAATTACCTCCACCAAAACCAGATGTTGCAGCTAAAATAGCGAGTGTTGCATAAGAAACATTTTTGTCGCCCATCACCAAACCAGCACCAAAGGCAGGAATAAGTAAAAGTGCAGTAGTCAAGAAAATAACATTTCTTCCTCCACCGATACCAATCAAAAATCCATTTGGAATCCTAAGAGTAGCACCTGCAAGACCAGCAACGGCAGGAAGAGTCCACAGCATTGAATTTACATTTGCCCAATCTGCTGGAGTCTGTGGATTCATACCTAGTGTAAAGCCCATTTTTTTCATCTGGACTATCAGCATCCCCCACATTAGCCAAACTGAAAAAGCTAACAATAGTGCAGGAATAGATATCCATAAATTTTTATTGGCTATACTTTTTCCTTCTCTTTGCCAAAATCCTTCGTCTTCTACATCCCAATTCGTTATATTTATAGACATTCTATGTCTCCTTTTTTATAGTTTTGCAAATTCTTCATCAGAAAAATTTCTATGTGCATATGTGAATATTATAGTTTCTTCTCTAAAAATATGAACTCTAAGTAACTCTGCAAAAGATCTTGATTCTGTTATCGCAGCGTCTAAAACAATGATTCTTGATCTCTCATCAGGAATTCTTGAAAAAAGAGCAAACAGATTAAAAGTAACAGCTGCCATTTGAAGAAATTTAGCATGTTCATCTTCTAATACATCTATAGAATTAAACTCATCCATACCTTTTGAATGATCACCATCTTTATTCATCTTTTCGCTTAAAATCCTAAAAAATATTTTCTCTTCTCTTAGGTTGTGAGTTCTCAACTCTTCATCAAAATACTCAAAAAACTTTTGCAATCTCTTATCTATCTCTCTATCGACTTTTCCTTGCTCCATCATAACTAAGGTTTCTTCAAATTCTGTCAATCTATCCAAAACCTCTTTGTGTTCATCGGTCAAATTTTGTAGAAATGGATGCAACTCTTCATAAGGAACTTCATCATCCACCTTGGGAGGATTATAAGCATCTGGTGGAGAGTACGGAGAAGCACCATCTCCTAAATTCATATTTTCATCTACTACTTCATTCATTAATTTTTTTCCTTATTTTTTATCAGCTTCATTAGTAATCTCTGTCATCAGCCACCATAAAGCCAACAATGAAACTACAAACATAAATACCCAAGCACTAGACCAAATACCAGTGAATTTCAATAAATACCCTAAAATAATTGGTATTATAAACCCACCAAGTCCACCAAGAACTCCAACGACACCGCCTACCATACCAACATCTTGTGGATAGTGTTCAGGAATATACTTATAAACAGAAGCTTTTCCTATACCAAAAGTAGAACCTAAAATAATCACCAATAATGCAAATATCCAAACATTTGCTTGAAAAGATATTTTAGTGAACCCTTTAATTAAAAGTTGTTTTTTCTTTACTTTGTCTCCAACTTTTACTATGGCTGATTGCCAAGATTGCTTAACAGGAAGGATATACATGTCTTTACTATCGATAATATTATCCCCTGCATTTTCTTTCTTAGGAGTAAAATGATATACCGTTTTACCAACAGTTACACTATTTCCACTAATAGCTATTACTGTTCCTGGTATTTTTGCTACAACACCTGGCCCAGGAGAAGAAATATCCATCTTTGGAACCATCAATAAAGCAGTAATTCCTATAGTAACAGTTAAAACCCACATTGTTACTTTTCTTTCACCGTAAACATCAGATAACCATCCACCGAATGCTCGAATTACACCTGATGGTAAACTAAATGCAGCTGCGAATAGTCCTGCTGTTACGAGTGGAAGATAATACACATTTACAAAATATGGGATTAACCACTGAGAAAATGCAACAAATCCACCGAAAACCAAAAAGTACCAATAACCAAATTTCCATACTTTTAAATCTTTTAGTGGAATCATCATTTGTGCGAGTGTTTTATGCGATGATGCAGTAAGCTTATTTTCTGTTACAAATAAAAATACTATACCCATGACAACAAGCATCACAGAATAATAAATAGGCAATGTTCTCCACCCATCAAGATTTGCTCCATTGTTTGTCAAATGTTTTAAAACGGTTGGAGCCAAAATTGCAGTTGCTGCTGCACCTGCATTACCTGCACCGAAAATTCCAAGAGCGATACCTTGATTCTTCTTTGGATACCAAACAGATGTAAATGCGATACCTACGGCAAAACTAGCACCTGTTATACCAAACCCTAAACTGTAAAGTGCATACTCGGTAAAACTGTTTGCTGTTGAAAGTAGATACATCGGAATTGCGGATAAAATCAGCAAAAAACCATAAACATATTTTCCGCCAAATTTATCTGTCAATATTCCGACTGGAAACCTCGCCAACGCTCCTGTCAAAACTGGAATACCTATAAGCCAACCAGCTTGCACCATGTTCCAATCAAATACTTGATTGCTCATTAAAAAAGTTACTAATACCCCATTTAGCATCCAAGCTGCAAAAGCTATCGTAAATGCTAGGGTATTGAAAAAAAGCATTTTATGCGATTTTCCTGTTGCGACTTTTATCATCATTTTTTCCTTTTTTTTAAATTAAAACTTATATATTTTTTGGTCTTGTAACAGTCCAAGGAGTACTTGTATCTCTAATTTCTTTTCTATCCCAGTACCATCTAACAACCTGATAAGGTCTTGAAATATAGTGAAAAGGTGCCACTAGAAAGTGTACAAATCTAGAAAATGGAATTAGGAAGATAAAAAGAGATGCTCCAACAACATGAAGTTGCACAGCTATAGGCATAGCAGAAATAGCACTGATATCAGGGTTAAGCATCCAAATAGATCTTAAATATGGTACCATTACAGAAGCATACCATTGTGAGCCCCATCCTAAACTAGTTGCAATATAAATACCTAATCCAAACTGGACAAGAAGAACAAACTCTATAAAAACATCCATTTTTGTGGTTACTGCCTTAATTCTATCATTAGTAAATCTTCTTATCATTAGAAAAAGAAGTCCTACGATAGCAGAGATACCAAAAACTAATGATACTGTTTCAAAAGTTACTATCCCTGAACCACCTATTCGTGTAAATAGTGAAGGGAACAAAAAGCCTACTAAATGACCAGTTAGAATAACCAAAATACCAATGTGAAAAGGAACAGAAGCTAAAAACAGTTTTTTTGTTTCTAGAAACTGTGAAGATAGAGAAGAGTATTTAAACCCTGTTTGATATCTCCATATTGTTCCTATAATAAACACAACTACAGCCACATAAGGAAATGCGCCAAACAATAAAATATCCATATTAAATCCTTTTATTTATTAAAATCTTAACAACCGCTGCTGCCGCAGCCAACGGTACCGCAACTATTGGAACTCTGTTTACCCTCTTGAATCTCAAGCTCACCTCTAATATGCCCTAAAAAGCTCTCATTTTTAAATGGTTTATTCTCTTTTAATAAAGAAAAATCACTATCTAAACTTATATATAGTGCTTTAAGAATATGCAAAAATATAGTTATAGAGGAAGATGGTACAATCAATGTTTTGTGTTGCTTCATATAAAGCTTATCTTTTGCTTCAAGCGAAGATGGCTGAAATTCATTTATCATTTTTTCAACAGCAGGAGCCATAAGCATAGTGACCATCTCTGTTTTAACCTCATTATCTTCTAATTTAGGTAATAATCTCAATAGATTCGGAAGGAAATCACCAAGCTCCCTGCCACAATCATTATGTAATTTCGCATGTTCTTCGTTTAGTTTGACTAACACAACCCCTCTTTGATAATCATCTCCATAAAGAACATAACCTACATCAAGAGAAGTTACAGCTTGCACCTCAAATGATTTTGAGTAAAGTTCCTGAATTTCAAATATTTGTTTTGGAAGAAGTTCTGAAAATGTCTCTAGCTCTTTCTTTGCTTCTGGATAAGCATTTGATAATGATGCTATAGCTTCTGCTACAACATCATTATAATTATCTTTTGGATAGTCAAAAAGTTTCGAGATAGAATTATAATGTTTTAAACTCATTATAATCCCCTAACAGGTTTTTCAGTGAAACCAAATCCTGTATTGCCTTTGACTTCTTCTGTGGCCTCTAGCATCTCTAGAGCTTGTTCTCTATGAGCCGCTGGAATCACAAATCTTTCATTAAATTTAGGTAATGAAGTCATTTTGTATATAGCTTCAGCCTCGTCTTCGGTCAAACTAACTTCTTTTAACGCAGCAGCAGATTTTTGAGCAGATATATCCCCTACTGTTGTGTGTCTTCTGTAAATTCTAATAGCCATTAATTTTTTAAGTTTATCTGCTACTAAAGCTTCATTTCCCGCACCAAATAAATTTGCCATATACTTCAGTGGTAAACGCATATTGTCAATAGTTCCAAAAATACCATCTAAACTTGTGTCGTACAACCATTTGTCATCCCAGTTTTTAGCGACTGCATGTAATTCTGGAGTATCTTCTTTTTGCTCTCCAACCATCGCCATAACTGGTAGCATTGGTGGCACATAAAAAAGATTTGGCAATGTTCTAAACTCTGCATGAAGTGGCAATGCAATCTTCCACTCTTTTACAAATTTGTAAACTGGTGAATTTTGAGCTGCTGCTATAGTAGAATCAGCTATACCATTTGCTCTAGCTGCTTCTATTACTTTTGGATCATGCGGATCTAAGTATATATCTATTTGATCTTGGATTAAATTATCATCATCAGAAGATGCGATTGATTCTATTTTATCTGCATCATAAAGCATAACTCCTAAGTATCTGATTCTACCGACACATGAGTGCATACAAGCTGGAGCTTCTCCGACTTCGATTCTTGGAAAGCATAGTACGCATTTTTCAGATTTACCAGTGCTCCAATTGTAGTAAGTTTTCTTGTATGGACAAGCAGTCACACACATTCTCCAACCTCTACAAACGCTTTGGTCAATCAAAACAACACCATCTTCACCTCTTTTATAGATAGCTCCTGAAGGACAAGAGGCTACACAAGCTGGGTTTAGGCAGTGATTACAAATCCTAGGTAAATAGAAAAATGCCATCTTCTCTAACTGAAACATAGCTTCTTGTTCTGCAGCTGATAAGTTTTCCAAGTTAGGATCTTTTCTTGCAAAATCAGGGGTACCACTTAAATCATCATCCCAGTTTGGCCCCATCTTAATATCTATTGGCTTTCCAGTTATAACTGAAACTGGTCTAGCTACTGGCTGAACATCTTGCTCAGGTGATTCTATTAAATCCAAATACTTATATGCAAATGGCTCATAATAGTCACCAATAACTGGTAAATTAGGATTATGAAATATATTTAACAATCCTTTTCTTTTACCAGCTCCTTTTAGAGAGATGCTTCCTGAGCCATTTTGCTCCCAACCACCTTTATATATATCTTGGTCTTCCCATTTAGTAGGGTAACCTGTTCCTGGCTTTGTTTCAACATTATTCCACCACATATATTCAGAACCTTCACGATCTGTCCATATATTTTTACATGCAACGGTACATGTATGACAACCTATACATTTATCTAAGTGAAAAACCATTGACATTTGTGATCTTATATCCATTTTTATTCCTTTTATAGCTATTTTTTCACTATCGAATCAAACGACAACTTTTGTCATCTTTTTAATTATGACATGCGCATCTCTATTTACAGCAACTGGACCCCAATAATTCATATGATATGTAAATTGTCCATATCCACCTGCTAATAAATTCGGTTTCAAACGAACACGAGTAATAGAGTTATTTCCGCCTGTTCTTTTACCTTTTCGCTCTTGCGAAATAGGGGCACCCAATGTTCGTTCAACTGTATGATAAACGATAGTAACACCTTTTGGAATTCTTGTACTAACAACTGCTCTAGTGGCATATACGCCATTATCATTGATAACTTCTACCCAATCATTATCTTGAATTCCCATCTCTTTTGCATCAGCTTCGCTAAGCCAACAAGGTTCTTTACCGCGTGAAAGTGTAAGCATTCTAGGGTTATCCATATAAGTTGAATGTATGTGCCATTTTCCATGAGGAGTTAAACAGTTTAGAACTTTTGCATCTTTGTTGTTTTTCAAAGTTTCCCTTAAATCACCAAATACTTCTGGACTTGGAGATGGTTTGTATGTTGGTAATTGCTCACCGAAAGCCAAGTATAAATCATGATCTAAATATGTATGTTGACGACCTGTTAATGTTCTCCATGGAATCATCTTTTCAACATTATAAGTAAATGCCGAGTAAGCTCTTCCTTTATCCATGAGTCCTGACCACACAGGAGACATATTGTATCTTTTTGGAGATTCTTGTAAATTTTTATACTGATAATGTATATCTTCTTGACCAGCAGCAATATCCGCAAGTTTTACTCCGGTTTTCTTTTCTGCATTTTTATAAGCTTGTACGGCTAACTTACCATTTGTTAAGCTAGAAAGATGTAAAACTGCGTTGATAGCTGATATATCTTTTTTCAAAGATGGATACTCAACGCCATCAATCTTTTCTGTAGGGAAGTGATTTGATTTAAGCATAATATCATATTCATCTGCAACATCCATATGATTACCGTGTGCTCCTGTGCCATTTTCTCTAACACCTTTACCAAGCGTAATAAATTTATCATAAATCTTAGTATAGTCTCGCTCTGTTACAGAGATTTTATGCATGGTTTTACCAGGAATCGCTTCACATTCACCTGTGTACCAATCTTTTATTGATGTTTGTGAAATCTCATCAGGAGTATCGTGCATTAAAGCAGTGGTATAAATATCTTTTTGAACACCTGGAAGATGTGTTTTTGCTAATTCACTTGTTCCCTTTGCGATATCGCTAAAGATATCCCAATCTGTTTTTGACTCCCAACAAGGAGAAACTGCTTCGGATAATGGATGGATAAACGAGTGCATATCTGTAGAATTTATATCAGCTTTTTCATACCAAGAAGCAGAAGGTAAAACTATATCTGAATATAGTGCTGAAGAGTCCATTCTAAAGTTAAGATCTACTACTAAATCCATCTTTCCAACTGGAGCCTTTTCATGCCATACAATCTCTTTTGTTTTAGCTTGATCTTGAGCAATGATACTGTCATCTGCGCCAAGATAATGTTTAAGACAATACTCTTGTCCTTTCATACTACCACCAATCGCATTTCCTCTCCAGATATACCAAACTCTTGGAAAGTTTTCTTCTGCATCAGGATCTTGGATAGAATACTCTAGTTTTTTATTTTTCAAGGAATCTAAAACATAAGCTGAGATATCATCATCATCTTTCGCACCGTTCTTAATCGCCTCTTTACTTAATTCTAGCGTATTAGTTTTAAATTGTGGATAGTGTGGCATCCAACCCATTCTAACAGATTTAAAAATATCGTCTGCCATATGATTTTTTGTTAGCTCATGGTCTGGTGTAGTATTGTATGCTGAAGTTAAGCCATCATATCTATATTGGTCTGTATTGATATAGTGCCAAAGTGGAGCTTGTTGCATTCTTGTTCCACCACCCCAGTCTTTACCTGTGCTGATAGTTCCCCAAGAATCAACCGGAGCTAATTTTTCTTGTCCAACATAGTGATTCATTCCACCACCATTTCTACCGATAGCTCCTACAAATATAAGCGCCATAGATGCAGCACGGTACATTAGGTTTTGATGGAACCATTGGTTTACCCCAGCACCTACGATAACCATACATTTGCCCTTAGTTATCTCTCCAGTATTGCCCCATTCTCTAGCAATATTGATGATTGTTTTTGAATCAACACCAGTAAATACTTCTTGCCAAGCAGGAGTGTATGCAGCATTTTTGTCGTCATAGTCTTTCGGATAAGCACCTTCTAAACCTCTACTTATACCATACTGTGCCATCAATAGGTCAAATGTTGTACAAACTGCTACCTTTTCTCCGGAAGTAGTTGTTACATATTTAACAGGAACACCTCTTAAGGCCTTATTGTCTAAACCAAAATCATCAAATGCGGCTAATAATACATCTTCTTTTTCATCAATAATAGATAATTTAGGGTCATATTCTTTGTTATCAATAGAGTTTTCAAGTTTTGTATTCCACTTGCCTGTTTCTTTTTTATCCCATCTATGACCAGATGAACCTTTTGGAACTACGAAAGAGCCTGTTTTGTCATCAATTTGAATAAATTTCCAGTCTCCATTTTCGATGTCTTTATACTCTTCGATTTCATTAGCTCTTAATAATTTGCCACCTCTATAAGCATCGCCATCTTTTTCTATCTTGACTAAAAATGGAGTATCTGAATATTTTTTAAGATAATCTATAAAATATGGAACTTGCTTATCTATATAAAATTCTTTTAAAAGCACATGTGTGATTGCTTGCCAAAATGCACCATCACTTCCTGCATGAAGTGGTACCCATTGGTCTGCAAATTTACTTACTTGACTAAAGTCAGGTGAGCAGACTACTGTTTTTGTACCATTATGTCTTGATTCTACAAAAAAGTGAGCATCAGGAGTTCTAGTCATATTGAGATTGGCTCCCATATCAACTACCATCTTGGCATTATACCAATCAGCACTTTCAGCAACATCTGTTTGTTCTCCCCAGATTTCTGGAAATGAAGGTGGTAAATCACAATACCAATCGTAAAAGCTTAAATTTACACCACCAAAAAGTTGTAAAAATCTAGAACCAGCAGCAAAACTAAGCATTGACATAGCAGGAATTGGTGAAAACCCTACAACACGATCTGGACCATATTTTTTAGCAGTATGAATATTGGCAGCTGCCATAATCTCATGAGCTTCTTCCCAGCTAGCTCTTCTAAATCCGCCTTTTCCTCTGGCTTTTTGGTATCTCTTGCGTTTATCTTTATTTGCTTGAAGATTACTCCATGCAAGAACTGTATCACCATTTGCTTTTCTTTTTTCTTCTCTAAAAGCGTCAAGTAATGCACCCCTAATCAGAGGATATTTGATTCTTACTGGGCTATATAAATACCAAGAAAAAGATATACCACGCTGACAACCTCTAGGCTCATAAGGCGGAAGAGAACTCTCTAACAGTGGATAATCTAACTGCTGAGTTTCCCAAACAACGATACCATTTTTTACATGCACCTGCCAGGAACAACTACCTGTGCAGTTTACGCCGTGTGTGCTTCTAACAATTTTATCATGTTGAAATCTATTTCGATAAAACTCCTCCCATTTACGTGTTTTTGGATCTACTATATCTTTTATCCAACTCATTTAACAGGCTCCTTCCAAGATGTTTTTAATTGTCTATCATATAATTCTTGATTAACAGATAATTTTTTTCTATTTTTTCCTAATATTGATAGTATTAAAAATAGAATTATAGCACCAATAATACCACCTAAAATGAACTTTGTATAGTCATTTGATGCTTTAGTATTGTCTGCTGCAGCTTTATTGAAAAAAGCAACTAAATCGGCTTGTTCACTCGCAGTTAATGGCTTGCCTTTAAAGGCATCTTTCATTACAGGCGAAGATGCATTTTCAGGCTTTAATATTGTGTATTGTATGCCTGCGCCACCCATCTTTGTCAAGTCTATAGCCAATTTTCCACCACTTTTGACTAGCTCGTTATTGACATTATGGCACGATATGCAAGCAACAGCACCATTTTTGAAATGCTTTGTTCCTTGAAATAGCTTTGCGCCATCAATAGCATCAGCATTTAGACCAGTAATAAGTATAAAACTGGCAAATAATATTGAAACAATATAACCTTTTCCCATTGAAACCTCCTCTTGAAAATAAATTAATAAATATATTAATCGATAGCGAGCATCAATATATTCTCCTAAATTAAAGTACTAACTGTAAACATATAAATAATAGATTTTTTACACAATCTCTTGTATACTTAGAAGTGACAAGATTTTGCAAAAAGTCTAATATATTTATGAAATATCACAAGTTAGCACTTAGCCTATCGAGCAATATTTTATTAAAAAACACCACTCTTTGAACCTTTCTATGTGTATTGTAGCATTTAATTAACTACAAAAGATTGATTTATATCAAGAGTATTTAGGGGGAAAATATGGAAAAAAAACATAAAGATAATATTTTAATTAGTATGTAAGGTTAGATGCTATTTTTTGCTTATTGCAAACTTTTGAGCTCTTAAAGTTATATCTGTTGTGACAAAAGGTGAGTTTATTATATGTAAAACTTCTTTTGCTATCTCTTTTGGGTCGATATAACTCTCTTTGTCATCTGTTGGTTCAAAGTTTAATTCATCAAAAAAAGCAGTTTTTGTGATATCTGGATTTATATTTGTAGCTCTAACACCTGATTTTCTTAACTCTTCAAAAAGACATAGTGAAAAATCTCTAAGTCCTCCTTTTGTAGCACTATAAAGGGCAGAAAATTTTGAGTGTCTAGTCGCTTCGATAGAAGATATATTTATGATTTTCCCTTTTGTTTTTTTTAAACTTCTTAAACAAAGATTTGTCAATATTATTGGAACTTTTAAGTTTACATCTATAAGTTCAGTGATTTTTTTTGTAGATATCTCTTCATGAGGAGCAAAAATACCAAGTCCAGCACAATTTACAAGTAAGTCCAAATCACTGTTTTTTAAAAACTCTTTTATTTTTCTTTCTAAAGTTTTAGTATCTTGCAAATCACACTCTATCTCACAATCATGTCTGCCGATGCCATAAACTTTGTATTCATTGTGTAGCAACTCATCATAGATAGCTTTACCAATACCACTACTTGAGCCTGTGATGAGTGCTGTTTTATTATTTGTTTTCATATCTATATTGTACAATATAGCGAGTTAACTATGCCTTATATCTCTCTAACAAACTAGATAGATTTACACTCATTTGTGCCATGTGTTTAGAGGCATTTACTATCTCTTCTACACTCCTTGCATTGTCGCTTGAGAAGCGATGTATGTTTTCTATCTTTTTTAGTATTTTATTTGTTGCATCAGCATTTTTTATATAACCATTTATGATTTTTTCAATCTCATTTATAGAATTTTGCATTTGATCTACATTTTGATCTATGCCTTGTTCTACTTCATTTGCATTTAAGGCAAGGGTTGTTGCTTTTTTTGCATTTTTGTTTATTTGTTCGGTCGTGTCTGAAATTGATTGAATTATTATACTAATGCTTGCATTTATCTCTGTTAGGCTCTTTTGTGTCCGCTCAGCCAACTGTCTTACTTCATCTGCTACGACTGCAAAACCTCTTCCGTGTTCTCCCGCACGAGCTGCTTCTATGGCTGCATTTAGTGCTAGAAGATTTGTTTGGTCTGCTATATCATTGATGACAGTAAGCACATCTCTAACTTGTTCAGCATTAGAGTTTAATTGTTGTAGTTGCTCTGCCATATCAGTTTCAGTATTAGAGTTTTCATTGACACCATTTGATAGTTTAGCTATTTTTTCTTTTGCACTCTCAAGGCTTTTCCCTGTTTGAATTATCTCGTTTTTTGTGTTTTTAGAACTCTCTATCGATACTTGCAGTACTTCTTGAAGCCCTTTACCTTCCTCTACAACCGTTTTTACTATACTTGATACCTTTTCTGCTTTTTCACCTATTTGTAGTGATATTTGAGATAAATCTTGGGCAATAGAGCTATTTTCTGTACTGCTTAGTTTTGCTTCTTTGACTGTTGTATGTACTTTTTTTATAAATTCATTTATATATTTGCTAACTTTTGATATCTCATCGTTTCCATTTTCTGTGAGTCGTTGTGTCAAATCTCCTTCACCTCGAGCCAAATCTTTTGTAGTTTTTTCAAGATCCCCAAGAGATTTCATAATCGTCTTAGCAATAAAAAAGATGAATATCACTATAAACAATATCAGTACAGTTTGGACTATCCGAAGAAGAGTATCTAAAAATGATATTTTCTCATTTGTTATTTGAGCAAATTCTCTTGTAAACTTTGTCATGATAGTACTGCTTTTATGAACAGTAACTCTCATTTTACCCATAATGCCCTCTTTTTCATTTAACCCTTTTACTTGATACATTTTTACAAGATTTATAAAAGCCATCTTGTATGTTTTTACATTCTTTAGTAGCTCTGTATTATTTGGAATTGTCGTGATGTATTGAAATATATCGGTGAGTTGAGTATCGAATTCAGCTACATATTTCATATTTTTTCGTAGCATAAAGTCTTTTTCATGTCTTCTTAGCATTAAAATCTTTACATAGAGTTTGTCATCTTCAATCTTTTTTGCTACACCTTCTGCTTTGTGCACAGAAGTTCTTAGTGCACCATACAAGCCATCTTTTTCGTTTAAACCTATCTCCTTTTGAGTTTTTACTACCATCATAAAGTGAATTTTATAACTTTTTATTATATTATTAAAAGCTGTTATACTAGATGTCGGTAGAGACTTGCTTTTGAGAAAATTTTTCTCTTTTTTTATATCTTTTCGCAAAGATGACATGTTTTTTTGAAACTTTTTAACTTCATTGAGAGAGAGTCTAGCTAGGAAATCTTTTTCATTTTTTCGAAGTTTTTGCACCTTTGTTTGCATGGAAGCGAGATTTATCTCTGCATCTTTAAAACTTATCAATTGGTTCTGTATGTAGGAAGTAAAAAACATACTAATCGAAAATGAAAGCAAGACTGCTACTATTGTTGTCATAAGTTTAGTTTTTATTGTCATGAAAATCCTTTAAAAAGTTGGTATAACTTTTGAGTATTATACATCATTTTTTTTTTGTTACAGTTTTAATTTTTATTAAGGGTATTTGCAAATAAGTGTTACTTATAGTAACAGATTTTTCTTCTATATGATTGAATCATATCTGTTTCCATCTCGTCATTATTTTCATACTCATATCCAAAGACTTTTTTCCAAAGACTATGGTCTTCCATACACATATAAAAATAGACCTTTTTATGCCAAGGCTTAAAAGCATCATAAGCATTTCTAAACATTTCAATTTTTGTCTCTAGTGGATAGGAAAATTTTCCACTAGCATCTATGAGGGGCATTTGTAGGATTTTGCTTTTAAAATCTCTGTTTCTTATTTTTTTTATCACAGGCTTTATAAAAGTTAAAGTTCCAAATGATACAAGTGCCACTTCGCTAGCATCAAACATATCGGTTATTTTTTCTATTGTAGCTTGATACTCATTTAGATATCCCTCGTAAACAACAATAGGATGAAAATGAAACCCAACAAGGACTCCTTTATCCGCCAAAGCTCTCGCACTCTCTAGCCTTTGCTCTAAAGTGGCACTTAAATGCTCCTCATTTTCTATGATGGTTGGAGTGTTTATCGACCAAGTGCATAGGATATTTTTTGGAACATCATTTTCTAGGAGATATTTTATATTGTTAGACTTACTTTTAAATTCAAGTATGGCATTTGGATTTTTTCTTGCAAAATCAAATAAAGCATCCATTATGCCAGTCTTATTTCCCCAAAGAAGCGAATCAGAGCTTTGCCCTGTTCCTATATGATAGTCCTTGTTGGGGTCAAGTACTAGATTTTTTAACTTTTTAGCAAAGTTATTGTCTATACCGATTCTGTTTTCATTATAAAAAGATTGGATAGAACAGTATGAACAATCAAACCCACAACTCTCAACTGCATCAAGTGTCATAAGATTGCAACACCTTGTTTTTGGAGATGCCACGGGACATTTCCCAAGTCCCAACTCTTCTTTGTTGTTTTGGATGAAACTTATCTTTCTTGAGTGATTATATGGTGCAACTTTAGAAAATTTTGCGTAGCTTTTTGGATTGTTTTTTAACTCTTCGTAAATCTCTTTTATGTATGCAAATGTCTGTTTTTTATTTTCAAAATCTTTCCATATCTCATAAATTCTCTTTTCATTCCACATTTCAAAATCTACACTCATGTCGATTAGTTGCTTTAACTCTTGAAAAGAAAATCTAAAACACAGAGCTTTTTCTTTTATAAAATCTTGTGTTTTTGTGTCTAGTTTTAAAAAATATGTGTTTTTTATGTTTTTATCAAATTTTTCTTTTAAATCAAGCTTCAATGTATTTTTCCCAACTTTTTATGGTATTTTTTATTAAATTTTCTACAAATTCTTTGCTAGGTATAGTTTTATCCAAATAATCTGAAACTACCTTGAAAACAAATATATTTTCATCGTTTAGATATTGTTTGCTTACATGTAAGAAACTTTTTGACTCCATATCCACAAGCATAGAAGATAGTTGCTCTTTATCATACAAGGGCTCATCAACACAAGAAAGAGTGGCATAACACATATCTTCCAAGCGATGATTTGTGCAAAACAAAGAGCCTATAGCAACATCTTTATCTTTGCAACCAGCTATACCGACATTAATCGCCTGTTTTATATGATTAATCTCAAAAATATCCTCTATATGTAAGGCTTTTTCGCTACCCATGCCACTAACCATAAGTAACATATCATTTTTATGATAAATCCTGTATGGTTTTGTTTGCAAACATTGCATTTTAAAGTGCTCTATGATAGGTTTTGCCTCACAAAAAAGTGCAGTGTGAATTAGAGTTTTTGGGTTCATGGTGCTAAACTTTAAGCATACCTTAACTTAAATGCTAACATCACTATTTTTCAGTGGTGCCGGCAATGGCTTAGAAAAGAGATACCCCTGTGCATACTCTATTCCTAATTTCTGCAATAGTAATGCCAACTCTTTTGTTTCGACAAACTCGGCCACATTTTTCATATTCATTCCAGATGTAAAGTTATGAATAGTCTGTAAGATATGTAGCTTTCGAGGATTTGATACTATCTCTTTTGTTATGGAAGCATCAATTTTGAGTGTATCAATATCTAAATCTGACAAATAGGAAAAGTTTGAGTATCCTGTTCCAAAGTCATCTATGAGGACTTTGGAGCCGTAACTATGAACTTTTCTGATAAAATCGCCAATACGACTATCGTCAACTGCTACCAGTTCTGTTTCAAGCAGTTCAATATCTACTCTCTTTGCTGTCTCCTTGTCCGCATCAAAGAGTTGAAAAAGAGTGTAAATGATATTTTCATTGATTATATCTTGCATGGAAAAGTTGATAGAAAATCTTTGCATTGTGTGTATTTTTGCCACTTCCATCGTTTTTCTTATCATCACTTTTGTAATCTCATAATAGTAATGGGTCTTGCTTGTTATATCTAAAAAAGCATAGGGAGAAAGCACTTCGCCAGAGGGTAGAATCAGCCGTACTAACGCTTCATATTTTTCAATTTTTAGCGTTTGTAGATTGACTATGCCTTGAAAGTATGGAACGACTCTATCTTCTTTGAGTGCAGATTTAACCATATTGATAACTTTAATATTTTTTTGCCACTCTTTCTTGATACCTAGTTCTTCTTTATACGCCATCACATGCAGGTTTATATCTTTTTTTACAACTTTGAGTGCCAAGTCTGCATTTTCAAGTAGCGGAATCTTAGCGTTTATGGCAATACTGACAGAGAAGTTGGTGCGAATGTTATCAATTTTAAAATTTTTACTTCTAATAGTTTCTTCTAAATTTTCACCGATTTCCATAACTTTATCAACCGATTTGTCTGTAAATATAACCGCAAATTCATCTCCGCCGACTCTATATAATTTTGCTCTACTGATTTCGCTCAAATATACATTTAACAACCTTGTTAGTTTGATAAGCACTCTGTTTCCAAAATCATTTCCATAAATATCATTAATCTCTTTAAATGCATCAATATTTAAAAGGAGGATAATCGCATTTTTTCGTAAAGCTAATGTATCCTTCACCAAAGAGCTTCTGTCATTAAGTCCTGTTAATTTATCATGACTTAATGAATAATTTAAAGATTGATTTGCTTTTTGATATCTTAGAAAAAGATAAATAGCAAGTAAAAGATAAAGAAGAAGTGATATAGTGACTACAAATGCAAATCTATCAAAAAAAACAAAATTATGAAGAGTTATTTTGTTGAACTCTTTTTTTTCTTTGTGCAAAGTAACATCAACTCTGTTTACTACCACATCTTTTGTCGTTGTAATAAAAGCAGGAAGTTTTTTCATCAAATACGATGCATGCAGATTAAATGTTTTTACAAAAAGTTTGATTTTTTTATCTTGAGAATTACTTTGCAAAAGATAGTGCATTCTATATAAATAATCCAAATCTTGCATCTTTTTTGTATTTTGAAATGCATCTAAAATTTTTACTGCTTTGACATAAAGCATTGGTTCTATTTTTTGTGTATATGAAGCACCATTTACATGTGAAGATAAAAAAACGATAGAGTTTTTTACAGCAGCATTAAGTAACATAAAATTTTGTATTTTTATTAAAAAATTATCAACTTGGGTTCGCAGTACCTTGTCCATATTTTCTTTTATATTTAGATAAGATTTATTGTCTAAGATTTTAGAATTTTGCAATTGCTTTAACTCTTGTTGCATTACATCATAATCATAAGCGATTTTATCGAAAGAGTTGTATGTAAAAAGTGAGTTTTTCAGAGCTTCGCTTGTTAAATCGCTATTGTAGTTGTCTAAGTTATTTAGGTGAATTAAAAACTCACGCTGATTTTTTACAAAGGAGCGTTGTGTAAAATAAAAATATGCCATCGAACCAAAAGAGAATAAGCCAAAAAGCATGAGAATTGTAACAGCTTTTTTGCGAAACATTATGGATTCTTCACTATCTTAGGTTTTTCACCAGTTAAAGTTTTTAAAAAAGCGACAATTTTTTGTGCATCATCAAGTGGCATTTCAATCCCAAGGTTATAATGTGACACTGCTTTTACTGCTTTGAGTAAAGTCTTTGCACTGCCATCATGAAAATATGGAGAGGTTAGAGCGATATTTCGCAGTGTTGGCACTTTAAAAACATTATGATATTTTTTATTTTTTAACACATCTGCCCTATCTGGATAACTAGCATTTGTATGATAAGAAAAAAAAGTGCCCATTTCTTGAAAAGAGTTTCCCCCGATATTTATCCCGTTATGACATGTGATGCATCCATATTGTTTAAATAGTCTATATCCCTCTTGTTCATCTGAGTTTAAAGTGGTCTCTCCTCTTAAATATCTATCAAACTTTGCATTTGGCGTTATTAGTGCTTTTTCAAATTCAACAATCGCATCTATAGCTTCATTAAATGTAATTCTACTTGAGTGATATACTTGATAAAAAAGTTTTTTGTAGGTTTTTGAGGCATTGAGACGCTTCTCTATAAGTTGTGGGCTCATGCCAAGTTCATTTGGATTTTTCAGTGGCCCTTCTGCCTGCTCTTTGAGATTGGCAGCGCGCCCATTCCAAAACTGTTTAAAGTTATATCTAGCATTATAAACCGTTGGTGCTTGAATATTTCCTAATCTTCCATCTACTCCGCGAGATACTTTTCGTGAATCCGCACCACCACTTCTAAGATTATGACAGGTGACGCATGAAATAGTGTTATTTTTAGACAATAAAGTATCGTAAAAAAGCTTTTTCCCAAGTAAAGCTTTTGCTTTGTTGTACTCTACTGTTTTTGGAATTGGACTGATAGGCTCACTTGCAAATGATACGATACAGACACATATAATTAGATATTTAAGCATAAACAACCTCTGGAAACTATATATTAATCTAAATTAAATCTTCTATTAAAAAGATTATATCTAAAATATATTCAAATTTGTCTAAAACCCTTCACATGCAAGTTGCCATAGATTTTCTATTTTAGAGTCATCAAAAAATATAGTGCTTTTATTTGAAAACAGTTCCTTTACATGCGCGATATCGTAACTATTTGTATATGAACATTGTTTGTGTGCTGGTAGAAATGCTCTTAAAAAGGAGACTTCTGTTTCGATTTTCTTTTCACATTCAAAGCAGATAAAATCATCATGGAGTCTCCCTTCAAATTCCAATAGCTTTATATAACTTTCAATTGCAATTCTCTTTGAGCTTTGTTCACTCCAAATATCATATGAAAAATCTAGTAAATCAAAATAAAAACTTTCTATGTCTTCTATGCCTTTTAAATGAGTATAAAAAGATTTGATAAATTGCTGCCAGATATACATCTTCTCTCTTTTGATATTCCATTTTTTTGCTAAGTGAAGGACATTTCTTAGTTGAGGTATGCTTGATTTGTATGAGTGTTGAAGTTCAAAATCGATTTTATAACCAAGATTTATGACAGAGTGCCTTGCCCCATAAAATCTATATGTTGTATATTGTTTTTTTTTAGTTAAAATCGTGATGATTAAGTCTTCATCTTTTGCTTTATTTATATTTATGATGTAACCTTGCATATATGAATGATACCAAAATAATGACTTAATTTGGTATAAATATTGAAATTAATTATATTTACATAACTTAATTGTATATTAAGCATAAATTAGATATTTATAGAGCCCATATTGCTGTTTAGGTTATATTTATCAAATACTAAGTAAAATTATAGTATATTCACTGCTCCTACATAATAAATACATATAAAAAGGGTTACTAGTGATTGATCTTATAACTGGGTTTAAAGATAATTGTGGCTTTGGACTTCTTGCAAATATAAACAATAAGGCGACTTACAAAAATACTACTGATGCTATAACTGCACTGGAAAGAATGATGCACAGAGGTGCAATCGCAGCTGATGGAAAAAGTGGAGATGGTAGTGGGCTACTGTTTTCTTTGCCGACTGATTTTTTGAAAAAAGAGGCGAAGATATTGGGTGTTGATTTGCCAAAACAGTTTGCTGTTGCTATGATTTTTCTACAAAATGATGAGCAAATGGAAATTTTTACGAATATATGTGAAAAAAATGATTTAAAAGTTGTATTACAAAGAAATGTTCCAATAAACAAAGATGCACTAGGCAAACAAGCATTGGAGCTACTGCCTAAAATCGTACAAATATTTGTAACCCCAGCTTCTTTGATGGCAACAAAAAGATTTGAAGCACTTTTGTATCTAAGTAGAAAAGAGATAGAAACCAAACTAAAAGATGACAAAGATTTTTATATAGCTTCTTTTTCTAACAACACTATATCTTATAAGGGTTTGATAATGCCTACATATATCAAATCTTTTTATATGGATTTGAATGATGAAGATTTTAAGACGAAATTTGCACTTTTTCACCAAAGGTTTTCGACAAATACTCTTCCGCAATGGAAACTAGCCCAACCTTTTAGAGCTTTGGCTCACAATGGAGAGATAAACTCTATATCAGCAAATAGAGCAAATATAAAAGCAAGATACAGCACCCTAAAGAGTGAAGTTTTTTCTGATGCTGAATTGAAAAAACTCTTTCCGATAACAAACTCTCAAGTAAGTGATAGTGCAAGTTTAGACAATATGTTTGAATTTATGATAGCAAATGGATATGATTTTTTCAAAACCATAAGATGTCTAATCCCTATGCCTTGGCAAAATGCACCTTATATCGATAGTGAACTTAGAGCATTTTATGAGTACTCTAGCATCAGTTTTGACCCATGGGATGGACCAGCAGCTGTCTCTTTTACAAATGGCAGATACATAGCTTGTGTGCTCGATAGAAATGGCTTAAGACCTGCGAAATATGTGATAACAAAAGATGATAGAATTATAATATCTAGTGAATATGGTGTGTTAGATATAGAAGAAGATGAAGTGATTGAGCAAGGAAGACTTCAAAGTGGGCAGATGATAGGAGTGGATTTAAAATATAATAAAGTTTTGAAAAGCAAAGATATAGATGATTATATAAAAGCATCAAAACCATATGGTACTTGGCTAAATGAAAAGTTAATATATTTGCAAGAATATGTAGAAATGCCATTTGAAGATACAAGTGATTACGAAAGAGACAACCTGGAAATCGAGCAAAGATTTTTCAATATCACACAAGAGTTTCAAAATATGATTGTGCGACCAATGATGAAAGATGGAAAAGAAGGGGTTGGCTCCATGGGGGACGATACCCCGTTAGCCGCATTTAGTAGAAGGCAGAGAAATTTCAGTGATTTTTTCAAACAAAAATTTGCTCAAGTCACCAATCCACCGATAGACCCTATTCGTGAAAAAATTGTTATGAGTTTAAATACTGGATTTGGAAAGTTATGCAATATATTAGATGAATCACCTGCCCATGCTGCTAGAATTAAAACAATATCTCCGATTTTAATGCATGAAAAGATAGAAATTTTAAAAGATTTTGGTGACAAAAGTAAGCCTAGATATAAAGATGAATATAAAGGGCAAACTTTTTCTACTCTTTTTGAAGATAATTTAAAAGGCAGCTTAGAAGATTTGGCTTATGATGTTCTTGAAGCTGTGAAAAATGACAAAGTTACTATGGTGTATCTTGATGACAGAGGACTTGGCAACAAACTCAAACCAATGCCAATGCTTATGTGCATAGGAAAGATTCATGAAGTTTTATTGGAGAGTGATTTAAGAGATACGATTAGCATCATAGCTATAACTGGCGAAGCTCTTGATTCTCACTCTTGTGCATGTATGGTAGGATTTGGTGCAAGTGCAATATATCCATATATGCTATATTCTACAGTTCTTGAAGAAGCAAAGAGAATAGAATCTACAAAATATGAGATAAAAACAAGTTTGAAAAATGTAAATCATGCTTTAAACCAAGGACTTCTGAAAATCATATCAAAGATGGGAATAGCTACGATATCATCATATAGAAATTCATCTTTATTTGATTCATTAGGTCTTTCTAGCGAGGTAGTAGAGGATTGTTTTGCTGGTGTCTATGCTCTAATACCTGGTATTGGATATGAAGATATAGAAAAAAAGATAAATTTTAATTATGAAAGTGCAAATGATTTGAATTTAACTAAAAGATTGTTTCCTTTAGAAATAGGAGGATTTTATAAGTACCTTGATGGAAGTGAATATCATGATTATAACCCAACAGTTGTACATGCCATTCATAAAATGGCAGATAGTGGAAAAAAAGAGGATTACAAATCTTTCGCAAAACTTGTAAATGGTAGAGATAAAAAATTGATTCGTGACTTTTTTGAACTTAAATCAGATAAGGAGCCTATCGATATAAACGAAGTTGAGCCAGTAAAAGAGATATTTAAAAGATTTAATACGGCTGCTATGAGTTTGGGTTCAATTTCTCCTGAAGCACACGAAGCGTTGGCAGAGGCCATGAATAAGATAGGCGGTATGTCAAATTGTGGCGAAGGTGGAGAGGCCCCCCAGAGATTAAAAACAAATAAAATCTCAAAGATAAAACAGGTGGCATCTGGTCGTTTTGGAGTTACTCCAGAATATCTAAGAAGTGCATCTGAAATACAGATTAAAGTAGCTCAAGGAGCAAAACCAGGCGAAGGTGGACAGCTTCCTGGGCATAAAGTTTCTCCCTTGATCGCTAGTTTAAGATATACGATTCCAGGCGTTACTCTCATATCCCCACCTCCTCATCATGATGTGTATTCTATAGAAGATTTGGCACAGCTTATATTTGACTTAAAGCAGATAAATCCAATAGCAGTCATAACTGTGAAGCTTGTTTCGACAGCAGGAGTTGGTACGATTGCAACTGGTGTTGCCAAAGCTTATGCAGATAAAATCATCATTTCCGGTGGCGATGGAGGAACAGGTGCGGCACCGCTTAGTTCTGTAAAATTTGCAGGAAACCCTTGGGAGATAGGATTAAGTGAAGCACATAATGCTCTTAAAGCAAACCATCTTAGAAGTAAAGTTCATTTGCAAACAGATGGTGGTTTGAAAACTGGCTTGGATTTGATAAAAGCTGCACTTTTAGGAGCTGAAAGTTATGCTTTTGGAACTTTGGCTTTAACGATGCTTGGTTGTAAAATTCTTAGAATTTGTCACTTAAACAAATGCTCAGTCGGAGTAGCAACACAAGATAAAAAACTTCGAGAATTTTTTACAGGAAATGTTGATAAGCTTGTAAACTTTTTTACTTTTATCGCTGAAGACATAAGAGAGATTTTAGCAAGTCTTGGTTATAAAAGTATGGAAGAAATCATAGGTAGAAGTGACCTTTTAAATGTCATCGATGACGAGTTTGCCAAAAAATTTGATTTCTCATCTATTCTCATGCGGATTGAAGGTGCTGATACTCACAATAAGTTACCAAATAAACCTTTTGATGATAATAAATTTGAAAAAACTGCACTAGAAGAAGTGCGAAAAGTCATAGAAAATCCTGAACAAGATATAGTAATTCATAAAAAAATTAGAAATATAAATAGAAGTTTTGGTACATTGATAAGCGGAGAAATTGCAAGATATTATGGAAACAAGGGTTTAAAAGATGGAAGTATTATATTTAACTTGCAAGGAATTGCAGGTCAATCTCTTGGTGCATTTTTAACAAATGGTATAACTTTGAATTTAAAAGGTGCTGCCAATGATTATGTCGGAAAAGGCATGAATGGTGGAAAGATTGTTATAACACCAACAAAACAGAAAAAAGATTATGCATGTGCTGGAAATACTTGCTTATATGGAGCTACTGGCGGAAAACTTTTTGTAGCAGGAATAGTTGGTGAGAGATTTTGCGTGAGAAACTCTGGTGCTACTGTTGTTGTTGAGGGCACGGGGGACCACGCTTGCGAATATATGACAGGTGGGATTGTAGCGATTTTAGGAGATACTGGTGTTAATTTTGGTGCAGGAATGACAGGAGGAATTGCATTTGTATATGATCAAAATAGAGAATTTATAGATAAACTAAATCAAGAGTTAGTTATCGCAGTTAGAGTAGATATCGACGAGATGGATGAAGCTAAACATTTCTTGAAGAAACTTTTGAGAACGCATATAAATGAAACAGATAGCTTAAAGGCAACAGATATTTTGAAAGATTTTAGACACAATGTTAGAGATTTTTGGATGGTTATGCCAAAAGATATGACTAAGATTCCATTGAATCCAGATGAGGGAGATTAAGAATTATGCAAGAATTTATAAATATAGAAAGAATAAGTGCAAATGTTAGAGAAAGTAGCGATAGAGTTGGTGATTTTAAAGAGATATATGACCTTTTAAATAAAGAAGATGCCACGACTCAAGCTAGCAGATGTATCCAGTGTGGTGATCCGTATTGTCACAATAAATGTCCTTTGCATAACTATATCCCCTATTGGTTGAAATCAACTGCAAATATGGACTTGAAACTCTCTTTTAATCTTTCAAATGAATCAAATCCATTTCCAGAGATAACAGGTAGAATCTGCCCACAAGAGAGATTGTGTGAGGGAGATTGCACTCTAAATGATGGTCATGGTGCTATCACGATAGGAAATATAGAAACTTTTATATCAGAAGAAGGTTTTAAGAAAGGTCTTAAGCCTTATTTTCCAGGGATTACGACCAATAAAAAAGTGGCTATCATAGGAAGTGGGCCAGCTGGAATTGCAGCTGCTACTTATCTTTTAAGAAGTGGTATAAAAGTAAATATGTATGAGAGACAAAATAGAGCTGGAGGACTTTTGACATATGGAATTCCAGGGTTTAAACTAGATAAAAATATCGTACAAAGAAGAATTGATTGGCTACTAGAAGCTGGCATGAGCTTACATGTAAATACAAATGTAGGAAAAGATTTGTATTTTGATGATATATTGAGTGAAAATGACGCTGTTTTTATAGGTATTGGTGCCCAAAAGTCTAGAAAAGCAAAGATAAATAATGAATCTTCCAAAAATGTCTTTATGGCGATAGATTATCTTAGAAATACGCAAAAAAGAATTTTTAAAGAAGAGTCTGATATAAAATACGACTTAAAAGATAAAAAAGTTGTAGTGATTGGTGGTGGAGACACTGCAATGGATTGTGTTAGGACTGCTCTTAGACAAGAGGCGAAAGAGGTAACTTGCCTGTATAGAAGAGATAAACACAATATGCCAGGAAGTAAAAAAGAGTTTAAAAATGCAAGAGATGAGGGTGTAAAATTTATCTATAATGTAAGCCCAAAAGAGATTGTCGTAAATAATGATGATGAAGCTATAGGTATCATAATGCAAAAAACTATACTTGGTAAGCCAGATATTAGCGGAAGAAGTAGTATTGAGCTCATAAAGGGAAGCGAATTTAAAGTAGATGCAAATGTTATCATACTTGCACTAGGTTTTATGCCTTCAAAGCCTGATTTTTTAGCTTCTAATGGCATAGAGATTAATAAATGGGGTGAGATAGAAACTGGGGATGACTATCAAACTAGTAAACTCGGTGTTTATGCTGGCGGAGATTGTAAGCGAGGAAGTGACTTGGTGGTAACTGCTGCAAAAGAAGGAAAAGAAGCAGCCCAGCATATAACTAAAAGTTTACTTTGTTAAATACTTGAAATTCAAAAAAGCAGTTATTGGTGCAAATAAAGATATATTAGAGCTGATAAAAACTAAATCTCACGATACATTATGCGAAAAAATCTCCATAGGACATGGTGGAGATGTGAGCATGAGAGTTGATCTTTTAGCAGAAGAGATATTTGTAAAATACTTGAGCAAATATGGAAATATTTACTCAGAAGAGTGTGGTTATATCGATAATAAAAGTGAATTTGATTTGATAATTGACCCGATAGATGGAAGTTCAAATTTTGCATCGAACTTGCCGTATTTTGGTACTTCTGTAGCTCTTAAGAAACAAGATAAGCATATATGCTCAGTGATTACAAATCTTGCAAATCAAGATATATTTATCAAAGATGCCAGGGGCCTGCTTAAGGGTAAATTGGACAGTTTAATTTTTAAAAAGATAGATATAAATGCAAACTCATGCGTAGGTATATTTGAAAGGGCATATTGCTCACAAAATATTGCTGAAAAATTGAAGATGATTAAGATAAAATACAGATCCCCGGGTGCTTTTGCACTCTCATTGGCTTATGCAAGAGATGTAGATTTTGTTATATATGAAGGAATTTTAAGAGCATTTGATATAGAAGCAGGATTACATATGTGTGAAGATTTAAACTTATATGAAAGTTCCCAAATCTTATTTATAAGTAAAGATAAGGAAACTTTTGATAAAATATCCAAATTATTTTAAAAGGAGATGAATTATGAATTTTGGCGAAATATTTGGTAGTTTTCGAAAAAGACAACCATCTCCTAGTGAAGCACCAACTCATTGGATTAAGTGTAAAAATTGTCACTCTATTATGTATTACAAAGAAGTTGAAAACCAATTAAATGTATGCCCAAAATGTGGATTTCATCTAAGAATCGATGTAAAAAAACGAATAGAACAGATATCTGATACAGATACTTTTGTAGAATTTGATGCAGGCTTGGCTCCTGTAGATCCTTTAAAATTTGTAGATAAAAAGTCGTACAAAAAAAGAATACAAGAAGCATACGCTAAAACTGGAAGAAATTCTTCTGCGGTATCTGGTGAATGCAGTATAAATGGAATTGATACGCAACTGATTGTTTTTGATTTTTCATTTATGGGTGGAAGTTTGAGTTCGGTTGAAGGTGAAAAAATCAACAGAGCAGTCCAAAGGGCAATAGAAAAAAAACAGGGCTTGGTGATAGTAAGTGCAAGTGGTGGTGCTAGGATGCAAGAAAGTACATTTTCACTTTTTCAAATGTCTAAAACTTCAGCCGCATTAAAACAACTTGCAAATAAAAAATTGCCATTTATCTCTGTTTTAACGGACCCAACTATGGGGGGTGTTAGTGCTTCTTTTGCGTGGCTTGGCGATATTATAATCGCAGAACCAGGGGCATTGATTGGGTTTGCGGGGCAAAGAGTTATAAAGCAAACCATAGGTGCAGAACTACCTGAAGGATTTCAAAGAGCAGAGTTCTTGCTAGAGCATGGTTTGATTGATATGATAGTTAAAAGAAGTGATTTGAAAAAAACGGTATCTGATATGTTGAGTTTTTTTCTTAGTGAGAAAGAAGATTTTCAATTAAAACTAAAAGAGAGTCTTTGAACATAACTGTTTACGCTATCGAAAAATCTAAAAATGAAGCGATGCAAAGTGTAATCAAAGATTATCTAAAGATGACAAAAAGATTTGCAAAACTTGAAGATAAATCTATCTTCAACAAGCAAATAGCTTTGGCTCAGACAAAAGGAGATATAGAAGCAAAAAAATCTTATAGTAAGGCATATGAGCCATTTTTAAATGGATTTAATGTGGCATTGGATGTGTTAGGAGATGAGTTAGATAGTTTTGAGTTTAGTGAAATTTTTAAACAAAATTCAAATGTGAATTTCTTTATTGGAGGAGCATTTGGTTTTGAGAAAGAGTTTTTAAAGCAAACTCAAAAGGTTATAAGCTTAAGTCGGCTAACATATGCACATAAGGTTGCAAAGGTAGTATTATTTGAGCAAATTTATAGAGGACTTTGCATAAATGCAAATCACCCTTACCATAAATAGGTTTCAATAATGTTATTAAAAAAATAGGTGGAAAAATGAGAAAAAATGAATTAAAATTTTTTGAGGATATGTTGCTTGAGAGAAAAGCACAAATTATAAAAAATATAGAAGAATCAGCCAAAGGGATTACCGCCTTAACACAACATGATGTTGGTGATGAAGCCGATCATGCTTCTGTGAGTACAGATAGAATGATTGAAGAAGCTATAAGCCAACAATTAAACAAAGAGTTGCGCGAGATAGAGTATGCGCTCGGAAAGATAAGTGCTGGAACATACGGAATCTGTGAAATGTGTGAAGAAGATATCAGCTTTCAAAGACTTAAAGTGAAAGTACATGCAAAATATTGTATTACATGTAGAGAAATAATAGAAAAATCTGCAAATAAAAATTAAGACAAAGGTGGAAATGAAATGGGAATAAAACGCTATATATTGCTCTCAATCGTATATATGCTAGCTGTGGGTTTGTATGTTTATAGTTTTAATGGAGATAAATATCCATTGGATTTATATGCATTATCGCTTGACCTACCTATTGCCGTATGGATAATTGTGCCAGTTTTTATCTTGTTTTTAGTTTCGATTTCTCATTTGTCTTATTATAGTTTTAAAGATTTTTTTTACAAAAGAGCGCTTCAAAAAGATTATGATACATTTTTAAATGTAGCAAAAAGAAAAATATTGGACGAAGATAGTAATCTAAAATTTAAAACAAAATGGTTTAAAATTCCAGGAATTTTTATAAAAAATTTCGATTATGCAGGCAAATTGGATGTAAGCCAAATTGATGATGACAAGATAAGGCAATACACCCAGCTTGTGGAAAAGATACAAAGTGGTAGTTATGAAGATATCAAAAAATACAAACTCCCAGCGACAAATAAAATATTTATAAAAAATGAAAAAAACAGATTGGAAAATGATCCAAAATATGCATATACAGTCCTTAAGACTTGCCACGATATTGATAATGAATTGTGTAAAATGGCTTATGATAAGCTCCTAGATATAGCAACATTTGCAGAGATTAAGAAGTACGATTTTCCTATAGATAAAGACATTTTTAGAAAGATGATGGAGAGATATTTAGACGAAGAAGATGAGTTTGATATAGATATAAATTCAATTGAAAATATGCTAGAACAATTTAACGCAAATAATGAAGATTACTTAGAGTTGGCACAAGAAATTAAAGTAAAATTGGACCCTGAAAGGCTTATAAAACTATTTAGAAAATTATATAATGAAAAAGGACAATTGGCTGCAAATGCATATCTTTATATTCTTTATGAGTTGCAAATGATAGATAAAGTCAGAGAGATTTTGGAAAACTCTGATGAAGATGAATTCTTAAAATTTAAAACTCTTCTATTTTTGCGCGACCACGGAAAGACTATAGATACTATAAAATTTTTAAAGGTATAAATATAGCAAAGATTGATTTTGACCAAGGCATTGTTGCCTTGGCTCCACTTGCTGGTTTTACTGACCTTCCTTTTCGCTCCTTAGTGAAAAAGTTTGATGCTGATTTGACTTTTTCAGAGATGATTAGTGCAAATGCTTTAGTGCATAATTCTAAAAAAACTTATAAAATGTTAGAAAAATCCCCTTTAGAGACGCCATACATCGTTCAAATCGCAGGCTCAGATTTAGATGTTATAAAAAAAGCAGTGGAGATTTTAAACGAGATTGATGGAATTGATGGTATAGATTTGAATTGTGGCTGTCCTGTACCTAAAGTAGTCGCTCAATGTGCTGGTTCATCTTTACTTCAAGATCTATCAAAAGTGCAAAAAGTTTTGGAAACTATAAAGAAATATTCTAACAAAGAGTACCTAAGTGCAAAAGTTAGACTTGGCTTTAACGAAAAAATTCCCGAAGAAATTGCTTTGGCATGCCAAAGAGCTGGTGTTGATTTTATGAGTATGCATGGACGAACAAGGGCAGGAAGATATAA
>JALUXT010000112.1 GCA_027013245.1 Campylobacteraceae bacterium
ACCATCATGGTTATATAACTCGTGTAAATGCGGCTATCGATTACCTTGGATATAACTCTTCTAAGCTTGAAATCCTTTTATCGCAGATGGTTTCTCTTTTAAAAGATGGTGAGCCATACAAGATGAGTAAACGTGCAGGAAATGTCATTCTTATGAGCGATATTGTAGAAGAGATAGGTAGTGATGCTTTGCGTTTTATCTTTGCTTCTAAAAAAAGTGACACTGCACTAGAGTTTGATCTTGCAGAGTTTAAAAAACAAGACAGTTCAAACCCTATCTTTTACATTCAGTATGCACATGCTCGAATCGTAACATTACTCTCTAAGGCTACTGTATCTAAAGAAGATATAAGCAATGCAACTTTAAAAAATTTGGATGAAAATGCGGACACTCTTTTGTTTGATGCCCTTTTACTTCCAGAAGTTGTAGAGGATGCTTTTAACTCTCGTCAAGTTCAAAAATTACCTGATTATCTAAAAGCCCTTGCTGCTTCTTTGCATAAATTTTACTATGATGTTCGGATGATAGGAACTAAAGATGAAGCTAAGCTTCTTAAGCTTCTTTTAGTGGTAGCTCTTAGTATCAAAACTGGTCTCTCTCTTATGGGGATAGAGGCTAAAGACAGAATGAAAAGAGAAGAAGAAGCTTAGAACTTTTTCTTTTTGAGTCTGAATTTTAAGAACATTTTAAACCTTGTTTCATTGCCTAGTGCTTTAAAAATCTTTATTTTCTTCATTGTTATTTTGATAAGTGCTTATCCAGCACACTGTTTAATTTTTTTTGCATATCTTTTGCAAAAAGAACACTCTCTTTAGCATCTAGTGAATCCAAAACAGAATCTAAACAGTTCGGCATCATCTTTGAAACACAATTTGCTTTTTCTTCCATTGACATGCTCTTACACATCTTTTTACATTTTTCCATCATAGCATCCATACCACCCATATCACTCATCATTGAGTCACACATACCTTTACCTTTTTTCATCATGTTATCCATCATAACATATCCTTTGTTTTGTAGATACCAATTTTAAGTATCAATCATTAGTCTAAAAAAGACAACTAAGAGCAAGTTAGCTTAATTGCTAATTAGCTCAATAAGAATACTACTACAATAATTTTTATTTGTCAAGTATTTATATCTTTTTTTATCTCTTCAAACTCTTTTTTTGTAATTTCACCATTTGCATATCGTTTTTTTAAAATGTCTAAGGGTGAAACTTGCTTTTCATCTCATTCTTGCTCAGTTTAGATAATTTTTCTTTTATTCGTAGCTTACTTAAGGTTCTTATCTCATAGATACAAGACAGATATTGCCTCCATCCAAAACAGAGGAATCAGCATGAAATGCTTTTGATGCTTCTGAAAAAACATTGTATCCAATATTTGCAGCAGAACTAAAAGTATATGCCGCACCTGTTATCAGTCCAGGTTTTGCTGAGAATGCCAAAGCTGTTACAGATTGTGTTGCACTAAGTAATCCGGCTGTCGTATTTCCTTGATCAAACTGTTCTTTTGCATCAACTGCTGACATTACAGCATCAAGTTCAACAAGTCTTTTACCTCCAAATTTAGCGATTTTAGAGAACCTGCTCGCTTTAGGAACCATTTCTTTTATTCCTGCATTTTTAGCATTTCTAAAGCCATTATGAGCTTTATCCATATTTGTTTGATACTCTGATAGCTTTGTTTTAGAGTCTTTTATTTGATAATCTAATTTTTCAGTGCTAGCAGCTGGATCTTTAGAGAGTATATTGTTTCTCTTTTGTTCAAGCTCTCTTTTATTGAAATCTTCTCTTTTAAAAGCCTCTTTGTTTTTTCCGTATTCTTCGATATAATGTTTCATATCTTTTCTAAAGGAGTTACCATGGGTTATGT
>JALUXT010000113.1 GCA_027013245.1 Campylobacteraceae bacterium
GCTTTACTTACAAAAGCGCAAAATATGAAAAAGCAAACAACGATTCGTTTTAATGTTGCTGATTTGGTTAGTGTAAAGACAAAAGCAAAAGAGCTTGGGATCGGATATCAAAATATCATACAAGCACTTGTACACAATTACGCACAAGGGAAAATCAAATTAGAACTCTAGCATAAAAAAGGACATATACTTTCTATATCTTATAAGGTATAATTAGACTATAAAATGGAAAATCAATTTTTATTCAAAAGATAGTGAAAACCAATCAGTAAAAAAATGGCTTTTGGCTTTAGAAGTTAAAACGAAGGCAAAGATATTTAAAAATCTAGAAGTGCTTGCAGAATTTAATATAACGCTAAAAGCTCCTTATGTTAAGCCTTTGGAAGATAAACTATATGAGCTAAGAACAAAGGATTCGAAAGGCATATATAGGATTGTATACTTTGCTCACAAAGAGCAGACTTTTTTTGCTAAATGGCTCTATAAAAAGACACAAGCAACACCAATAAAATAGATTAATTTAGCCAAAGAGAGGATGAAAGAAGTAAAAAATGGATGATTTTAACAAACTACTAAACGAAGAACTAAAAAACCCTGAATTTAAGCAAGAGTGGGAAAAATTAGAATTAAGATATATTATCGTTAAGCAACTTATAAAGCTAAGAAATAGCTATAATTTATCTCAATCAGAATTGGCAAAAAAAATTGGCACCACCCAAGCAGTTATTAGTCGTATTGAAAATGGAAGTGTCAATGTTGGCATTGATATGATCGAACGCATTGCAAAATCTTTTAACAAGCAGATTAAAATTACTTTTTCTTAATTTGAACTAGCTCTAAAGATAAAAGATCAAAGATAAATATGTTAAAATATATAAAATAGGTAGTTTGACTCAAGGAGATGACACATGAGAGTATTAAATTTGCAAATTGAAGATAGTTTTTTTCCACATTTTAAAGCAGTGCTTGATAGTTTTATAAAAGATAAAAAAGTTACCATCTTAGAAGAGGATTCTGGTGACGATTATCTGCAAAGTGTAATGCTTAGCTCTGTTGAGGAGATTAGAAAAAGAGTCTATGATGCAGAAAATAGAATCAAAAACGGTGAAGGAATCTATCAAGAAGAGTATGACAAAACGATGAATAAATTTTTTAAAGAAGAGATTGGCATCGATAGATGACAATTATAAAAGATAAAGAATATTTATCCCAATTGTTAAATATTCTTAGATTTATTAAAAAAGACAAGCCATTAGCATCTAAAAAATTTGAAAAAGAGTTAGAAAATAAAATCCAAAATTTATCAAATTCTCCATATAAATTTAGAGCGTCGGTATATTTTGATGATGAAGCTTATAGGGATTTGATATTTATGGGTTATACTGTCATCTATAAAGTTGAAACAAATAAAATATTTATCTTGGAAATTTTTAAATGGCATAATCGTTAATTTTTAAAGAGTACTTTTAGTTTAAGTAGGGTTTAATTTCCCGATCCCTTGGGTCGTATTATAGATAATAATTTTTTGATAATCTGAAAAACTTAGCATCTCGCAAGGAGAACTATAAATACCTCCACATTGCTCAAGTTGATAATGTTGTGCTTCGATTGTACGGATGGGTCTAAGAATGATAAACGCTTTTCCACTCTTTACTTTTAAAGAAGTTTTAGCTATAATTCACGCTCGTTTTGACTCTTGCAATAATCCCTCTGTGATCAAGAGTTGTATGACGCCTATGTGGCGGTAAGAGGCATTATAACTATTTATTCTGCATTTATACTTATCCCTCATAACATTATTTTAAAAAAGGAAGAAAAATGACAACAGTAAGATTGACTAGAATGGGAAGAAAAAAGAAGCCATTTTATAGAGTAGTAGTGACTGATAGCAGAAAAAGAAGAGATAGTGGCTGGATAGAATCTATAGGATATTACAATCCCTTAACAGACCCTGAAACTGTTAGTGTTGATATGGAAAGGTTGGCTTATTGGAAAAGCGTTGGAGCTAAAGTAAGCGACAGGGTTACAAAAATCACTGGCAAATAGTCATGATTGATCAATTTTTTTACGAATTTGCAAAGCTTTTAGTTGATAACCCTAGTACAGTTAGGGTTGAAAAAACTGATGTTGATGAAACTTTTAGCGAGATAACTATATATGCAGATAAAGGCGATACAGGCAAACTCATAGGCAAAGATGGAAAGATGATAAACTCTTTAAAAACTATCGTGTCTGGCTGTAAAGCAAAAGACGGAATTTCATATAGAGTGAGCGTAAAAGCAAACGACGAATAAAATGAATGAAGAAAATCTAGTACAAGTCGCTAAAATAGGGCGACTTGTAGGACTAAGGGGTGAATTGAAGTTAAATATTCACTGCGATTTTCCTGAGCAATTTCATTCAAATGCCTCATTTTATACAGATAAAAACTTCAAACTGACAATCAACTCATATAATCCAACAAAAAAAACCGTTTCTTTTCAAGACTACAATACCCGTGCGGATGCTTCCAAGCTAGTTAATATAAATCTTTTAGTTAGTAAAGATGATTCATCTAAAGAATGCAAATTGGAAGTTGGTGAGTATTTTTGGTTTGATATGGTGGGTTCAAAGATTAAAGAAAATGATAAAATCTTAGGCAAAGTAGATGAGATTGAGAGAATTGGTGCAAATGACTATCTTATAGTAAAAACTTCAGATGAGTTAGTGGAGCAAAACTTTCCAAAACTGTTCTATGTGCCTTATATTGATAGATATATTATTGATTTTGACAAGAGTGAAAAAATGATATATTCTAAAGATGCATTTGGAATTTTAGAGAATTCATGAAATTCACTTTTGTAACTCTTTTTGAAAATCTGGTAAAACCATATTTTGAAGACTCAATCTTAAAAAGAGCACAAAATGCCAAAATCTTAGAGTTGGAATTTAAAAATCCAAGAGATTATGCAAAAAACAAACACCAAAAAGTAGATGATTATCAAGCTGGAGGTGGTGCTGGGCTCTTGATGTTTCCAGAGCCTATTTGTGATTTGCTCGATATCATCAAAAAAGATAATCCAAATGCTCATATCATATTTCCAGTTCCTGCTGGAAAGCCGTTTCGTCAGATTGATGCTAAAAGATTGGCAAAAAAAGAACATATCGTTTTTGTTAGTGGCAGATATGAGGGAATTGATGAGCGAGTTATCGAAGAGTATGCGGATGAAGTTTTCTCTATCGGAGATTATGTCTTGACTGGTGGCGAGTTGGCTAGTCTGGTCATGAGTGACGCGATTAGTAGAAACATAAAAGGAGTTCTTGGAAATGAGGACTCTTTAAGTGAGGAAAGTTTTGAAGATGGAGCTTTAGAAGCACCATCTTTTACAAAACCAAATATTTTCAGAGATAGTGCTATCCCCTCAGAGTTTTTAAAGGGAAATCACGCTATAATCTGCACCTTAAAAAAAGAAATGTCAGGTCTAAAAACAAAATATTTCAGACCAGACCTATTTTTGCGAAATAAAGGACAATTTGATGAGAAATAAATACATAGAATCATTTGAGCAAGCACAAGTTAGTGAAAAAAAGATTCCTGATTTTAGAGCTGGTGACACACTAAGGGTTGCTGTTACTATTAAAGAGGGTGACAAACAAAGAATTCAAAATTATGAAGGTGTTTGTATTGCTAAAAGAGGTACTGGTACAGGAGCTACTTTTATGGTAAGAAAAATCGGAGCTAACTCTATCGGTGTTGAGAGAATTTTCCCTCTCTATTCTGACAGTATCGACAGTATAACTGTTGTTAGAAGAGGACGCGTTAGAAGAGCTAAACTTTTTTATCTAAGAGATAGAAGAGGTAAAGCTGCAAAAATTAGAGAACTTAGAAAATAATAATACAAGCCACTCTTTGAGTGGCTTTCCACTTTAGAACTTACAAAGGTTATATTTTTGATAGATAATCTTGACGCACTAATAGAAAATTTGACAAAAAGAAGAAAAATTGTTTTATTGATTTTATTTTTTGTCGCATTTGTTAGTATGTTATTCGATTCTTTTTATAATCTGACACCTCCTTCGTACATTGACCCACAATGGAGGATGACGATAGTCTATGCTCTTGTGGCATATAAAATTATGGAGCTTCTTGTTGTTTATCTAGTGTTTTATAGAAGACATTTATTAAAGATATTGACACCGAGCCACAGTATAGAAGATTTGAAAAATTTCAAAAAGAATGCCAGAAGATTTTTCTTTTTGGTGCCCCAGGGCTCAATCGTATTTGGAATTTTGTCTTATAAGCTCTCAGCAAACTTGATTTATTTACTTTTTTTCTTATTTGTAGCCTCTATTGTTGTATTGGTGGTAAATCCTAAAAAACTAAATATATGAAATAATGCAAAAAACCGAGTATATACTTACTCGGTTAAAATTGCTACTAATATACTTTTATCATCTCTTGATTGTTTATGTTGTCTATAAGAATTCTTTTGACTCTTTCTTGCCATAGTTTGCCAAACTCTTTTACCTGTTCTTCATCTGCACTTTGTGTCATCACTAAGCCCATCAATTCTTGCATTTTTGGATGAGCTGGGACTATTACTGGGTTGTAATCAACATTTACGCTTTTACCATTATCAACTCTTGTAAATCTTGCACTAGAGTTTATGTCCGCATCAAAGTTCATCAAAGAGTGCCTTGCAAATCTCCCATTTAATCCTTTAAAACCACTTTTATCTGTTGCGCCTGTTATGTTAGATATAACATTTGCTATGACTCCAGCCACACCATCTTCTAAGGCTTCTTTAAATTCTACTTTTATCTCTCCTCTAATGGCAGGAGTATCAGGATAAAGAGCATCAAGTGCTTTTAGAGTCATAAGGTATGCACCCGCGACTGTTGGACAACTGTGCCCTGCTGATTTTACTATCTGAGTATATCTGTATTTTATAATTCCGTCTTCTACGGTTCCTAGTGTTAAAGCTAAGGGATCAAATGTTGTGATTCCTGGAACTTCACTAAAAAATTTTGGAAATGCCATTATAGTGCTCCTAGTGCTTTTTTTACTTCATCGCTTGCCATTGTTATATTCCAAGCTGGTTCCCAAACAATCTCAACTTCACAGCTGTTTATGCCTTCTATCTTCTCAACTGCTTCTTTTGTCCATTGTTTCATCATTTCATGAAGAGGACAACCTCTTGTCGATAAGGTCATAATTACATGTGCATGATCTCCTTCAACGATTGCATCATATATCAAGCCTAAGGCATAGATATCGAAGCCAACTTCAGGATCAATTACTGTTTTTGTTGCATCAAATATCATTTCTTTAGTTACTGTCATTTTCTAATCCTTCGTAATAATTTTTTAATTCTTCTATTCCATATACTAATGTAAAATATATATTATATATCACAAGTAGCGTTCCTACTCCCATAATCACGGTTCCTATTTGAAATATAACTGAAATTTTTGTGATGATGGACCCCGTGGCTAGCAATAATCCTATAAGCGTTATCCAAAACTGTGCATCTGCTATTTTCTCGTGTATCATATCATTTAACATAGGTACTTTTAACTTTCCAACTAAAGGAGAATATCTCTGATACCAAACCAAAAATGGAAGTATTTTATAGATATGGCCAACTACAAAAAATGTAAAAAATCCAAAGAAGAGAGTGAAACCAAAAAGTAGATAATAAGTGTCATTTTTAGTTAAAACTCCTGCTAAAAGTATAAAAAACGAGATGATTAGCGTAGCAAATGAGGCCATCATATTTTTTGCCCAAAAGTCATTTTGTTTTCTTATTCTCGTGGAAAATATCAGGTACATTTGATACAATGCAAGAAAAATTGCAACAATCGAAAGGATAATGCCTCCAAATTTAAGCATATCTAGTTTTAAAAATGTTCCAAGTAAAAACAGAACTAAGCCTATGATTATAGTGTAAAATGCAATTTCTATCGAAGTTTGTTTAAATCCATGAGAGAGTGAAAACATAGGTAACAAAATCATACCTATTCCCATGATGGTCATAATCACATAGCCAAAGATTGTAGTAGCTATATGCATCTGTACAAGTCCTAGTATATCAGGGTAAAAACCATATACGAGATTTAGTGCTATTATAAAGCCTATAGTCACGCCTATGGTTAAAAATATATTTGATACTAAGATAAATTTTGCCACTATATCCCATCTCAAAATGTTTTTATAAGTCAAAAATATATTGGCTACAAATATAAGCATTGAAAGATACATAAGCATGGCACCATAAGGTAAAATCTGAGTAAGATTCTCATCAGCCAAACCAGATGTAAACATCAATATACCGCCAACAAACATATAAAATTGTATATAAGCAAAATCTTTTGAAAAGATTGGGATTTCAAGTACAACGGGAACTAATTGATACATGGCACCAAATATAGTCATCATCACAAAACCAAGCAAATAAAGATGCATTAATGATGCAATAGAGGAGGAAAGAAAATACCCACTCACTTCATTTGCGTAAAAAGGTAGCAAGAATGCAGTTACTGCATAAAAAATTGCTCCTGCTATAAAATAGTGAGCCACCAAAATAAATGGTGGCGCCATATCTGTTGCTAGATTTTTTGCCATTTAGCCCTCGCAGCTTTTATTACTCAAATCTGCTTTTTCACTCATACCTTCTTTATATGAGAAAACTAATTTAGCCTTTCCATCAACTGTTGTACCTTCAAGTATATCAAAATTTTGATTTATTTTAGGCAATAATCCAGCTGGGCTTTTGTGATTTATCATGATAACCTTTGTATTTTTATCTTTTATAAGACCAACTGCTAGCATTGCATTTACCATAGGCTCTGGAGGACCACATCTTGAAGTGTCAAATTCTATATAGGTAGTATCATTTATTTTATACTCATAAAAAGGTACTGTTTGACCTTCAACTTTTATCTCTTTTGCGTCATCTGTTTTTGTGATTTCTAAATCAGACATTTTAACTCCTGTTTAATTTTTAAAATTATACAGAATTTTTATCATAATATACTTGATATACATCAAGTATAGGGTGTAGATTGTCAGATTTTAAAATACTTTTGTAGAGTTTCTTCATCAAGGATAATAAATTTACCATCTATTTCATCTATTATGTTGTCGTCTTTAAATTTCCTAACAGCCCTAGAGTATGTTTCTGGAGTGATGTTTAACATAGAAGCTAAATTTTTGTGGTTTAAAGAGCAATCAGAGGGGGTTGATTCAAATATATGCTTAGCCACCTTTGAAGTTGAATCAAGTGTCAAGTTTGTAGATACTGTTTCTTCGAGTTTCATAGTCGTTTTTGTTAATGATTTTATAAATAAAAGAGATAGCTTTGTGTCATTTAAAAATCTATCCTCAAATTTTTTGAAATCAATGAATAATATCTTTGAGTTGAATATTGTCGCACAACTAGAAGGATAAGACATATGCTCAATATTTGCAAGTTGAGCAACAAATGAAACCGATTCAATAATTCTAAGTACAATTTCATTACCCTTTTGATTATTTTTATAGATTTTTACGCTACCTTCTAATAAAATGAGGAGGTTTTTTGATTCATCCCCTTTATAAAAAACAACACAATCTTTTTCTATATCTTTTGTACTTGATATGCTTCTTAAATACTCAAAATCGCTATCATTAAAAGTGCTAAATAAAGATATCTGTTTCAAATCGTTGAACATATATTGCCTTTAGTAAGATCTATAATATCTCTTTCATTAAGTTATCTTTTTCTATTTTTATAAATTTATTGCAAAGAGAAAGTAATATATCAACTATATGCTTATATAATGCTTTCCTATAAGCTTTATATTCATTAAGTTTGGAATTTTATCAATAGTTTATATTTTATTTAAATAATGTTTAAATTATAATATTACAATACCAAATATATTTCATATGTAAGGTTGATAATGAATTCAAAAATAATATCTATTAAAAAAGAAGTTGGCAAGATTATCGTAGGTCAAGAGGAGTTGGTTGATTCTCTTTTGATTGGTTTGATTGCTGGGGGTCATATACTTGTTGAGGGTGTTCCTGGGCTTGCAAAGACTACAGCGATTAACGCTCTTTCTAAATCACTTGGTTTGGGATTTAAGAGGATACAATTTACCCCAGACCTTCTTCCAAGTGATGTTGTTGGAACTGAAGTATATAATCAAAAAGATGCAAGTTTTGCTGTGAGAAAGGGACCTGTTTTTACAAATCTACTTTTGGCTGATGAGATAAATAGAGCACCCGCAAAAGTGCAATCCGCCCTTCTTGAAGTTATGCAAGAAAAACAAGTTACTATCTCTGATACCACTTTTAAACTTGATGAGCCTTTTTTGGTAATGGCTACTGAGAATCCAGTTGAACAAGAGGGAACTTATAGACTTCCTGAAGCACAATTAGACAGATTTATGCTAAAAGTTATGGTGGGTTACAACACTCCAAGTGAAGAGTTTGAGATAGTTCAAAGAGTTGCAAAAAATGGTTTTGAAAGTGTTGAGCAAGTAGCTGGTGTTGAAGATATATTGGAGCTTAGAAAAAGTTTAGATGACATACATGTAGATGATGCACTTCAAAAATACATGATAGATATAGTCTTTGCAACAAGATTTCCAAAGCAGTATGGATTGGATGAGTTAGAAGATATGATTGAGTTTGGTGCAAGCCCTAGGGCATCAATCGACATGTACAAAGCTAGTCGTGCTATGGCCCTTCTTAGAGGAAAAGATTTTGTTACACCTCTTGATGTGGCAAAAGTTGTAAATAGTATTTTAAGACACAGAGTCATTTTAAGTTATCAAGCAGAATCTAGTGGTTTAGATACTGAAAAAGTAGTAGAAAAGATTATGAACAAAATCAAAGCTCCGTAAGGATTTTTGATTATGAGAAATAGACTAAAAGAGATACTTCTTAAAGTTAAAAAGAAGGTTTTTACAGGAAATCTTGGCAATACTCTTAGCACATTTAAAGGAACTGGTCTTGATTTTAGTGAAATCAAAGATTATGTTATAGGCGATGATGTAAGAAGTATAAATTGGAAATCAACCGCCAAAGGTATGGGTGTAAAAGTTAATCTTTTTAATGAAGAGAGAGAACTTAATATTATCATAGCATTTTTAGTAAATGGTTCTATCAACTTTGGAACTAAAAGATTCAAGCAAGAAGTTATGGCTGAAGTTATGGGCTTTCTTACTTATTCTGCTTTAAAAAATAGCGATAACTTAACTACTGTTTTCTTTGATGAGCAGTTAGAAAAACTGTTTAAGCCAACGAAAAAACTGGGTGTTTTAGAAGATACTTTAAAATATGCACTCCAGATTGATGCTGTAAAAAAACATGTAGATTACGATAAGTTTTGTGCGTTTATAAACTCTAACATCAAGAAAAAATCACTTATATTTTTAATTGGAGATTTTTATGAAGATGTTGATCTCTCAAAAATTTCTCATAAAAACGAAGTATATGCTTTGATAGTCCGAGATAGATTTGAAGAAAATCCAAAATTTAGCGGAGATATCTCTTTAGTTGACCCAGTTTCACTTGATGAAGATAGCATGAGCTTAGACAAAAGCAGTTTAAGCCAATACAGAAAACTGATAAAAGAACACGATGAAGAGCTTTACGCACATTTTTTAACTCATAAGATAAGATATGGAAAAATTTATACAGATGATGATGTATATCTTAAAATTTCTGGGATTTTAAAGGGGTAGTTATGGGGGAAAAACTAAGGGATATAAAAGGGATTGTAGAGGTTAGTGATTTTTCTATGTATTATCTTATTGCCCTTTGTCTTTTGGTATTAATTTGCATCGTCTTGCTTATATACTATTTGATGCAACCCAAAAAAAGACAAAAACCAACAAATAGAGATAAAGCACTTGTAAGCCTTAAAAATCTAAATTTTAAAGATACTAAAGATATAGCATATACTTTTACTTTAAATGTGCCTTATTTTATAAATGAAAACAATAAAACGAAGATAAAAAAATTGTTAAAAGAGTTAGAGATATTTAAATATAAAAAAGATATTCCGCAAATGCCAGATTCACTAAAAGTTGAGATAAAAGAAATCATAAAGGGGTTAAAATAATGTTAAATCAGATTTCATTTGTTTACCCTTGGTTTTTACTGCTTATCATCCCATTTGCAGTGTGTCAGTTATTTTGTAAGCCAAAGATGGATGCTATATTTTTTCCAACTATGAAGTTTTTAAAAAAAGCTTCTAAAAAAAGCCTTTTTATAGAAAATATACTTAAATATCTAATTATTTCACTTTTGCTAATCTCAATAGCGAGTCCGATAATCACAGATAAGATAAGCATACAAAATGACAAAGGCTACGAGATATCTTTGATATTAGATGCAAGCGGTTCTATGGCAGAAAATAATAAATTTGGCATAGTAAAAAGTATAGTAA